>CAJMLP010000080.1:0-1422 GCA_905214215.1 uncultured bacterium | reverse complement strand
TATCCTGATTTTGGTTGACTGTTTTGGGTGTTATCCCTGATGGGAGTTGACTCGGTTAAACTTATCCCTGATAGGGGTTGACTTGGCGGTTTCGCCAACCTTGGGAAGGGTCGTCTGGAGGCCGTAGGCCGGAAGGCGACCCTTCCCAAGCGACAAAGGTAAACTTTTTTTAGCGATTGTCATCATGCTCGGCCATTTTTTATGGCCTCCTCACGGTAACTTTTCCACCATTTGACTATTTCGCCGTGGCAGCGCGCCGCCTGGGCCGGTGTCATCATGTCCACGCTCATGTGTGGGCGCATGTTGTTGTAGAAGTGCACGGCCTTCCCGACGGCCTCCCTGACCTCTTCCACGGAACGGAAGCGCATACCCTTCAGAAGCTCGTTCTTCATCGTCGAGTTGATGCGCTCGGCAATGGCGTTCTCCTTGGGGTCCCCGTTCTCGGTCATGCTGATTCTTATCCCACAGCCTCTCAGAGCCTCCACATACTCCCGGCTGGCGTACTGGACGCCCCTGTCGCTGTGGTGGATGAGCGAGCCACAGAGCGCACCGCCCGGTTCGCCGAGGCGGCCCTTCGCCATCTCGAGAGCCTGGAGCGGATAGGCGGAGCCCAGGTCGGGGCCGACGGCCCAGCCTATTATCTCGTGGCTGTAGGCGTCGGTCACCAGGCTCAGGTAGCAGAACACGTAGTGGGTGTCGTCAATCCACACGGGAATGTACGTGATGTCGGTCACCCACAGCTGGTTGACGGCGGTGGGGATGAGCTCTCTGACAAGGTTGGGGAACAGGGGCAGACCGTGCGTGGAGTCGGTCGTGCGGGGTCTGCGCATCTTTCTCCTCACCTTCAGGCCGTGCCGGTCGATGATGTCCTCGAACTTGTCACGCCCAACCCTGTCAATGCCGGGGAAGGCGTCCTTGTACATGTGCCACAGCTTCATGCCGCCGATGCCGGGGTCCATGGAGCGGACGGTGTGGATGAACTCAAGGGCGAACGACTCCTGCGCCGCCTTTCTGGCGGAGGTGGACCCGTCGCACTTGTAGTAGGCCTGCTTGCTCACGCCAAACAACTTGCACAGCGGCATGATGGCGTATGACCTCGTGTCGCGTGCATGCAGGTTCTCTATCGTTTGGCGCCAGCTTTTTTTCTGATCTGAATCTGGAACTTCTTCTCGGCCACATTGATCATCTCATCGTAGAAATCTGCACGCAGTCGGGCCTGCTTGAGCTCCTGCTCAAGCCGCCTGACCTTCTGTTCCAGCGTCTCGGACGGCACTCGCTCGCCGCTTCGCTCAGGAGCATGGACGCCGGTCACTCTCTTGGGGGTAATCTTCTTCTGCATAGGTGAACGCTTTTCCACTGCAAAGTTACGCAACCAGCGGTGAACTTGCGTCTTGCTCACGCCTATTTTTGCACCAATGGCAC
>CAJMLP010000079.1:0-1560 GCA_905214215.1 uncultured bacterium | reverse complement strand
CCAGATAGTCGCCCAGCATCTTAAAGTCTTCCTCCAGCAGCTCCTGCCACGCTGGATTGCGTAGCGCTGCTGCCGGATGGAAAGTGGGCATCACCACAAAGTGCCCCATCTGATGGAACCTGCCGCGCAGCTTGGTAATGCCGATCTCGGTCTTGAGCACAAAGTGCGTTGCGGGGTTGCCGAGCGTCACGATGATATCGGGCCAGATGCTTCGAATCTGCTCGCGCAAAAACGGTGAGCAAGCCAGCACTTCCTCGGGGCGCGGATTGCGGTTTCCCGGCGGGCGGCACTTAAGCACGTTGGCAATGTAGACGTCTTCGCGTTTGAGCCCCGCCAGCGACAAAATGCCGTTGAGGTCCTCGCCTGCCGCCCCCACAAAGGGCTCGCCCTGCAAATCCTCATTACGGCCCGGCGCCTCGCCAATAAACATCACGCGAGCGCGGGGGTTTCCCACGCCAAACACGATGTTGTGGCGCGACTGGTAAAGCTGGCAAAGGTGACAATCGCCCAGAACGGCCTCGATCTCCTCGAGTGCGACCTCACGCGGCGCCTGATGGCTATGGCCGGGGATGTGCATGACGCCCATAGCGGCTCCTACACGTAGACCTTGTCGAGACGCATGCCAAAGCCGCAGGCGACCTCGTAGTTAATCGTTCCGCGCAGTCGGGCCATCTCGTCCATAGTGATCTCGGCGTCGCCATCGCGGCCGACAATGATCATCTCGTCACCATACTCGGCCTCGGGAATCTCGTGTGCCGGGTTGGACTGAATGGCGACCATAAACTGGTCCATGCAGATATTGCCAACCTGATGCACGCGCTCGCCGCGATACAGCACATCCATACGATTGGAAAGCGTACGCGATAGGCCATCGGCATAACCGATCGGCAGCGTGCAGATCTGAACGCGCGTACGCGGTACGCGGTAGGTAAAACCGTAGCCCACGCCCTCGCCCATCGCAGGGTGTGCCACGCGCGTCACGCGCGCATGGACGCTCATAACGGGATCAAGCTGCATCACGCGGCCACTCAGCTCGCACGGCTGCATGCCATACAAGCCGACGCCGGCGCGAATCATATCAAAATGCATCGAGGGGTCGAGCATCGAGGACGGCGTGTTGGCGCAGTGCACGATACCGCACTCAAAGCCCGCATCCTTAATGGCCTGAACGGCCTCGGTAAAGCGCTGACACTGCAGTTTGTAGTCCCAGCCCGAAGGTTCATCGGCCGTGGCGAAGTGAGTAAATACGCCGTCGCACTGAATACCGCGATGGAAATTAATACCGCGGACAAAGTCGAGCACCTGCGTATAATGTACGCCAATGCGGTTCATGCCCGTCTCGATGGCGAGATGATACTTGCCCACCTTGCCCGCCGCGACGGCACATTCGCCATACGCAAGAGCAAAGTCAGACGTATAGACCGAGGGCATGATATCAAACTCGAGCAACGTCGGAATAGCCTCGATAGGCGGCTCGCTTAGGATGAGGACGGGTTTCGTAATCCCGCCCTGTCGGAGCTCAACGCCCTCGTTAACCGTCGCCACGGCAAACATGTCGGC
>CAJMLP010000078.1:0-1619 GCA_905214215.1 uncultured bacterium | reverse complement strand
AAGACAATATGAAGTGCTCCCGTGATGCAAAAATCGCGGGTTTATCCACTAAACTGAATAGGTTAGCAACAGATTGCGGAGTTACCGCATGCATAGGAGAGCACTTTCATGGAAAGAATAATCTACGTCGGCATGGATGTCCACACCACCAACTACACCCTCTGCGCCTATACGGACACTGAGCTTGACTCGGTCATGCTGCAGGAGCCGGTGAAACTGGCGCCAAGCGTCGAGAGCGTTGAGAGGTTCATCAGGAAGGCCAGGAAAAAGCTCGACGCCTGCGTGCCCGGCTTTGGAGACGGCCCCGCCAAGGTCATATGCGGGTACGAGGCCGGCTGCCTCGGCTTCTCGCTGCTCCGCCAGCTTGAAAGGAAGGGGATCCCCTGCGTGGTCATGGCTCCCACCACCATACTCGCCGAGCGCGGCGGCCGCAGGGTCAAGACCGACAAGAACGACGCCGAGTGGCTCGCCCGCTCGCTGTGCTTCGGCTCGTACAAGCCCGTGTACGTGTGCGACGACGAGGATCTGGACAACCGCGACTACATCCGGGCCCGTAACGCCAAAAAGGAGCTGCTCAAGCAGACGAAGCAGCAGATCCTCTGCTTCCTCCACGCCCAGGGCCATTCATACGACGGCACTCCCTGGACCGGCCGCTTCTTCAAGTGGATCAAGGGGCTGGAGATGAGCGCCAGGAAGCGCGAGGCGCTGGACGCCTACCTGGGCTCCTACCGCTTCCTCGACGATGAGATCAGGCGCATGGACTCGAGGATTGAGGAGATGGCCAGGGAGGAGCGCTACCTCGAACACGCCCGCAAGCTCATGGCCATGAAGGGCATCGCGACCAACACCGCCATGTCGCTGCTGACCGAGGTCGGCGACTTCGCCAGGTTCAAGAGCGCCGACGCCTTCGCCGCCTTCCTGGGGCTGGTGCCGGGCGAGCAGTCCAGCGGCAGGAATGAGAAGCGCATGGGCATCACCAAGGCCGGCAACTCGCATCTGCGGAAGCTGCTGGTCGAGGCCGCCCACGGCTTCGCGCGATGCCGCTGCGCCAGCTCAAAGTCCCTGGCGCTGAGGAAGCGCCAGGAGGGGCTGCCGGACGAGGTGGTGCGCTATGCCGACCGGGCGGCGAGGAGGCTGTCGCACAGGGCCAGGCACCTGCTTGAGGAGAAGGGCAAGGCCTACAACGTGGCCGTGGCGGCAATAGCGCGCGAGATGGCCTGCTTCATCTGGGGCATGATGAACGGCCTGTACCAGACGCGCGCCGAGGCGCAGGGCTGAAGGGCCTGCGTCGCAAGGATTCAATCAAGGACGGCAAGGCAGCAAGGAGAAGGAGGGCCCCAGGCAAGGAAGGCGGCAGAACAGGACGCTCTGACGGATGCAAAGGTTTGAACTATCTGCGATGAAATTTTGAAGGCGCCGGGCGACCGGCGATCCTCGACAAAAGACAGCAGAGTTCTCGGCAAACCATTGACCTGCGTTAACCAACACGCGTATATCAGAGTGGCCAGTCCCGAAGGGCAACCGGAGAGAGCGCCCTGTTCTGCCACCTGACCACAAAAGTAGGCATCATGCTGAAAAATTGTGGAATTTGCCCCTTGACTGGGGAGCACTTCATATCA
>CAJMLP010000077.1:0-1786 GCA_905214215.1 uncultured bacterium | reverse complement strand
TCGGCATCTCCGTTCCCCGCGTTAAAGAGCATTTTGACCAGATCATGGGCCTCGAGCCGGGATTTGTGCCCACCACCTCGGCCTCCCCTGCCGCCAGCGCAGCCCATAAGCGCGGCGATATCTGCTTCTTCGATATCGACGGAACACTCGCCTGGCAAGACCCTCGAGTGGCACAAGAGCTTCCCGAGAGCGAGCGAGACCTCTCCCCCTATCCCAATGAAGCGGTCTCGCAAGCCATCCGTGATTTTGTCGCCAAGGGCAATATGGCGTTTATCTGCACAGGGCGCACGCTGAGCTGCATCCATCCAAAGCTGCTCGAGCTGCCCTGGACCGGCATCGTCTGCCTCGCGGGTGGCTATGTCGAACTTGAGGGACACGTGATTCGCGATTTGGCGATGACGCCCGGCATGCTGCAGCGCCTTGCTCCCATTCTTGAGCAATCGGACGAAGTGATTCGTTTTGAGGGACTCAATGGCGTCGTTCGCATGAGTGCCGATGCGCCCGACGCCCCGGGATACGCCCGCACCGTGGGCGATGCAATTACGCAGCTGCAACATTACAGCGCCTACAAGATCTTAATGTCCACGTCGCTTGCCAACCGCATCGCTCAGGATCAAGCGTTTGAGCCGCTGCTCTGCTTTAACGAGCTCGAGCTCGAAGTGACCGAGATTTCGCCTCGCGAATGCACCAAGCGCGAGGGTATCCAGTCCGTACTCGACGCCCTCGATCCCCACCACGGAACCGTATACGGCATCGGCGACGCCAGCAATGACGTCTCGCTGATGAACGCCGTCGACGTTGGCATCGCCATGGGCAACGCACCGGACTATCTCAAAAAGCGCGCGGACTACATCACCGACTCGGTCGACAAAGATGGCGTCGTCAAGGCGCTCGAGCACTTTGGACTGGTCTAACTACGAAACTCGTCCGACATGCGCCGTTGCCTTAAATCCCCAAACCTGCCACGCAGGCAGGCACAATGTGGCAATATGTTGCCTGCACACTACATCGATGCAACCTAAGAAAGAATGCGAGAACCCGTGTCCAGTCCGTTTACCTGCTTTTTAGCCCAGCACTTTGACCAGATTAATGACTATCTGGCCACGTTCTTTGACGGACAGGCGACCTCTGCCGATATCGAACGCTACCTGTACGCGCCGCTCTCGGCTTTTACGGCCAACGCCGGCAAGCGCCACCGCCCGCTTATCTGCATGCTCGCCGCAACCGCAGTGGGCGGTAGCTTTGAGAGCGCCCGCAGCGCCGCGGCAGCTATCGAGCATTTCCAGTCGGGTGCGCTCATCCACGACGACATCGCCGACAACGGGCAGCTTCGTCGAGGCAAGCCCTGCATGCACCTTACCGAGGGCACGGGGCTCGCCATCAATTGTGGCGACCTGGCGCTCACCATGGTCACCAAGACGGTTCTCGACGATCCCACGCTCGAGTCCGACGTGAAGCTGCGTGTGCTCCACGAGCTTACCGAGATGATCGTCCGCACCATCGAGGGTCAAGCGCTTGACCTGGGTTGGGTCCGTGACGAGCGCTTTGATATCTCGGTTGATGACTACCTGGACATGGCGACGCACAAGACCGCGTATTACAGCGGAGCCACGCCGCTTGCCGCCGGAGCCATTATCGGCGGCGGCAGCGAAGAGCAGGTCGAGGCGCTACGCGCCTTTGGCCTGCACACCGGCCTTGCCTTTCAGATTCAGGACGACCTGCTCAACTTGGTCGGCACCAAAGAGGCCGCCAACAAGGACTTCCGCACCGACATCACCGAGGGCAA
>CAJMLP010000076.1:0-1847 GCA_905214215.1 uncultured bacterium | reverse complement strand
AATCCCACGCTGCCGCTCCAAAAACATGGTGTCCGTCCTCGTTGTCCCTTTTTCGCGTTGTGTTAGACCACTTTGGATAAGTGTCCTGCACGCAGTACACGCGACGGGGCCCCGGTTGCGACAATTCCATCATCAGGAGAGATGGAGGTTGCAATGGAAGACGTGCTCACCCAGCTGACGAGGCAGTTCCTCCCGCAGATGACGGCTGCCGAGAAGAGCAGGGCCCTGAGATCGCTCAAGGCTCTGATAGACGCGGAGCTTTTCGACCTCGCGGCAAGCGAGGGGGCGGAAGACGATCCCGACAGAGCCTGCCCCTGGTGCGGCTCCCCGCATTACGTGAAGAGGGGGCGAGACGGGCGCGGCCGTCAGCGGTTCCTCTGCCGAGGGTGCGCCAGGACCTTCACCGACGCCACCATGCGCATCTTCTCCACCACCAAGCTCGACAGGTCGGCCTGGATGAGGTTCGCGGAGTGCCACGTGGACATGCTCCCGCTGCGCGAGTCGGCGGAAAAGTGCGGCGTGTGCCTCAAGACGGCGTTCTTCATGCGCCACAGGCTGCTCGAGGCCATGGCCAAGCGCATGCCCGCCTTCCGCGTGGAGGCCGGCGGCGGGGCCGAGCTCGACGAGTGCTTCTTCAGGGAGAGCTTCAAGGGGAACCGCTCCAGGTCGGAGTCCGGCGTGCCCAGAGGACCCCGCGCGAGGTCGCAGGGAACCGACGGGCACGAGAGGATATGCGTGCTCACCGGCATCAACGACGCCGGCGACATCTTCTACGAGATCGCGGGGAGGGGCGGCCTCGACGAGGCGGCAGCCAGGGAGCTGCTCGCCGACAAGCTCGCGGTCGGCGCGATAATCTCGACGGACCGTGCGCACGTGTACCGCCGCGTCCTGCCCGCCCTCGGCGTCGGCGAGCACATCGCCAGCAAGAGGGAGGAGCACGCCATCAACAGGGTGAACAGCCTCCACTCCCAGATGAGGCGCTTCATCGGCAGGTTCCGGGGCGTCTCCACGAGACGCCTCGAGAACTACCTCGCCTGGTTCAAGTGGACGTGGTGCTTCAAGGTCCGCAGGAGCGCGGACGAGCTCGCCGAGCTCATAGTGAGGCAGGCGGCCCGCGGCACGTACGAGAAGACCTGGCGCCAGTACAAGGTGACCCCCTATCCGTTCTACGAGTACTGGATCAAGCAGGCGAAATGGGACTCGCGTGCGCGGAGGGCCATATACGGCGTGGCGTGATGTCCAGGGCGGTCTGGCGCAGCGCATCTGCGGCAAGCGCTGAAGTCGTGCCCCGATGCAAAAAGCAACAGCTAGCGATATTCTTCGGGAACGTCGAAACCGTACTCACGGCATAGGAGCATGACATCGCGGACGTCGTGCTCGTCATGCTGATAGCCCAAGTGAAACAACAGCTGGCTTTCGGGGTCGATGCACGACACCTCCACCTCGCCGATGCGCCCCCTCCCCGAAAAGACCTCCCCGGGAAAACGATCTCCCTGAAACAGAATATCGCCATTCTCGGCGAAATCGAAGCAATGCAGGTCGACGATGCGCCCCGCCTCGTCTTGCCACACCGTGTGATCTTCGGTGGTGAAAGATGCAGCCACCTCGGAAAACCCCTCATCAGCAATTAGATCCACGAACCTTTGGCAATCCCCGCGCTGAACGAACAGGTCGATGTCGTTATGAGCCCTGGTCTCACGCCCGACAAGCGCATCGACGCCCCAGCCGCCATCAAGATATACGCCAATGCCCGCACCTGCGGAAAGGCCGATTATCCAACACGCATCATCCTTGGTGAACATAGGAGCTCCTTCGCTTTCGCCTGCTATTTAATCAAGAAAGATTAT
>CAJMLP010000075.1:0-1961 GCA_905214215.1 uncultured bacterium | reverse complement strand
GCGTCTTGCCCTTCAGGACCTTATGGTAGTAATCGTAGGTGAGCGGCGTCTCGTCACTCAAGCGCTCGGCATCCTCGACCTCGCCGATAAACAGCAGATGCGTGCCAACATCCACAGTGTCGATCAAATGGCAGCTAAACAGGGCCGCCGCGTGCTCGGGCACATAGGGCATGCCCAGAGCCGTCTCGCGGGTCTCGTATTTGGCAAACTTGTCATAATCGCTGCTGGTGCGGAACCCAAAGTTACCGATGTAGAGCATATCGGCGGTCTGATCGATCACGGTCAGCGCGAACGCTTTGGCCGAAGCGATGACGCCCGAGGTGACGTTGTCCTTGTTCACTGCAACCGAAATGCGCGGCGGCATGGACGTCACCTGCACCGCTGTGTTGATGACGCAGCCGGCACGCAGCCCGTCTGCCGCGGAGCTCACCACGTACAGGCCGCTCGGCATGGTAAAGAACGCAGTTTTGTCCATAACGATCACTCCCCTAACCCGGGTTGAAACCTCATGGATGTATGTACCCACAAAAAGGCAGCGCCCATAACGGACGCCACCTTTGAAACATATGTGTCAGAACAGTAAGAAAGATGAGACACCCGCAGTTGCGGTGAAATGGGGACTGAATAGTCCCTCAAACAGGCAAACCAGTCCGCATTCCACCGCAACTTATACAGAGCGCCTAGCGGTTGCGTTCCTTGAGGGCGCGGTCGATCTCGCGTTGGACATCACGCTTGGCCATGTCCTCGCGCTTGTCGTAGAGCTTCTTGCCGCGACCCAGGCCCAGCAGCAGTTTTACGCGACCGTCGGTATTAAAGTAGAGCTCCAACGGAACCAGCGCATAACCACGGTTGCGAAGTTTGCCGTCAAGAAAGTCGATCTCCTTGCGGTGCAGCAGCAGACGGCGCCGACGGTCGGGATCGCGATTCCACACGCCACCATGGCTATAAGGGTGGATATGCAGGCCGACGAGCCAGCACTCACCGCCACGAATCAATGCAAAGGTATCGGTGATCTGGCAGGCGCGCTCGCGAATCGACTTGACCTCGGTGCCGCTCAGCTCAATACCGCACTCAAACGTCTCATCGATAAAGTACTCGTGATGTGCCGAGCGATTCTTGGAAATGAGCTTGCGCTCGCGCTTACTGGGCATCGCCGGCCTCCTTGGCGCCATCGGCGTTTGAGCCCGCAGCCTCGCGCTTTGCCCTGCGCTCGGCATTAAGCTCGGCATCGCTCTCGCGCACCAGCTTGATAATCGCCGCGCATGCCTCCTCGCCCACCAGGTCGCGGGCACGGACCGTCAGACGCGTAGCCTCCTGCTTGTCGCCGTCGCTTGCAGCATCGGTCGCGCACATGATCAGGCAGATGGCGATCTCGGCCGAAGGCGAGGTCGGCACGCCCTGCAGGGCGAGCTCACCCATCACATGGTCGTCACTCTCGTCCGCGACATCCGGATAGGTGGTATGGATCTTGTTGAGCAGGCGCGTCGTATGCGCATCATTGGGCGCCAGGCGCAGCGCCAGACGCGCGCAGCCCACGGCAGCCGAAATGTTCTCGGTCTCGGGCTCCAAGAAGTACTGACCCAAATTGGTGTAGGCGCGTGCGGCGCACTTACCGTCGCTCGCGCGCTCCAGCACCGAGAACGAGAGCGATGCCCACTCCTGCTTGTCCTCGAGCGCGCGGAACAGCTCGGCCAAGTCCAAGCGATAGTTGCAGTTCATGGGATCCCAACGCACGGCCTGCATCAGGGCATTCCGAGCACTCACATAATCCTGCTGGCGAATGTAGGCAAACGCCATGTCGGAGTACAGGCGGTCAAAGGGAACCTCGACCTGCACCAGCTCACGCGGATCCTTCTCCACGCGGCGATAGGCCAGGCGCTCAAACTTGCTGTCGAAGCTAAAGTACTGGCGCTTCTCCTCCGTCTTGCACTCAGCGTCGATATACTCCTCGGCGAGCTCCA
>CAJMLP010000074.1:0-2087 GCA_905214215.1 uncultured bacterium | reverse complement strand
GGCACCGAGCCGTCATCGAAACTGAAGAAGGGGGAGGCCTCGCGGCCTCCCCCTTTTTTGCGTTTACGAGCAACATTCCTTATGCAATTAAATCAATTTAATCATCCACCGCTGAATATAGACGTTCACCGTTCTTTGGTCGGTTCTCTGTTCTCAATGGACTAATATTTGCTTTAGCGCACTGCTGCGCTTGTCCTGTTTTTACACGGGTCGTTTTATTGATTGTGACGGAAGGACTCACATGGCAGATGTTCATGAGCTGCTTGATACTTGGATTGCCAATGTCAAGGACGAGGAGCTCCTCGCTGAGCTCAACACGATGAAGGAGCAGGGTGATGAGGACGCCATCACCGACGCTTTCTTCCAGGATCTCGCCTTCGGTACTGCCGGTCTTCGCGGCACTATCGGTGCGGGCACTAACCGTATGAATATCTATACGGTCGGTCGTGCGACCCAGGGATTCGCTGACTACCTCAATGCGACCCTTGAGCATCCGACGGTCGCCATCGCTCGCGATAGCCGCAATAAAGGTGAGCTGTTCGTTAAGACGACGGCTGCCATTCTTGCAGCAAACGGCGTGACTGCCCTCGTGTATCCCAAGATTTCTCCTGTGCCGACGCTCTCCTGGGCCGTCCGTGATCTTAAGTGCTCCGGTGGCATTTGCATGACTGCTAGCCATAACCCGGCGCCGTATAACGGCTATAAGGCCTATGGCCCCGACGGCTGCCAGATCACCAGCGAGGCCGCCGATGCAATTTCTAAGGCTATCGCCGAGACCGATACATTCACCGGCGTGAAGTCCATGGACTTTGATGAGGCTCTTGAGCAGGGCCTGGTCAAATGGATCGATGACTCGTGCCTCGAGCGTTATTACGACGCCGTTCTCGCTCGCGGCGTTACGAATCTTTCTGCCGAGGAGATCGCCGGCGCACCGCTCAAGCTTGTCTATACGCCGCTGAATGGTACCGGCCTCATTCCCGTCACCACGGTGCTCGAGCGCGCTGGCATCACTGATGTCACGGTTGTTCCCGAGCAGAAGGAACCTAACGGCGATTTCCCGACCTGCCCGTATCCTAACCCCGAGATCCGACAGGCCATGCAGAAGGGCATCGATCTCTGCGAGCAGGTTCACCCCGATCTGCTGCTTGCGACCGATCCCGACGCCGACCGTGTTGGCGTTGCCGTTAAGAATGGCGATGACTATCTGCTGCTGACCGGTAACGAGATGGGCGTCCTGTTGCTCGACTATATTTGCAAGACCCGTGCCGCCCGCGGCGAGGACCTCACTAAGAAGGTCGCGGTTACTACCATTGTTTCTTCCGCCATGGTCGATGCTCTGGCCGCGGAATATGGCTTTGAGCTCCGTCGCTGCCTGACGGGCTTCAAGTACATCGGTGACATCATTACCTCGCTTTCCGATGCCGGTGAAGTCGATCGCTTTATCTTCGGTTTTGAGGAGAGCTACGGTTATCTGGCTGGTGATCACGTGCGCGACAAGGACGCCGTGAGCACTTCGCTGCTGATTTGCCAGATGGCTCAGTATTACAAGCTGCAGGGTAAGAACCTCGCCGACGCGATGCACGAGCTGTACGAGAAGTATGGCTACTACCACAATAAGACGATTTCGCTGAGCTATCCGGGTGCTGAGGGTGCGGCAAAGATGGCCGGCATCATGGCCGGTCTGCGCGAGAACCCGCCTGCGGAGCTTGCTGGGTCCAAGATTGAGGCCGTCGTGGACTACAACACCTGCGTGAACGGCCTGCCGAAGGCTAATGTCATTGAGTTCGATCTCGAGGGTGGCAACAAGGGTATCGTCCGTCCTTCTGGCACCGAGCCCAAGATCAAGCTGTATATCTTTGCCAAGGGCACGGATGCCGCCGAGGCTGATGCAGCACTTGACGCGATTGAAGAGTCCGGTCGCAAGCTGCTGGCATAAGGTATTTAAGAGTCTATTACTGTAGATAGGCGAAAGAGGGGATCTCGGAAACGAGGTCCCCTCTTATATTTACCCAGCCAGCCGAGAGTCCTTATATGTGTAGGAAATGTGTACGCCCAGATTCCCGCCCCCGGCGCCCCTCCGGTCTGGC
>CAJMLP010000073.1:0-2198 GCA_905214215.1 uncultured bacterium | reverse complement strand
CGCGCCGTACACGCAGCGCCCCACGCGCGCGTTAACCATAAGCCCCGCGCACATGCAGCAGGGCTCAAGCGTCACGTAGACCGTGCAATCGGAAAGGCGCCAGCGACCGAGCGACCGAGCGGCAGCGCACAGGGCCGCGAACTCTGCATGCGCCGAAGGGTCCTGGTCGAGCTCGCGACGATTATGTGCCCGCGCGACGATCTCACCCGCGCGCACCACCACAGCGCCAATGGGCACTTCGCCCACCGCAGCGGCGGCGCGCGCCTCGGCCAGCGCCTCGCGCATGAACTTCTCATCGATTCCGGTGCTCGTCATCGTTCGCCTCCCCTGTTGCAAATCCAAAACGATGCTATCATTACGACTCACGGAGAGATGGCAGAGCGGTTGAATGCGGCGGTCTTGAAAACCGTTGAGCGCGAGAGCGTTCCGGGGGTTCGAATCCCCCTCTCTCCGCCACTCTTAGTGACTCACCGGCGTCATAGTCCGCTCGAACAGCGCATCGACCACGTCGGCGATTTCGGATCGGCGCTCTAGTACGTGGCCCGATTCCCACCACATGGTAAAGAGCCGAATAATGCCGCCGGCGACAAACTCAGACGTTGTCTCGAGCGATACGGGCGCGAGCGCATCCTCGTCAAGCGCGCTCATCACGCGCCCGCGTATGGAGCGCGCGATGCGGTCGCAAATCATGCTGGTCAGCATACCCGACATACTGCTCGCCAAAATGTTATCCATGAGCTGCTCATGCGCCAGAATCAGATCCATGGCATCAGCGAACACTTCGTGGCGAAGCGCCCGCACGTCCTCGGCGCCCTCCGCGCCATCCGCATCGGCTCGCTTTTGCGGTAGGCCCGACATGAGTTCATCGATATAGAAGGCAAAGTAATCGTTTTTGTCGCGGAAGTGCTTGTAGAACGTCGTCCGACGAATCATAGCGCGGTCGCACAGCATGGCAACCGTCACGTCCTCAAACCGATGCTCTTCGAGCAGCTCAGTAAAGGCCTCGAACAGGGCCCGATAGGTTTTCTTGATGCGAAGGTCCATACGTATCGCCCTCCTCAAGGAAAAGACAGCGCTCACTAATCTGTCGCATATCTTACACCTGTATCGCCCACCCTTGGCGAATGGCCTCACCTTGGTGGAAACATAACGCTTACCGGAAAGTTCGGTATCGCCAAAGGTTGCGGGTATACTAGTAGCGTTACACCAACGGCAGCCGGCGGAAGACGCCGCGGCCATTCGAAACGGAGACACCATGATTCCCGTCATCATCGGTATCGTTGTTGTCGTTGTGATTGTCTGCGCCATCGCCGGCATCTACAACAACATGGTCACCAAGCGCAATCGCATTGATAACGCCTGGCAGAACATCGACACGCAGCTGCAGCGCCGCAACGACCTGATCCCTAACCTAGTCGAGACCGTCAAGGGCTATGCCAAACACGAGCAGGACACGCTTGCCGCCGTGGTCAATGCGCGCAACGCCGCCGTGAGCGCCACCACGCCCGAAGCCAAGATGGAAGCCGACAACGTGCTGACCGGCGCCCTGCGCCAGCTCTTCGCCGTGGCCGAGGCTTACCCCGATCTTAAGGCGAACACCAACTTTACGCAGCTCCAAGCCACGCTCGAAGACACCGAGAACAAGGTGAGCTACGCGCGCCAGAGCTACAACGACTGCGTGCTTAGCTACAACAACGCCATCCAGACGTTCCCTGCCGTTATCTTTGCCGGCATCTTCCAGTTTAAGGAGCGCCAGGGCTTTGAGGCAGCCGAGGCCGCCCGCCAGGCACCGACCGTCAAGTTCTAACAAGTTGGCAACGCATCCTGAATCGGCTATATGCATAAACCGCTCCGTCGAATGCATACTTCGACGGAGCGGTTTCCTTTTTCGCGTAGGCCCCCTCTAAGCGCCGTGCATTTTTGGGAGTATTCAACATAACCAAGAGCATCGGGCGCCATGACAAAGGCCAAAGACCGCGAATATCCCTGCAAATCAAGTGCTGTCGGCCCATAACCCCGCCTATTATTCGCGAAAAGCATCGACGAGCACGGATTTTTGCCCGAACGTCGGTATGCAGGGGCCTTCGATTGCAGAATACTCGCAAAAATGCACGTCGCCACCGCCCCCACATGGCACGAAGCAAATCAAAACCACCCCTAAAAGGGGTGGTTTGCTCTTAGGGTATAACCCTTGGATT
>CAJMLP010000072.1:0-2600 GCA_905214215.1 uncultured bacterium | reverse complement strand
CGCCCTGTCGGAGCTCAACGCCCTCGTTAACCGTCGCCACGGCAAACATGTCGGCACCGGCCGAATACATGATCTTGGCGCACTCAACAGCTCCATGACCATAAGCATCGGCCTTGACCACGCAGCACAGGCGCTGACGCGGATTCAGCAAGTTCTTATAGGCCCTCGTGTTGCGACGGAGCGCCCCGCGGTCGATCTCGACCCAGGACCAGCGCGTCAAATCGGCTTTATTCATGATTAGTCATCCGACCCTTCGTCCATGATTCCCAGATCTTCGAGCGCATCCTTTGCCGCCAGCTCCATGGCAGGACCGATCAAGTCGATAAGATCGGTCGCGATGACGCTCTTCTCACCATACTCCGTCGCCGCGGCAAAACCGGCGTAGCTGTGAAGTGCGACGGCGTACGAATACAGCAACTCCCAACGATCCATCTCGTCGCGCATGGTGGCAAGCGTGCCGGCCAAAATACCCGCGAGAACATCACCCGAACCGGCAGTTGCCAGAGAAGCCGGACCCGAGAGCGGCAGCAGCACACGCTCAACGCCACAGATAGCCGTCGTCGGCCCCTTGGCAATGACCACCAGATTGTCGGAGCCTGCAGCCCAGACAACCTTCTGCGCGGCCGCAATCGCGGTACCAAGGTCGTTCACCTCGTCACCGGCAACCAAACGCGAAAGCTCACGATAGTGCGGTGTCATAACCAACGGCTGCTCGCGACGATACATCTCGGGGTTACTATCAATACCGTCAATGGCAATCTTAGCAAGGCAGTTGAGTGCATCGGCGTCCAAAATTAGCGGTACATCAAGCTCGAGCAAGCCCGAAACCACCTGCATAGCGCCGGCAGACGTCGTCATACCGGGACCGCACAGCACGCAGCTGTACTTCTTTGCGATCTCGCACACCGTCATGCGCGCAGCGGCGCCAAAGGAGCCGCGGGAATCAGACGGAATAGCAAAGACCGGAATCGAAGGAAGTGCCATGCGAATGAGATTGGCACAGGCGTCAGGAGCCGCGACTGCCACGTAACCAGCACCCGCGCGAGCTGCAGACTTGGCCGCCATAATGGCAGCACCAGGATATTGCGCTGATCCGGCGACAATAAGCACGGAGCCACGGGAATACTTATCGATATTCGATGGTAGCGGAGCAAAGTAATCAACTAAGTCACCGGGCTCGACAATCTCGGCGGCGTGGTCGACATCATCGATGACCTCGTCAAGACGGTCGTAAAGATTGCCGCAGGTCAAATCGCCGGCATACTCAGGACCATCAGCGCTATACAGACCAATCTTGGGCGCAATCATCGTCACCGTGCGCTCGGCACGAATGCAGTCGTCATCAACAACGCCCGTCTCGGCATTCAGGCCCGAGGGGACATCAATGGATACGACACAATCGGCGCATTCATTGACCGTAGGAATCCAAATGGAGAACGGCGCACGCAGATTCCCGTGGAAACCGGTACCAAAAATGGCATCGACAACAACATCGGCCTTATCGATCAAAACCTCGAGTTCGTCACGCGAGGGACCGACGCAAACGTGCACATCGCGGCCGGCAGTTCGACGAGCAACATGACGTGCCAGAGCAGCAGGAATCTCATCCGGCTCAACCGGAGAAACGATATCCACGTCCACACCCTTGTGGCTCAGGATATCGGCGGCAACCCAACCGTCGCCGCCATTATTACCAAAACCGACCAGAACGAGAACCCGATCGGGATTGAGCTTCAAGACCTCGTTGGCGGCAAACTCACCCGCTAGCTCCATAAGCTCGGCCTTCGAAGTCCCTTCGCGTTCGATGATATCCTCGAGACGAACGACTTCTTCGGTACTCAAAACCGGTTTCATCTATGCTCCTAGCGTATCTTGCGAAGCATCGCCCAGGTGCTCCGTCAATGCTGAATTCTGCAGCTGTTCAAGCTCATCTAAAACAGAGCAAGCCTCTTTAAATGTCTGCGCAACGCGTTTCTTGTTGCTCACTTTTTCTTCCTTAGGCTTAGGTCGAGCATCCTCGGTGATTGCAATGGCATTAGCGACAGCCAAGTCACCCGTAAGGGTAATAGAAAGAGCGACCTCGACAACACCCAGTTCTTGAGCGATCTCGAGAGCACGGCCCGAAAGCAGCGCCTTCGGTTTGCCGAGTTTATCACGCGTAACCGAAACATCCTTGCGACCAACGCCTTGACTAAAACCCGTGCCGAGAGCTTTAAGTACCGCCTCGCGCGAAGCAAAGCGGCTGGCATAGTGAGCAGCGGGACGCGATGATGCATCGCAATACGCGCGCTCTTCTTCGGTAAACACACGCCGAGCAAACGACGGCGTCTTTTCAAGAATTGATTTCATACAGGAAATCTCGACGATATCAACGCCGATACCAGCTTCAGCCATGTTCACCTCCATATCGCACAGACTAAGTTATTGTAGCCCGTTCACAGAAGATGCGACAAACGAGGGTTATAAAACACAGCTACTATGTGAGACAAAACCCGTTAACGCAAAAAAGGGGGAGGCCGCGAGGCCTCCCCCTTCTGCAGTTCAAGCGTACGGCTCGGTGCCGTCCACCGGTCAGCGGCGCCCTGGCCTCCCACGGGCTG
>CAJMLP010000071.1:0-2668 GCA_905214215.1 uncultured bacterium | reverse complement strand
TCCCGCAGGATCGCCGGGGCTGTTTGGGCTACCTCCCAAAACGTCCTCGGACATGCAAGAAGCCCTCGCTGCGCACTTCGTGCGGCGAGGGCTTCTTGCGTCCTGCGGAATATTTTGGGAGGTAGCCCAAACAGCCCCGGCGGGGTCCTGTGTAGTCACCCTTTAGGCGGAACTCTCCTAATGGGTTGAGCGTTCTGGATTCTTGCTTGCTACCGTTTATCGCGTATAGCTACCGTTTGCGGAATAAGTAACACTCCTTAATAAACCGTGTAGAATCTCAGATAAGCACGGAGTTTTCCAGGGAGACGCTGTCCTTTGTTGTGTGCAAGGGGCGGCGTCTCTTTGGCGCTTGGAGGCCGTTCTGCAGCAGGACGGCGGACGTGCGTCACATATTCAAAAGCCAACGTCGAGATGGGTTGTGATGATAATGGGCAAGTACGTAATCGTGGTTGAGTCTGGTTCGGATGTGACGCCGGAGCTCTGCGAGCGCTATGGCATCGTGCGCGTGCCCATGCATGTCACGATTGGTGACGAGACCGTCGAAGACGGATCGATCGACCCGCTTGAGATTTACTCGCGCTGCAACGAGTTTGGTGTGATGCCCAAGACCAGCGGTTGCTCGCCGGCGGATTTTGCGCATGTGTACGACCGCATCCACGCCGAGCGGCCCGATGCGACCATTTTGCATCTTGCGTATTCCGAGGTTACGACCTGCTCACATCAGTCGTCGAAGATTGCGGCAAAGGGCCGCGATTACGTCTTCTCCATGGATACGCGCTTTGTGTCGGTGGGCCAGTCGCTTGTCGCCGTTGAGACCGCCAAGTATATCGAAGCCCATCCGGATGCCACCGTCGACGAGATTTTCGCCTTTACCAATTCGGTGATGGACCGCGTGCTGCTGGGCTTTGTTCCTACGGACCTTGCCTTCCTTAAGGCGGGTGGTCGCTTGTCCAACGTCGCGTTTCTTGGCGCCCATCTGCTCAAGATTAAGCCCTGCATTGAGGTAACGGGTGGCAAATTCGTGGCGACCAAGAAGCTCCGCGGCTCTATGCTCAAATGTGCCCGTGCCTTTATTGACCACATGGTTGCGAAGGGCGATATTGATTACTCGCACATTGGTTTGGCGTATTCAGTGGGCCTTTCCGAGGAGCTGCGCGACGATATGGAAGTCTATGCGCACGACCTGGGCTTTAATGACGTTACCTGGACTCAGGTCGGCGGCGTCATCTCGAGCCACTGCGGCCCGACCGCCTTTGGCGCGGTGCTTACGCTTAAGGCGTAGGGCCTGGCGTCTATCGATTTCTATTGCTTCGGCGGCGAGCGGGTTGTGACAACCTTCCCGCCGCTTTTGCGTGGAGTCAAATAGGACGATCAAATTGACCGCTAAACCGTTTCGCCATCAGGCGTATGGGCTAGAATGGCTCTGGCATTTTAATTGACAAAAACCAAAGAGAGGCAAGGTTGCGGGAATGGCTGAGATGACGCTTGAGGGTGTGGATGCTCATCCCGAGGACTCTGCGTATGCCCTGGGTCGCGTGCATTCGATCGAGACGATGGGAACGGTCGACGGACCCGGCATCCGCTTTGTAGTGTTTGTTCAGGGTTGCCCCATGCGTTGTGCGTATTGTCACAATCCCGATACCTGGTCTGTTAACGGCGGCACGATGGTGACCGTCGAGCATCTCATGGACGAGTTCCAGAGCAACCATGAGTTCTACCGTAGCGGCGGCATTACCGTTTCGGGCGGCGAACCGCTCCTGCAGCCCGAGTTTTTGGCCGACCTGTTCCGTGCAATGCACAACAACCCCGATGGCCGCGTACACACCTGCCTAGACAGCTGTGGCTATGCATTTGATCCCAAGCATCCGGAGAAGTTCGATGCTGTTCTCAACGAGACCGATATGGTGCTGCTCGACATCAAGCATGCCGATCCGGTTGAGCATAAAAAGCTGACCGGTTGCGATCCTGCGCGCATCCTGGCGTTTGGCGATGAGCTTGCCCGTCGCAAGATTAAGGTTGTTATTCGCCACGTGGTGGTGCCGGGTATCACCGATACGGCGGAGGAATGCGAGAAGCTCGGTCGCCTGATCGCTCCATGGCACAACGTGGTGGGCCTGGAAATGCTGCCGTATCACACGATGGGTGTCGTCAAGTACGAGCAGCTGGGTATTCCCTATAAGCTCGAGGGCGTGCCCCAGATGGATACCGCGCGCATGCCCGAGCTGCGCAACGCCGTCATGGCCGGCATGAAAAAGCGCCGTGCGGAACTCAAAAACGCCATCGGCTAGCGAGCCATTTTCGCTCCCCAAGGGCACTCATTGGGGACAGACATAAATGAGTGCGCGATGGCATTGCGGACGACCAAGCTTTGGTGCGCAACAAGGCCGGCTGGATCAGCGAGGCAGGTTGCAATGCGACGTGCGATGCTGGCCTCATTGATGTTGACGGCGACACCTACATTATGAGCATCATGACATCGATGCCATGGAGCGACCATTCGAGTGAGGTTGTGACTGCCATCGCCAAGGCGCTCTATGATACCCGCGCTACGCTGGCTTAGCGTGTTCGTTTGGCGAGGTCAAACAAAATGCTGGTACCATACCGTGGTTGAGTATTTCGTATAGGTTTGGGGAATGGCATGGCTACCATCGCGATTATCGGTGCGCTC
>CAJMLP010000070.1:0-2733 GCA_905214215.1 uncultured bacterium | reverse complement strand
GAGCACAACCTTGCCAAGGTTGGGGTCGCGGGTTCGAGCCCCGTTGTCCGCTCCATTGCATTTCCGGACCGTTTAGGCGGTCCTTTTTCGGCGAAGTGGCCAAGTGGTAAGGCAGAGGCCTGCAAAGCCTTTACCCCCGGTTCGAATCCGGGCTTCGCCTCCAAGCAACATCCGGGCGCTCCGGCGCCCGTTTTGTTTTACATATGCGGACATGGCTCAGTTGGTAGAGCACAACCTTGCCAAGGTTGGGGTCGCGGGTTCGAGCCCCGTTGTCCGCTCCAAACGCAGCAGCCCGACTACTACGGTAGCCGGGCTTTTTCGTACCCATCGCTTGGGCTCGAACCCGAGAGGGAGCGAGCGTTTTGGGGCGTGGCTGTGGCGTTGTTTGCCGCGAATGTCCGCTTTGGGCGTATCATCGTGGGCATCTCGCAAAACCTCGTTGCAAGGGAGACTCATCCCATGGCTACAGAAAAGTCCTCGTCGCGCCCATGGATGTCCGATGCCGCGATCTATCAGATCTACCCGCGCTCGTTTAAGGATTCGACTGGTTCGGGTCTGGGCGATATCGCGGGCATTACCCAGCAGATGGACTATCTTGAGCGGCTGGGTATCGAGGCCATCTGGCTGAGCCCGTTTTACCCATCGCCTCTCGTCGATGGCGGCTATGATGTGGCGGACTACTGCGATGTCGACCCACGTCTCGGGTCGCTTGACGACTTCGATGACATGATCACTGCGGCTCACGCGCACGGCATCAAGGTCATCGTCGACATCGTGCCCAACCATTCGTCCAACCAGCACCCCTGGTTCAAAGCCGCTCTTGCCGCCGGCCCCGGATCGCCCGAGCGCGCCCGTTATATCTTCCGTGATGGTCGCGGCGAGCATGGCGAGCTGCCTCCCACCAATTGGAATGCCAACTTTGGCGGCCCCGCCTGGACGCGCGTCGCGGACGGTCAGTGGTATCTGCACATGTTTACGCCCGAGCAGCCGGACTTTGACTGGTCGTGCCCCGAGGTTCATGCGTTCTTTTGCGACGTCCTGGCGTTTTGGAGCGATCGAGGCGTCGATGGCTTTCGCATTGATGTGGCGCACGGTCTCGCCAAGGATCTCGACCGCGATGACCTCGACCGGTGGCATCTCGCCGAGGGCGATGACATGGTTGACGACGGCACCCATCCGCTGTGGGACCGCAACGAGGTCCACGAGATCTATCGCGAGTGGCGCCGCGTGTTCGACCGCTATGATCCGCCACGCAGCGCCGTTGCCGAGGCGTGGGTGCTGCCCGAGCGCCAGTATCTCTACGCGCGTCCCAGCGAGCTTGGCCAGACATTCAACTTTGAGTTTGCCAAGGCCACTTGGACCTATGATGACATGCACGCTGCAATCGAGGAGGGCTTGAAGGCAGCTATAGAATCCGATTCCGCCTCGACCTGGGTGCTCTCCAACCACGACGTGCCGCGCGTGGCGACGCGCTATGCCCTGCCGCAGATCAAGGCGACGCGCTACCACCAGATTGCGCTCGACTGGCTCTTACGCGACGGGTCGTCTTATGACGAGGACCGTGAACTCGGCGAGCGCCGCGCGCGGGCGGCCCTTTTGCTCGAGCTGGCGCTTCCGGGCTCGGCATACGTGTATCAGGGTGAGGAGCTCGGCCTTTTTGAGGTGGCCGATATCCCGTGGGCCGCACTCGAAGATCCTACTGCGACCAATACGCACGGACCGAAGCGCGAGAAGGGGCGCGACGGCTGCCGTGTGCCCCTGCCGTGGGTGGCGGCGGACGATCCCGCGCAGGGCGGATCGTTTGGGTTTTCGCCGGCAGACGCCGATGCGGCGCCTCATCTGCCGCAGCCTGCATGGTTCTCCTATTATGCTGCCGATAGGGAAGAAACGGACCCGACATCGATGCTTGCGCTCTATCGTGACGCCCTCTGGCTGCGGCGCAAGCTGCGCGGGTGCGCCAACGATCTTGCGTGGCTCGATCTTGACGGGCGCACCGGTCTTGCGGATGGTGCCGAGGGCGCTGAGGGCGGCGTCATCGCCTATCGCCGCGACAACGGCTGGGCGTGTGTGACGAACTTCGGTGCAGCACCCGTGGAGCTGCCGGCGGGCAGGGTCCTGCTCACTTCATCACCGCTTGCAGACGGCAGGCTCGCGCAGGACAGCTCTGCCTGGATCATGCTCGGTGAGATGTAAGGGCCTCTTGCGGCGAGTTTGCGTTTGCCTGCGCCTTCCTTGGTGGCTGATGTCTTCGCGAGGTTCGCGAGGGCGTCGCAAAACTTTTTAAAAAAAGTTCTTGCATAGGATGCGGGTATCACGTAAGATTAATCCTCGTAAGCGGACATGGCTCAGTTGGTAGAGCACAACCTTGCCAAGGTTGGGGTCGCGGGTTCGAGCCCCGTTGTCCGCTCCATTTGGGCGTTTAGCTCAGGGGGAGAGCGCTTCCCTGACACGGAAGAGGTCAGAAGTTCAAATCTTCTAACGCCCACCAAATGTTCGCAGCTCAGAGGCTATGCCCTCTGGGCTGTTTTGTTTTGGTCGCCAAATGGGTCGCCAAATACGTCACCATATTTCGAGTTTTTTGATCTTCTGGGATGCTTCTCAGTAGTCATCCGAGAAAACTCTCATCTTCTCTGTTTGCATACACATATCTTTCAAGGATTCGTGCAGCGGTTACATGGGGCTCGGCAAGGCACGACCGCAACATGTTGGTCAAGCATAATCTTTTGGATTCTT
>CAJMLP010000069.1:0-3440 GCA_905214215.1 uncultured bacterium | reverse complement strand
ACGACAAGAAGCGCCGCCAGACCACGTTTGCCGGCGTCGAGGTCATCCCCGTGCTACCCGATGATATCGACATCGAAATCAGTCCCGATGACATCCGCGTGGACGTGTACCACGCGAGCGGCCCGGGCGGTCAGGGTGTCAACACCACCGACTCCGCCGTGCGCGTGACGCATTTCCCCAGCGGCATTGTGGTCACCTGCCAAAACGAGCGCAGCCAGATCCAGAACAAGGCCGCGTGCATGCAGATCCTCAAGGCTCGCCTGTACGAGATTGAGCTCGAGAAGCGCGCCGAGGCCCTGGATGAGATTCGCGGACCCAAAACCACGATTGGTTTTGGCAACCAGATCCGCAGCTACGTGCTCTACCCGTATCAGATGGTTAAGGACCTACGCACGGGCGTTGAGACCAGCAACGTCGAGGCAGTTCTTGACGATGGCGACCTGGACCCGTTTGTTATTGGCTATCATCGCTGGGCCACCGGCAACGCCGATGCAGAAGGCTCGGAGATCTAAAACATCGGGCGGCTTCAAGCCGATGCTAAGCCCAACGGTTGGACGGGTTTGTATTCGGAATAAACCCTGCGCAGGGGTGGTTTTTGTCCGGCGAATCGGTAGAATCGAATACAAGAAGAAGTTCAAAGCGCATCCGATGGGGTGCGCTTTTTTGAGGGAGGCAGCATGGCATATCGTCTGGACATTAAGCGCATTCTTTCGATGAACTTCTTTCACGACCTGCCCCAGATTATGTTGGGGTGCGCTCTGGCCGCTATTGCGACCGACCTGTTTTTGATTCCCAACGGCCTTGCTGCCGGTGGCGTTACGGGCCTTGCCACCATTATCCAGGCGGTCGGCGCATCGCGCGGTCTATCGCTTCCCGTTGGTATTCAGACCATCGTGATGAACGCCTTGCTGCTGCTGGTCGTTATGCGCGAGGGCGGCATGTTCTACGTGGTGCAGACGGCGACAGGCTTTGTGCTGCTGGGCTTTTTCACCGACCTGTTCGCTCCGTTTGTGGCGCCGCTGGCACATGCCGATCTGATGCTGCCCGCTATGTGGGGCGGCATCATCACGGGCATCGGTTATGGCATGGTGCTGCGCGCCGGCGCCAACACCGGCGGCTCGGACACGATTGGCCAAATCATCTCGCGTAATACCTCGCTGCCCGTGGGCTCGACCGTCATGGCGATCGATGTTGCCGTATGTGCGCTGTCGGCTCCGGTCTTTTCAATCGAAAATGCACTATATGCAGGCCTTTCGATGGTCATTAGCGGCTACGTGATCGATGCCGTGGTCGATGGTGGCAACAAACGCCGTATGGTACTCATCATCTCGGACAAGTTCCCTGATATCGCTGCCGATATTATGTATGGCCTGGGTCGTGGTTGTACCAAGTTTAAGGCGACTGGCATGTATTCGGGTGCCGAGAAGCCGGTGATCATGGTCATCGTGAGCCGTCGAGAGCTCAATACCCTCAAGACGATCGTGCGCGAGCGCGATCCTCACGCCATTGTGACGGTCGCTGACGTTACGGAAGCCTTCGGCGAGGGATTCAAGGACATTAGCGCGTAGGGGCGACCGCGTTCCATCCAAAAGACGTTCACATTGATAAACCGTTTCATCAGCGGTTCTGCCTGCTAAATTGTTCAAATAATGATAAAAACTCTGGTAAAGCCATCAGTTTCCAGCATAATGAATGACGTACGTGCATTGCGGCTGTGTTGGGATTACCTTCGGTGCCGTGCGCATTTTGTCTAATGAGGATGAAAGGAAGGCACAATGAGCGACGAAGAGCTCAAAAAGGTTGCCAACGAGGTAAGGAAGGGCATCGTCACCGGCGTGCACGCTGCCAAGTCCGGCCATCCGGGCGGTTCGCTCGGCGCTGCCGACATCATGACCTATCTGTACTTTGAGGAAATGAACGTCGACCCGGCCCATCCCCGCAAGGCCGACCGCGATCGCTTTGTGCTTTCCAAGGGCCACTGTGCACCTGGTCTGTACGCTGTGCTCGCCGAGCGTGGCTTCTTCCCCAAGGAGGATCTTGAGACGCTGCGCCACATCGGCAGCCACCTGCAGGGTCATCCCAACATGAACGACACTCCGGGCGTTGACATGTCCACCGGTTCGCTCGGCCAGGGCATCTCCGCCGCCGTGGGCATGGCCGTTGCCGCCAAGCACTGGGGCGATACTTATCGCACGTACGCCCTGCTGGGCGATGGCGAGAGCGAGGAGGGCCAGGTCTGGGAGGCCGCCATGTTTGCCGGCAACCAGCAGCTCGACAACCTCTGTGTGATCGTCGACCACAACGGCCTGCAGATCGACGGCCCCGTCGAGGAGGTCAACGACCCCATGCCGCTCGCCGACAAGTTCCGCGCCTTTAAGTTCCACGTGGTGGAGCTTGCCGACGGCAACGATTTCGATCAGATCCGCGCCGCCTTTGCCGAGGCTCGCGCTACCAAGGGCCAGCCGACCGCCATTATCGCCGAGACCCTGAAGGGCAAGGGCGTGTCCTTTATGGAGAACCAGGTTGGTTGGCACGGCAAGGCTCCCAATGATGAACAGTTTGAGCAGGCCATGGCAGAGCTCACGGCCGCCGGAGAGGAGCTCTAGGATGGCAGACGTCAAGAAAATCGCCACGCGCGTAAGCTACGGCGAGGCCCTCGTCGAGCTCGCCAACGAGCACGATGACTTTGTGGTCCTCGACGCCGACCTGGCCGCCGCCACGCAGACCGGTAAGTTCAAGGCGGCCTGCCCCGACCGCTTCTTCGATGTGGGCATTGCCGAGAGCAACCTGATGGGCGTCGCCGCCGGTATCGCGACCACCGGTCGTGTTGCCTTCGCGAGTACCTTTGCCATGTTCGCTGCCGGCCGCGCCTTTGAGCAGGTTCGTAACTCCATCGGCTACCCGCACCTCAACGTTAAGATCGGTGCCACGCACGCCGGTATCTCGGTGGGCGAGGATGGTGCCACGCACCAGTGCTGCGAGGATATCGCCCTCATGCGCGTCATCCCCGGCATGACTGTGATCGTTCCTGCCGACGACGTCGAGGCCCGTGCCGTGACGCGCGCCGCCTACGAGTGCGACGGTCCGGTGTACATGCGCTTTGCCCGTTTGGCCTCGCCGGTTATCAACGACCCCGAGACCTATAAGTTCGAGTTGGGTAAGGGCATTATCATGCGCGAGGGCGCCGATGTGACCATCATCGCCTGCGGCCTGATGGTCGGCGAGGCTCTCGAGGCCGCCGAGCAGCTCGCTGCCGAGGGCATCGACGCCGAGGTCATCAACATGCACACCATCAAGCCCATCGATGCCGATCTGATCGTCAAGAGCGCCACCAAGACCGGCCACGTCGTGACCGTCGAGGAGCACTCTGTGATCGGTGGCCTGGGCAGCGCCGTTGCCGATGTCCTGTGCGAGCAGTGCCCGACGCCGCTCAAGAAGAT
>CAJMLP010000068.1:0-3548 GCA_905214215.1 uncultured bacterium | reverse complement strand
TTGGAGGAGAACGCATGCGGCCCGGTGGCACTCAGACAAAGCGCGGCGCCGCGGTGCGCATGCGACGCCGACTGGGCTTGGCGCCGCGGGCGTACGCACTGCTGTCTTGCTCGCTGGTGCTGGTCATAGCTGGCATTTCTGCCTATGGCATGACCGTGCCGTCCATGATGCAGGCACATGCCGCACGCGAACCGCGCGTGGGGCATGAGGTCAAAAGTGACCTGGGGACCACGACTGGATATGCTTGGGCAAGTGTGGTCGCGCATATTGTGTTTGGCACCGGCGACGCGGACGGCGCCGAGGCCCCGGACAACGAAGTCACGCTTGCCAATGGCAAAACCATCGTGCTCACCAACACCAAGATCATCGATCGGTTGTCCAACAATAGCGTGGCGGCAACGGTGAATAAGGTCGAGCAGCAGAAGGAGCAGGACGCCCAGCAGTCCGGAAAGCCCGGTAGCTCGGATACTTCTGGCTCCGGCTCGGATTCGTCGAGTTCGGGCGGCGGCTCTGGGTCGGGTTCCTCTGCCGGAGGGTCTGGAAACGGCGGCTCGACGGGCGGCAACACTGACAACGATGCAAACTCCGGTGGCCTTTCCGCTGCTGAGGAAGAGAGCATTCACAGTTGGCTTGTAACCAAGTACAACATGCTCGACGGCTATGTTTCTCGCGCCAATGACGTGGTTTCGACCTATAACTCTACGGGAGATCCCAGGCCGTGCGACAGCCTGGTCGGGGAGATGTTTGTCATTCGAGCCGAGTTTGGTCGTCAGACATTCTCGCCCCGGTCAAAGTGGTATCAGCAGTATGCCAATCTGTGGGGCTGTTACACCAACCTATGTCAATGGGTCGGCCATTACGGCGATGATGACGTCGCGCTCGGTAACTTCAACAATAACGTGGCGGCGCTTGCCCTATGATGACCGATCTTGCATCCACCACACCACAATCGCTCGGTCGCGATCCCATGGTCGGCCTGCGCCTGGCGCGTGTCGACGGGTTTGAGCCGGCCATTGCGCTCGGTCAGGACGAACTGCCTGCCTATCTGCGTCGTTTTACGATACTGTTTGCCGACGATGCCACCATGCGCCGTGGCGGTATCGGCCGCGTGACGCGTGCCGTCAACGCCCAAGGCGAGGCCGTGGCACTCAAGCAGCTCATCTTGCCAACGTGCGATGAGTTTGACGATGCCGCCGCCCATGAGGCGCTGGTCGCCAAGTTCAAAGCGGCGTTTCGCGAGGAATACGAATGCCATCGCGCCCTTTCGGGCCTTAAGGGCTTTCCCCGCCTCTATGGCTGGGGCGAGGTCGACGGTGTGCCTGCAATTGTCATGGAATGGGTCGAGGGCGAGACGCTCGCCCGCTTGCGCTCGCGCTTTGCCGTGGACGATGCCGGCCGCCTATCGCCGCTTGTGGCGGCGCGTCTGGGTCGCGACCTGTTCGATCTGCTCTGCCGTATGAGCCTGGTGGGCGAGGGCTTTGTCCATCGCGATATCTCGCCCGCTAATATTATGGTGCGTACGGCGCGTCTACCGCTTGACCGGCAGCTTGCCGAGGGCACCTTTGACCTGTGCCTGATCGACTTTGGCTCGTCGCTGGCGCTTGAGCCTGCGTCGGCCGTGGCCGGTACCGGCGGCAAGGCGTCGTTTACGGAGCGCTATGCCACGCTGCGTCGCGCGACGGTTGCCTATGCCCCGCCCGAGATGCTCACCGACGATATTCCCGACCTGCGCGCTTTGCGTATGTCGCCGGCGATCGACGTCTATGCCGCAGCAAGCACGGTTTACGAGCTCATTGCCGGCGCCGCGCCATACGAAGCCGCGCCGAGCACTTCGGGCACCTCGGGTTCGCGCAAAAAGACGCGCGACATCGCCAGCCCCTACCGTCTCAAGATGGACACGCTGCCCGACTATCCCATTGGTGCCCATGCGCCCGGTTGCGATTTGACTCAGCTGCTTCGTCGTGAGCCCGATGTGGCGCTCGCTGCGGCCGAGCAGGCCCAGCAGCTGGGGCTTGAGCCGGATTCCGAGGAGCTACGCGATGCGCTGGCGTTTGTCGATGCCCAGCTGTTCGACGTGGTGATGGCCTGTCTGTCCAGCCATCAAAAAGATCGTCCCGAGCCGGCGGCGGTCGAGGCGGCGCTCTCGGCGTTTTGTGACCACTATGCGCAAAATGTCGGTCGTTCGCTCCGCGGCGAGCCGCTCACGCCGTGCCCCATGGATGCGTCTGGCCGCGCGGTTCGTCGCGCGCTGATGGTCGGCGCGACGGTCGTCTGTGGCGTGGTTTGGGCTGTGGTCGTGGTTTCGGCCGCGCTGCTGGCGTCGGGCGCTCGCGTGACGGCGACTTTGGGATCGCTCGTGTGGTCTGGGTCGCTACCGGGTATTATTGCCGCACTGGCGTTGGCGCTGCCAGGCATAGCCGGCGTTGCCGCGGGGGCACTTGCGCGCGATCGGCGCTCGGGCTTCCTGCAGGGTGTGCTTGCGCTTTCTGCCTGCGAGGTTCCGGTGCTGGTTGTGGCTGCATGTAGCGTATTTTCCCAACGCGCCGTGATGGGCGGCCTTGTTGCCGCTCTGGTTGCAACCTATACGCTTACGTGGTTTTTGCTTGCGATGGGCTTTGCCTTTGAACTTCCCGTTTCGGCACCGCGACGCACAAAAGCCCAGATGGCGACTCCGCTTGCCGGTGGAGCCGCAGCTGTCCGTACTTTTGGCGGACCTGTCGAAGTATCGTCCGATTCTATTTCTACGACCAAGGAGGCCTAGGTCATGGCATCTCAAGTTGAGCTCACCCCATGCGGGGCCATGTTTGACATCTTTAAGCGCGCAGCGCATCTGAGCCATATCGAGCTGTGCGGCTTGGTGCTTTCGTCCCGTCCGCTCGCCGACGGCCGCAGCCCGCAGAGCCGAGCCGCCGATCGCTCTTGGGTTTCCCGCTTTATCGTTCGCGCGCCGGTCGGCACGCTTCAGCAGCGCTACTTTGCCGAATACGGTACCTCGGCTGCGCGTATTATGTCGCAACTGGCCCTGCGCCAGCGCAATCCCATGGACTCCACGGCTGTAATCAATATGGTGTGCGGTCCTGCAGGTGAACCGATGGTACGCGCGCTCGAAGAGTGCCACCAGGACACGAATCTCTATCGCAACGCGCTCGATCGCCTGTCCCAGGCGGCGGAACTCATGCCCGCCGAGCGCGCCGAGGTCGTGCTGGTGCTGTTTGTCGCCGTCGGTTGTTCGGCGGATGTGCGGTCCTCGGTGAACTATGCCATCGACTACGCGAACGCGACCTGCGGCGGAGGCACATCCACGCCGCGTTCGCTTGGCATGTCGCTGACTGCGGGCGAACGCGAACCCGCCCCGGCGCACCCTTTGGGCTTGCTGCGCGTGCAAAACAGTTTTGTCGTGAGCGCCCCGCGCTGGATTCAGCCGAGTGAGCAGGGTGTTGAGATTGGCGCGCTGGCCACTGGTGAGGGCGATGTTACCGACGTCGGCGACGATGTCTCGGCCCGCCATGCCCATATCTGGTGCGATGCTCAAAATATCTGGCACGTCG
>CAJMLP010000067.1:0-3575 GCA_905214215.1 uncultured bacterium | reverse complement strand
AAAAAAGTGCTTGCACAGTTCTCGAATCATAGGTTATTATCTTCCTCGTTGAACGCGCGGGTCCAACAAAACGAACCGCGAATCAACAACATAGCATGTCGGAGTGGCGGAATTGGCAGACGCGCTAGCTTGAGGTGCTAGTGACCGCTTTTTGGTCATGCGGGTTCAAGTCCCGCCTCCGACACCATCGCATTTGAGAAGCCTCTTCGGAGGCTTTTTTGTTACCGATAGACGGTGGGGTCCACGATGGAAACGCTTGAACGCAACGAGTGGGCAGACGTTGCCCAACTAGTCGAGATCACGAGCGATGCTGTCATCATCTGCGAGCTCGACGGAACCATTCTGCATGTGAATAACCGCTTACTTGGTTTGATGTGCGAGGAACGCGCCGACGTCATCGGTGGAGATGTTAAAGACGTCCTGTACTCGTCCGCTTTTGAACGTGCGACGGAACATCGTCTGCCATTTGAAACTGATGGCTCCGAGAACGAACTGATGCTCAAGCTAAGTGACGGCTCTTTTATTCCCGTCTTGGTTCGTGCGGGCTCCGTAACGCCTCCACGCATCTTTGGGCGCCGCGCACCACGTGTCCTGGTGGCGCTTCACAGTATCGAGGAACAGTATTCTCACGACCGTCAGCTCAAGCGTGCGTTATCGGAGCTTAGAGTGGCGAACAAGCGTCTCTCTGGGACGCTCTCGGTCATTATGAGCACTGTGGGCTCCGATGAGTTACCCAGCCTGCTTGATACCGTTTTGAACCAGCTTGTAGGAACGCTCGATGCTTCGGGTGCCGCTATCTATTTTTCTGAGAGCGGCGGCTTTAAGCTTCGCGGTGTTTCCAAGGAGCTGTACGACAGCTACCTGCCCGAGTTTTTGCCGTATGGCGCTGGCATTCCGACGTATGTTCTTCGCGAGTCGCGTGCCTGTCGCTTGTCGATCCAACAGGACCTTGAGGGCGATAAGGCCGCCTCCGGTATGTTCATGGACCTGGATAATCGTTCAAAGCACCTGTTGCGCATGCAGGATATGCCTCCGTACCGCAGTGAAATCTGTCTTCCCGTTTTTTACGGTACGCAGATCCTCGGCGTGCTGGAAGTTGGTTGGAAACGCCCCCAGGCACCGCTCGCCTATGACGTTAATGTGCTCGAGGTCATTTGCGATTACCTGTCTATCCAGCTGGTCGGCATGGCATCGAGCCTTCGCTCCCGTCGCACGGCCGAGCTTGGTCGTTCCCTCAATGTGCTGCGTGATGAGTTGTTTACCTTTCTAGACGATTCCGCTGCGGCTACCCAGGCGGTGTCGTCCGAGATCTGCAATATGCTCAACTGCCATTTTTGCCCTGTTGAGTATGACGCCAGTCTGGATTCCTACGTCATAGATTTTGAAGGCGGCAGTCGCGTTGCTTTGCCGGACGATCCCGAGAAGCTTTTCTTTTCCACGACGGCGCCAGCGGCACGTCTGGGGGCTGCCCCTGATGGCTTTGAGGCATCTGTTTTGGGCGGCACGAGTGCCGAGGACCTTAAACACGTCCGTATAACTCGCGTTGACGAATCGATGCCTATGGGAGGCTGGCTTAGAGCGCATGGCCTGCCTTGCCAGGGTCTCTACGTCGACGCCGGCATCGAGGCGGGGCGCCCACGCCCTGAGGGCGATGGCAAGCACAGTAACGACGCAATCGTTCCTGCTTCTGTTGCGAAGGGGCCGACGACGCGTGCGCTGCTGCTTCGTGATGGCAGCCAAGAGCCGATTGATGACCTTGAATATGACTACTTGGTGCACTTGGCCCATGACTTTGAACTGATCTATGAAGGCGAATCTCAAAAGCGTGAGGAGCGCCATATCGCTCAGACCCTCCAGATTGGCATGAGAAATTCACTGGGGGATGTTCCGGGAATCGCCGCCGATTCGGTGTACCTGTCGGCCACGAACTCGGCGTTGGTCGGCGGCGATTTCTATACGCTCATCCGTCTTCCCGACGATTGCGCCGTCATGATTCTGGGCGATGTGTCTGGCAAAGGCATTGAGGCTGCATCGATGTCCGCACTCGTCAAGACGGCCCTGACGGCATATGCCTGGGAGGGCGCTGGACCGGCCCGCATGGCACGCTCCCTTAACAGCATGCTTATGGGCTTTTCGAGGGTCGAGACGTTCGTGACGGCCTTTATCGCCAAGATTGACCTTAAAGCCGGACGCGCAACGTATTGTTCGGCGGGCCATCCTCCGACCATGGTCATCAGGCCAGAGTCGATGCCGCTGGGTGGCGGCGAGGCTCGTGGGGGAGAGGTCGAGCTGCTTGGATGCCAATCGGGGGTAATCGGTGCCTTTGAGAGCATGGTGTACGAGACAGGCGTGTTTACGTTCGCTCCTGGTGACATGCTATTTATGTACACCGACGGAACAATCGAAGCACGTGACCGCTCGGGTGCTTTTTTTGGCGAGCAGCGCCTTCGTGACCTTCTGCTCTCTGTCTCGGGTGAGGGCGTATCGGGAATCTGCGGCAAGGTCTTGGGCGAGCTCGACCGATTTACCGAATCGGCGCTGGACGATGACATTGCATTGGTGTCCCTTGAGTTTTTACGGGGTCGTTCATAGACGACGCTGGGCGGGCTGAATCCGTACGGTTGGGGAAACGAATGCATCGAGTGGGCTTTTTTGGGGAACCATAGTCGTATGAATGAGTGGAATGACATAGCGGTTTTGACGCCACCAAGCGATATCGACATCGCCACGGTGCCTGCGCTGCGTCGGCGGTTGGATGCTTTGATTGGCCGCGGCGTGCGTCGTGTCGTCATCAACTGTCAGGCTGTTAGCTTTATCGATTCGACGGGCTTGGCATTCCTGCTTACGCGCGCTCGTGAGCTCATGAGGCGAGAAGGCCTGCTCTCGCTCGTCAATGCATCGGGTGAAGTTGTTCGCTTTTTGGAGATTGCTCGTCTTGTCGATATTCTTCATGTCGCGGGGCCGACACGGGAGCCTATTCCCGCCATTCCGGTGGGGGAGCTGCCTCGCTGGAGTAAGAGCGTCGAGGTCCGTCAGGGTATCGAGAATCTTCCATACTACCGACATCGCATCGCCGAACTCCTTGAATCGCTTCCGTTGCGCCGTGACGAGCGCTACGATGTCGCATTGGCGTCGGGGGAGGCGCTGGGTAATGCCTATGACCATGCGGGCGGTATCGGGTGCGTCCTGACGGTTCAGGCCTATGGCGATCGCGTTGTGGTTGAGGTGCTTGATCGAGGTGCCGGCTATTCTATCGATGAAACGAGCGAACCGGTCGCATCAGAGGAGCGCGGCCGTGGTATCAAGCTTATGCGTATGCTCGTCGATAACGTGGAGGTTGCTCGTCGTACGGACGGCGCCGGCACGCGCGTGCAGATGGTGAAGCTGTTTAGCGGAGCGCTGGAGTCGTGTGCCTAGCCAATCGCTTTAGCGCGTTTAGCTACTAAGAACATGCGGCAGACAAGTTTTTTGAAAAAAGTACTTGCGTCTTTTGGACAACTCGCGTAAATTAATAACCCGCAAGCGGACATGGCTCAGTTGGTAGAGCACAACCTTGCCAAGGTTGGGGTCGCGGG
>CAJMLP010000066.1:0-4091 GCA_905214215.1 uncultured bacterium | reverse complement strand
GCCGAGCGCAAAATGGATTCTAAAAAACACCTTGCCAAATAGGAGCGTCAGGACGGAGGAAGCCCCCGCCGCACGTAGTGCGCAGCGGGGGCTTCCGACATGTCCGAGGACGTTTTCAGAGCTTTACCCTGTAGGGTCCCGAGGGGCTATGTCCGCTACTCAGCCATCTGAGCCTGGACGGCGGTGATGGCTACGACACCCACGATGTCGTCGGCAGAGCAGCCGCGCGAAAGGTCGTTAACCGGCTTGGTGATGCCCTGCAGGATGGGGCCGTAAGCGTCGGCGCCAGCGAAGCGCTGAACCAGCTTGTAGCCGATGTTGCCGGCCTCGAGGTCGGGGAACACGAGCACGTTGGCCTTGCCGGCAACGGAGGAGCCGGGAGCCTTGAGCTGGGCGACGGTGGGGACGATAGCGGCATCGAGCTGCAGGTCGCCGTCAATGGCGAGCTCGGGAGCCTTCTCCTTGCAGAACTTCACGGCCTCTTGGACCTTCTTGGCGACCTCGCCGCCAGCGGAGCCCATGGTGGAGTAGGAGAGCATGGCCACGTGCGGCTCAACATTGCCCATGAAGGTGGACCAGGAGTGAGCGGAGGCGATGGCGATCTCGGAGAGTTCGTCGGAGGACGGGTTGATGTTGAGGCCGCAGTCGGCGAAGATCAGCGTGCCGTCGGTGCCGAACTGCGGGGTGTCGGTGCACATCACGAAGAAGGCCGAGACCAGCTTGGTGCCCGGGGCGGTCTTGAGGATCTGCAGCGCGGGGCGCAGGGTGTCGGCGGTAGAGTGGCAGGCGCCGGAGACCAGGCCGTCAGCATCGCCCATCTTGACCATCATGGTGCCAAAGTAGGTGGCGTCCATCACCTGGGCTCGAGCCTGCTCGATGGTAACGCCCTTCTTGGCGCGGAGCTCGGCAAACTTCTGCGCGTACTCCTCGTGCTTCTCGGCGTTGCGCGGATCGATGACGGTGGCGCCGGGGACGTTGATCTCGTTGGGATCGCCCAGGATGACGATGTTGGCCAGGCCTTCCTCGATGATCTTGTTGGCCGCGACGATGGTGCGCGGATCCTCGCCCTCGGGCAGGACGATGGTCTTAAGGTCGGCCTTGGCGGCAGACTTCATACGGTTTAGGAAATCGCTCATGTTACTCCTTACAAGCGTTTCGCTAAGCTCCAGGCACCCGGCTGTTCACGAATAAACCCGCTGCTAGCGGGTCTACCTTTCAATTATGTTCGCCGCTGTGCTTGAGCTTTCCTTGTGTGGCAAGCTCATTATAGGACGCATTAGCGCTATAATCGCTCTGATAAATATGTCTCGAAGAATGTTCGAGAAAAGCCCAGCTAACGAGCCCGTGGCTTTTGACAAGGAGTATCGATGCAGATTACCTCAGGCCTGCCTGAAGGCTTTAACGCCGGCGCGTACGACATGATTGTCGTCGGTGCTGGATATGCCGGTGCCGTTTGCGCCCGCCGTCTTGCCGAGACTATCGGCTATCGTGTTGCCGTTTTGGAGCGCCGTAGCCACATTGCGGGCAATGCCTATGACTGCACTGACGAGGCCGGAATCCTGATCCACGAGTACGGTCCGCATATCTATCACACCTTTAACGAGCGCGTGCACAATTTCCTGTCGCGCTTTACCAAGTGGACGGATTATCAGCACAAGGTGCTCGCCAACATCAACGGTACCCTTATGCCCGTGCCCTTCAACCATGCGAGTCTCAAGCTCGCCTTTGGTGATGAGCGCGGCGAGGAGCTGTATCAGAAGCTCGTGGAGACCTTTGGCAAGGATGTCAAGGTGCCCATTATGGAGCTGCGTAAGAAGAACGACCCCGACTTGGCCGAGGTCGCCGATTACGTCTACGAGAACGTCTTTTTGCATTACACCATGAAGCAGTGGGGCCAGACGCCCGACCAGATCGATCCCTCGATCACCGGTCGCGTTCCCGTCTTTGTGGGCGATGATGACCGTTACTTCCCGCAGGCCCCCTTCCAGGGTATGCCGCAGGATGGCTACACGGCGCTGTTTGAGCACATGCTCGACCACGACCTGATTGATGTGTTCTGCGACGTGGATGCTCGCGATCTCTTCGAGATCGACGAGACAACCGTCAAGGTCGACGGCAAGGTCTACGGCGGCGAGATTGTCTATACCGGTCCGCTCGATGAGCTGTTCAACCTCGACCTGGGCGCGCTGCCGTACCGCACGCTCGACATGAAGTTCGAGACGCTCGATATGGACCAGTTCCAGCCCGTGGGCACCGTCAACTACACCACGAGCGAGGATTACACGCGCATCACCGAGTTCAAGAACATGACCGGTCAGGTTTTGCCCGGCAAGACCACCATCATGAAGGAGTACTCCAAGGCCTATACGCCCGGCTCGGGCGAGACGCCGTATTACGCCATTCTTGAGCCCGAGAACCGTGAGCTCTATGAGCGCTATCTTGAGCGCGTCCAGAACCTGACAAACTTCCACCCGGTGGGTCGTCTGGCCGAGTATCGTTACTACGATATGGATGCCGTGACCAATTCCGCCCTCGATCTTTCGGATGAGATTATCGCCTGCCATGCATAAAGTCATAACATTCGGTATTCCCTCGTATAACGCCGCTAAGGACATGGACCATTGCATCACCTCCATCTTGGAGGGGAGCAATTATGCCACCGATATCGAGATTATCGTGGTGGACGACGGCTCCAAGGATGAGACGGCCGCCAAGGCCGACGAGTGGGAGGCCCGTTATCCTGGAATCATCCGCGCGGTGCACCAGGAGAATGGCGGCCACGGTATTGCCGTCCTTTCGGGTCTGCGCGAGGCGCAGGGCACCTACTACAAGGTTGTCGACTCGGACGACTGGCTTGACGGCGCTGCCCTTTCGACCATGCTGTCGATTCTGCGCGGCTTTGAAGAGCGCGACCAGCGCGTTGACCTGTTTATCTCGAACTACGTGTACGAGAAGGTTTACGAGGGTACGCATACGGCCATTGGTTACAAGTTTGCCCTGCCTCGAAAAAAGATCTTTACCTGGGACCAGATCGGCCATTTCCGCCTGGACCAGAATCTGCTCATGCACAGCCTGTGCTATCGCACGGATGTGCTGCGCGAGTCCAACCTTCCCATGCCGCCGCACACGTTCTATGTGGACAACATCTACGCCTACGTGCCGCTGCCGCGTTGCAAGACCATGTACTACGCCGACATCGACCTCTATCGCTACTTTATCGGTCGCGAGGGCCAGAGCGTCAACGAGGCCACGATGGTCAAGCGTCTGGACCAGCAGTTCCGTGTTACGCGTATCATGATGGAGTCGTACCACCTGTACAGCGATGTCGAGTCGTCGCGTCTGCGCTCGTACATGATGGGTTATTTCACTATGATGATGGCGATCTGCTCGGTGTTGACCAAGCTTTCCGAGGAAGATTGCGCCGACGAGCGCCTAAAGACGCTGTGGAATGATTTGAAGGCCTATGACGAGCGTATGTATCGTCGTGCACGTTACGGTGTGGTCGGCTTCTTCACTAACCTCCGCGGTCGTGCCGGAGACAAAACCACACTCGGCCTATACCGTCTTGCCTCAAAGATCTTCAAATTCAACTAGCTGCTGAGTAATCGCTGCTGATAGGTTGACTGGGCCCCTTGGCCTTTAGTTTGCTACTGCGAACAGTCCTGCTCGCACGGAAAGCACATTGAGTGCTTTCCGGCTCGTGCGGAACTTGTATCAAACTAAAGGCCAAGGGGCCTCTGCTATAAGAATCGATTGTCAGGTTATTTGAATTTGAAGATCTTCGACGCGCGGTACACAGGGGCCTGGGCTGAAAAGAATTAGATTGGAAGTCGGTCGGAGGCGGGCGGGCATTACGTTTGTCGCGAGTTCCGCATGCAAAGAAGGCCACTTAATGTGGCCTTCGTCTTGCATAGGACTATAGAGCAGCAAACGTAATGCCCGCCCGCCTCCGACCGACGGTCGAGTGAGATTACTTTGCGGCGCCGGGGATGCCGTGGGAGGTTTTGGCGGTTTTGGCTCCATTTACGATGGCGGTTTCCAGGGCCCTTACGGCGAGCATGCCCAGCAGGTCTAGGGGAACGGCGGCGCTT
>CAJMLP010000065.1:0-4095 GCA_905214215.1 uncultured bacterium | reverse complement strand
CGCAAGTTCGGTTGAGCCCATGGCGTTTAACGTCGGCATCTCGTTTGGCACCGCAATGGGCGGCGCCGTGGTAAGTGGAGTTGGCATTTCCTACGTAGGCGCCGTGGGCGCTGCGTTCTCGCTTGTAGCCTGGGCACTCACACTGGTGACGATTAAGTTGGCTCGCTGGGAGCGCAAGCGGGCGAGAGCGTAGGCTTAGGCTTAGCTGCGATACTCGAGTTCGATGATGGCGATCGAAAGGAAACCGCATATGCAACGTGTACTGTTTATCTGCCATGGGAACATCTGTCGCTCGACGATGGCTGAGTCGGTGTTTGCCGAGCTCGTGCACCGCGCTGGGCGCGCGGGCGAGTTTGTCATCGATTCCGCCGCGACTTCGACCGAGGAGATCGGCAACCCGCCGCACCACGGTACCGTTGCCAAGCTGCGCGAAGTCGGGATTCCCGTCGTCGCACATCGCGCACGTCAGGTGCGGCGCGCGGAGTATGGCAACTGGGATCACATTGTTTATATGGATGCTGAGAACGCGCGCGGTCTGCGTCGCATCTTTGGCGACGACCCCGACGGCAAGATTACGCGCTTGCTCGATTGGACCGAGCGCCCCGGCGACGTGGCCGATCCCTGGTACACCGGCAACTTCGATGCCACCTACCGCGACGTGCTCGCCAGTTGCGCCGCTATGCTCGAGCAGCTGTAGGTTCGCGGAGGCACGAACCTCGCGAGCCGCGTCATCGGCATACAGATCGAGCGTGGATTTTCTCCCACTTTGAGCATTCAAGTGCGCTCTAGACGGGAGAAAATCCACGCTCATTATCTCGGATAGCGGATGCGACAAAGGCACTATCCCTTTGTCGCGTCGGGGACTGTCCCTAGACCGGCTTGACCTCCAGCTTTATCCCCTCGGCACAGGAGTCACCCAAAACATCCGAAAGGGCCCAGGTCGCATATAGCGGCAAATAAAGAACAGCTCCGCTGCGTTCAACGTTGCCTCTCGAGAAAACAATCCCGAGCCTTACACCATATTCGGCCGTATCAAGCACATGGCCGAGCGCGGCGTGCGCGTGGTAATAGGAACCCGATTTAACCTCGATCGGAACAGCTGTTCCATCCGGTCCGTCGACCACAAAGTCCACTTCGCCGCGCTTCTTTGTCTGATAGTAGTAAAGCTGGCGATTTTGGGCAGCCAGCTGCTGGGCCACCACGTTTTCGTAAATACCGCCCAGATTGGGTTCCTTGCTATCAAGATACGCCGCCTGGGCGACGCCAACGGGGTAGCGCGCCATCAACATGCCCGTATCCGATTGGTATAGCTTGAACTGCGATGGCCGTGCCGTCTTGAGCAGGGGCGACTTTGGCTCGGTTACGATATCCGCCTTGAGAGCAACGCCGGCATCGACAAGCCAGACAAAATCTCGCTGGTACTTGTCGTAATGCGCCTTGGGGTCAATGGAATTGAGCACGAAGCGTTTGTTTTCGCCCTCGAGCATAATAGGGAGCTGATCGTAAATGCTCTGCACCTGAAGGGCTCGCCCGCTTGCATACTTGGAGATATCCCGCCGGTACTGTTCGTTGAGCTCTGACTGTAGCTGACGAACAGAGGCAAGGTCGCCCCGCGTGTCAAGGAAACGCTGCACGACCTCTGGCATTCCACCGACAACGGTATAGGTCCTGAAGTTTGCCATCATCGCGTCGTGAATGTAATCAGGAATGGGCTTCTCGCTGATACACGCGTCGCGTATCGTTTGGCGAGCTCCCTCGCTCACCCCGATCGCCCAGCAAAACTCCTCAAAATCGAGCGGGAACATCCTAAGCTCGTGAACATATCCCACGGGATAGGACCTAACGCCCTTGAACTGGGTCCCGAGCATTGACCCCGAAAACGCCCAGCGGCACCTCCCGTCCTCAACAAGGAACTTTGCCATCGTCATGATGTCGGGGGCCTCTTGGACCTCATCGATAAACACGAGCGTTTTGCCCGGTGCTATCGGCTTTCCCGAGAGAAGCGTCACCCTGCTGATGAAATCGTCGGCATCCCGTGCCTCGAGAAGAGCATCTTTTGCCTGGCGATTTTCCATGAGGTTGAGCTCGATGTAGGTTGCATGGCTGGCTTTGCCAAATGCGCGAATCGAATAGCTTTTGCCGATCTGGCGAGAACCCGTGATGAATAAGGCCTTTTGCTCGGCAGACTTCAGCCAACGCTCCAGCTCTGCCGCTATTTTCCTACGCAGCATAGGCTCTCCCCTCAGTGTCATCAAATGAAATGCAAAGTTTTATACGCTTGATTATCAATGAAACGCAGAATTTTTAGAACCTAAAATCGGATGAAATGCAGAGATTTGAGATTAGAAGCAAAAAAGAAGGAACACCACCCGCGAATGTGACAAAGGGACTGTCCCTTTGTCACATTGCGCTCGACTACTCGTCGACGATCTCGGCAAGCCAGACGTTCAGCGTATCAATCTCGGGGCAGCAGAACTTTGCCGTACCGGGCTCGTTACCGGGCACGGTTCCGCCATAGCGCAGGATATCGATATAGGGAAAGCCCACATGGCAGGCCATGGCGCACATCTTGCCGCGGTCGCGATCGAAATCAAAGACGTCGCCCGGCTTGTGACCATGATGGCAGCGGCACGTCCCCAGCTGGTCCACACAGCTCACGCGGATACGCGGACGCTTGCCACGCGGGGCGCCGAGCGGCTTGTTCTCGTCGGCGAATCCGTCGGCACCGCCCTCGCCGGCGTTACTCATGGTCAATCACATCCAGGCAGGCCTCGATGGGAAGGCCGGCCGACTTGTCCTCTTGGTCGGCATTGCGCTCGATAAGCTCGGCCACCACACGCATGGCATCGGACGTCGCGCGCTGCAGACTCCAGCCCGCCATAACGCGGCCGACGAGCACCGCCGAGAACGTGTCGCCCGTGCCCGGGAAATAGACCGGAATGAGCTCAAAGGGAATCGTAAAGTACTCCCCCACTGCATGGTCGTAACCGATAACCGCGTTCGTGCCATTGACCACGGCGCTCGTAATGACCACCGACTTGGCACCCAGCTCGCGCACGGCGTCCACAAGGGCGCGGGCCTCATCGGGCGTGATCTGCTCTGCAATAGGCGTATCGGTGAGCAGACAAGCCTCGGTGTAGTTGGGCACCGCGTAGTCTGCGCACTCCAGCAGGTGCCGCATAAGGCCAATCGTGGACTCGGGCACACCGGCATAGAGCTTGCCGTTGTCGCCCATAATGGGGTCGACGAACACCTTGGTGCCCTTTTGCGCGCGACGGTGGCAAAAGTCCGAGATGATACGCGTCTCTTCCTCGGTCACGATAAAGCCGGTCGAGATGGCGTCGAACTCAAAGCCGAGCTCCTCCCAGATAGCGAGGCTTTGACGCACGTACTCGGTGGTGTCGTGGATGTAGAACTTGGGGTAGTTGAGCGTGTCGGAAACGAGCGCCGTCGGCAGGTTATGGATACGGTAGCCCATGTGCGACAGCACCGGCAGCATGGCGGAAAGCGCGACCTTGCCGTAACCGCACATATCGTTGATCAGCAGCAGCTGAGTGTTCTTCATGAGGGTCTCCCTTGGTTCGGGCGCGGCGCGGCAGCGCCACAGTGCGACTAAGTGTAGCGCAGGGGACGTTGTGAGCGGAGGCGAGCGGTGCGAAGTGCAAATTGTTGCGGAAAGGTTACGGGAAGGAGGAGGTTAGTCGTTGGGGACGTTCTTAAATGACTAGTCGACACAAGGAGTGTCCCCAAATGCCGGCACTTAAGGAACGTCCCCAAGTGCCGCTCCGGCGTTTGGTAAAACGCCGTAACTTAATAAGTTTGGTACCTTGACATTGATTTCTCACGCTCCTAAATTGGTTAGGCACAAAACAATTCCTCTACCTAACTAAAGAAAGGAGCGGCACTAATTCATGTGCGATGAACCTCTTAACCTTTGTTCGCATGAGCCCGGCGGTGACCCGTCACAGCCTGCGGATGTACCCGAAGCGGTCAGCGCCGAAGACAAGCTTGCCAAGCGCATCCTCAATAATCTGGGCTTTTGCGGCCATTACATGCACTTTCATGGCGGAGGCGTATCCGGCAAGGCGCCCATCA
>CAJMLP010000064.1:0-4114 GCA_905214215.1 uncultured bacterium | reverse complement strand
GGCTCGGCAAGGCACGACCGCAACATGTTGGTCAAGCATAATCTTTTGGATTCTTTTGGCGCGAGCGGCTTGGTTTTGGTAGGATTTGTCAGCGGCTTGACTAAGGGGGTTTTATAACTGCCATGCAGGTAGCCGTGTTGGTAACGTTTTACCGACTTGTCAAATACCCCTCATTTTTAATGCGTCTGCAAAATGACCAATTGCTTTGACCTGCTGAAACACTATATGTTGTGTTTGACCTAAAAAAAGAATACAGGATATAGATGCCTCTTTGTCGTATGATAGATGGCGGACAGAGAACGAAGACCTTAACTGCCTCTTTTGAACGTGTCCTTGAACCGCTTGATCGGCTCCTGGGAATGTCCGCATGGAGGCTTATGGTTTATCGAGAACACAGATTGCGCGACGGCGCCGCAAGACAGGGACAGGCCCTGCCGGGCATCGTTTGGCTCTGAAGCGCAATGAGACTACGACGCGAAAGAGGCAAGAGGATGAAGATCATCAAGCGCAGCGGCACCGAGGTTGTCTTTGACATCGATAAGATCGTCAATGCCATCCGCGCCGCCAACTTGGAGGTCGAGGAGAGCTCTCGTCTAACCGACCGCCAGGTGGTTTACGCGGCACAAAACGTCGCCGAGGCATGCGAGAACGCGGGCCACACCGTTTCGGTCGAGGAGATCCAGGATTTGGTCGAGGACGAGATCATGCGTCTCGACTGCTACGAGGTTGCTCGCCACTACATCATCTATCGCTATGTTCAGAGCCTGAAGCGCCAGAAGAACACGACCGACGACAAGATTTTGTCGCTGATCGAGTGCAATAACGAAGAGGTCAAGCAGGAGAACTCTAACAAGAACCCGACCGTCAATTCCGTCCAGCGTGACTATATGGCCGGCGAGATTTCCAAGGACCTGACTCAGCGTGTGCTGCTGCCCCAGGAGATCGTGGATGCCCACAATGAGGGCCTGATCCACTTCCACGATTCCGACTACTTTGCCCAGCACATGCATAACTGCGACCTGGTGAACCTGGAGGACATGCTCCAGAACGGCACCGTTATCTCGGGCACGCTGATCGAGAAGCCGCACAGCTTCTCGACTGCCTGCAACATCGCGACGCAGATTATCGCCCAGGTTGCTTCCTCCCAGTACGGCGGCCAGTCTATTTCGCTGACCCATCTCGCCCCCTTTGTTGAGGTGAGCCGTCAAAAGATTCGCGGCGAGGTTGCCCGCGAGCTCGAGGAGCTCGGTGTTTCGGCATCTGCCGAAAAGGTCCGTGAGGTCGTTGAGGACCGTCTGCGTGACGAGATCCGTCGCGGCGTCCAGACGATTCAGTATCAGGTCGTGACCCTTATGACCACAAACGGCCAGGCGCCGTTTGTGACGGTCTTTATGTATCTCAACGAGGCTCGCTCAGCGCAGGAGAAGCACGACCTTGCCATGATTGTGGAGGAGACGCTTCGTCAGCGCTATGAGGGCGTTAAGAACGAAGCCGGTGTGTGGATTACCCCGGCATTCCCCAAGCTTATCTATGTACTCGAGGACGATAACGTTCACGAGAATTCCCCGTACTTCTACCTGACCCAGCTGGCTGCCAAATGCACCGCCAAGCGCATGGTGCCCGACTACATCTCCGAGAAGAAGATGCGCGAGCTCAAGCTGTCTAAGGGCGAGACCGCCGGCAACGGCGATTGCTACACCTGCATGGGTTGCCGTAGTTTCCTGACGCCCGACCGTTCGGGCAACGGCTTTAACAATGTCGCCAACGCGCTGAACTATGACCCGACCAAGCCTAAGTACTATGGTCGCTTTAACCAGGGTGTTGTGACCATCAACCTGCCCGATGTCGCGCTGAGCTCGCATCAGGACATGGACAAGTTCTGGAAGATCTTCGATGAGCGCCTTGAGCTGTGCCATCGTGCCCTGCTGTGCCGTCATGAGCGCCTGATGGGCACGCTTTCGGATGCCGCGCCGATTCTTTGGCAGTACGGCGCCCTGGCGCGTCTGAAGAAGGGCGAGACGATCGATAAGCTGCTCGTGGGCGGCTATTCCACCATCAGCCTGGGGTATGCCGGCCTGTATGAGTGCGTCAAGTACATGACGGGCCACAGCCACACCGAGAAGGAGGGCACGCCCTTTGCCATGGCCGTCATGCAGCGCATGAACGACAAGTGCGCCGAGTGGAAGGCCGAAAGCGATATTGACTTCTCGCTGTACGGTACCCCGCTTGAGTCGACGACCTACAAGTTCGCCAAGTGCCTGCAGCGTCGTTTTGGCATCATCCCGGGCGTGACGGACAAGGGCTACATCACCAACAGCTACCACGTCCACGTGTCCGAGGAGATCGACGCATTCGACAAGCTCAAGTTCGAGGGCATGTTCCAGCAGCTTTCGCCGGGCGGTGCCATTTCCTACGTCGAGGTTCCCAACATGCAGGACAACCTCAAGGCTGTCATCCGCGTGATGCAGTACATCTACGACAACATCATGTACGCCGAGCTCAACACCAAGAGCGACTACTGCCAGGTGTGCGGCTACGATGGCGAGATCAAGATTGTCGAGGACGACGGTAAGCTGGTGTGGGAGTGCCCCAACTGCGGCAACCGAGACCAGGAGAAGATGAACGTCGCTCGTCGTACGTGCGGCTACATCGGTACCCAGTTCTGGAACCAGGGCCGAACCGAGGAGATCCGCGACCGCGTGCTGCATCTCTAATAACCATCCCAGGCTGCCCTGTAGCGAGGCCCCGGACCTTTACTCGCTATTTCGGACAGTCCTGGCTCACGACGGAGGCGCCACTGGCGCCTCCTGTTCGTGCGGAACTCATATCGAGCAAAGGTCCGGGGCCTCGCTACAGGGCAGCCAAGTTGATGTAGCTGAGATGCAGCGCGCAGTCTGCTCACTCCTCGAAGTTCTTAGCGGAAATAAGTCGAGTTGCAGCTGCGATTTACTTGCGATGGTGGTTGAGCCGCAACCCAGTTTTTATTGGACCTCGAACCCTATGCTCGATGTTCGCTTCGTTCATTGAGTTACCCTTTGCATGAGGCCGGGACATATCGTCCCGCCCGCAGTTTCGCAGGCCGCAGGCCGAGAATGTTTGAGGACGGGATGATATGTCCCGGCCTCCCGGGAGAGTTACCTATGAACTACGCGAACATTAAGTATTTCGACATTGCTGATGGAGAAGGCGTTCGTACTTCTCTGTTTGTAAGCGGGTGCCGTCGTGGGTGCAAGAATTGCTTTAACTCTGTTGCGTGGGACTTTGCTGCGGGTGAGCCGTTCGATCGTGCCGTCGAGGACAAGATTATCGAGAGTCTCGATCATCCCTTTATCGATGGTCTGACGATTCTGGGCGGCGAGCCCATGGAGCCCGAGAATCAGGCGGGGCTCGTTGAGTTTGTCGAGCGTGTTCGCGCGGCCTATCCAGTGGGGTCGGGAAAGACCATTTGGTGCTTTACTGGCGACGTACTCGAGGAGCTTATGCCGGGCGGTCGTCATCATACCGAGGTGACGGACCGCATCCTTGCCTGCCTTGACATGCTGGTGGACGGCCCGTTTGTTCAGGACCTGTACGATATCTCGCTGCGCTTTAGGGGTTCGAGCAACCAGCGCGTGATCGATATGAACGCTACGCGCGCCCGTGCTGAGCGCGAGGGCGTTGCGCTTTGTGATGCGGTTGAACTTTGGCGTGATGATCCGGTCTATTCGACCCATACTATGTAGCTTGTGGTCGATGCCGGAGGGCGTGGTACCATAGCGCGAACGTGAAATCGGAAAAGTGAGGCCCAGATGGTCGATCAGGAAAAAGTCGAGGCCGCCATTAAGCTGTTGCTTGAGGGCATAGGCGAGGACCCAACTCGTGAGGGCCTGCTGGAGACCCCGGCGCGCGTTGCCCGTATGTATGGTGAGATCGCCGGCGGTATGGACCAGAGTGCCGAGGAACACCTGTCCAAAACCTTTGCCGTCGCTTCGAACGATTTGGTTATCGAGCGCGACATCACGTTCTACTCGCTGTGCGAACATCATCTGCTGCCGTTTTATGGCAAGGCCGCCATTGGTTATATCCCTAACGGTCGGGTGGCTGGGCTTTCCAAGCTCGCCCGCACGGTTGAGGT
>CAJMLP010000063.1:0-4479 GCA_905214215.1 uncultured bacterium | reverse complement strand
AAAGATCGAGTCGTCCTCGCAGACGCTCAAGCAGGAATACCTCGATACATACGAGAGATGAATGTGGGGGAGTGTTCGGATGAAGTTGATATTTAAGGTCCAGCTCGTGTTGTGCCGAAAAGACCGTGAACCTTTTGTGGGACGCTCGGCGCCGTGGTACCATAGCCGAGTTTGTTGTCTTGGTCGGAAACCAAGACGCCTTATGCGCTGATCGGTAACCAGCGCCTGACCAATAAGGAGTCCTACCATGAAGCAGGGTATCCATCCCCAGTATGTCGAGTGCACGGTGACGTGCTCCTGCGGCAACACCTTCAAGACGCACGCTACCGTGTCCGAGATGAAGGTCGAGCTTTGCAACGAGTGCCACCCGTTCTACACCGGCCAGCAGAAGTTCGTCGACACCGGTGGACGCGTCCAGCGCTTCGCCGACAAGTTCGGTGGCGCCGCTGCCGCCCAGCTCAAGAAGGCTGAGGAGGCCAAGGCCGCCAAGGCCGCCAAGGCTGCTGAGGCCGAGGCCGCTCGCAAGGCCGCCGCTGAGGCTAAGGCTGCCGAGAAGGCTAAGCGTGCTGCTAAGTTCGCCGAGGAGGCTGCCAAGCAGGCCGCCGAGGCTCCCGCAGAGGCTCCCGTCGAGGAGGCCGCTGCCGAGGCCGAGACCACCGAGGCTGCTGAGTAACTAGCTCGCCGCGGAATCGCTCGCATTCATGGCATAAGGGCCGTGCATCCGTTTGGGTGCGCGGCCCTTTTCTTTTTATTGGTGCAAGCTAACCTGTCCCCGTGGCACCAAATGGCAGAGAGACGGCGTTTGCTCAGATAAAACTTGCCAAAATAAACCTGTCCCATTGTGGCAGGTTGGTCATAGTTATTACGTGGCGGTCGAGGTCGACCGTATAGGCCGCGCCTTGTTTGGCTAAAGTACAATCATCTGTGTTTAACTCGCCCGCAGCTGCACGGCGTGGGCGATGGCCAAAAAGGAAAACCACATGGGATTCATGTCAAAGCTGCTGTCCTTTGGATCCGATAAGGACCTTAAGCGCTACTACAAGATCGTCGACCAGATCAACGGTCTTGAGCCCCAGTTTGAGAAGATGACCGAGGAGGAACTCCGCGGCCAGACCGATAAGTTCCGCGAGCGTTACGCCAACGGCGAGTCGCTTGACGACATGCTCCCCGAGGCCTTTGCCACCGTGCGTGAGGCTTCCAAGCGCACCATGGGTATGCGCCACTTTGACGTGCAGCTCATTGGCGCCATGGCACTGCACGAGGGCCACATCGCCGAGATGAAGACCGGCGAAGGTAAGACCCTCGTCTCCACGTTGGCTGGCTATCTCAACGCTATTGCCGGCAAGGGCGTGCACGTCGTTACTGTCAATGATTACCTTGCCAAGCGCGACTCCGAGTGGATGGGCCGCATCTATAAGTACCTGGGCATGACCGTCGGTCTGCTCCAGAACAACATGCCGCTCGAGCTCAAGCGTCCGGCCTACCAGGCAGACGTCACCTACGGCACCAACTCCGAGTTCGGTTTCGACTACCTGCGCGACAACATGGTCACCCGCCCCGAGCAGCGCGTACAGCGCGGCCACAACTACGCCATCGTCGACGAGGTCGACTCCATCCTGATCGATGAGGCCAGGACGCCGCTCATCATCTCGGGCGCCGGCACCAAGTCGGCCAGCACCTACAAGGACTTTGCGCGCGCCGTGCGCGGCCTGGAGCGCGGCGAGGACGTGTCGCATGACATGCTCACCGCCACCGAGGATGTGGAGCCCACGGGCGACTACGTCATGGACGAGGCCAAGCACACCATTGCCGCCACCGAGCGCGGCCTTAAGAAGATCGAGCGCCGTCTGGGTATCGAGGATATCTACGCCGACCTTTCGGGCCAGCTGGTCAACCACCTGCAGCAGGCGCTGAAGGCCCAGTACATGTTCCATCGCGACAAGCAGTACGTGGTCACCAACGGCGAGGTTAAGATCGTCGACGAGTTTACCGGCCGCATCATGGAAGGCCGCCGCTATTCCGAGGGCCTGCACCAGGCCATCGAGGCCAAAGAGGGCGTGCTCGTGCGCGAGGAGAACCAGACGCTGGCAACCATCACCCTGCAGAACTATTTCCGTCTGTATGACAAGCTCTCCGGTATGACCGGTACGGCACTCACCGAGGATGCCGAGTTCCGCGAGATCTACAAGCTACCCGTCGAGGTCATCCCCTCCAACAAGCCCGTGCAGCGTGTTGACCACGAGGACCTGGTGTACCGCACCATCCAGGCCAAATACAACGCCGTTGCCGACGACGTCGAGCGACGTCACGCCAAGGGCCAGCCGGTCCTGGTGGGCACCGTCTCCATCGAAAGCTCCGAGAAACTGTCGGCCGCCCTTACCAAGCGCGGCATCGCGCACGAGGTCCTCAACGCCAAGCACCACGAGCGCGAGGCCCATATCGTTGCCCAGGCTGGTCGCTATGGCGCCGTGACCATCGCTACCAACATGGCCGGCCGCGGTACCGACATCTTGCTGGGCGGTAACCCCGACGAGCTGGTGCGCGAGCGCCTGGAGTACGAGGGCCTGACCATGGAGGACGTAACGCCCGAGCAGCTTGAGCAGTTTAACGCCGAGGCCAAGGAGACTTGCAAGGCCGAGCGCGAGCGCGTTCTTGCCGCCGGCGGCCTGACCGTTATCGGCACCGAGCGCCACGAGTCCCGCCGTATCGACAACCAGCTGCGCGGCCGTTCCGGCCGTCAGGGCGATCCGGGCGAGACCCAGTTCTACCTGTCGCTCGAGGACGATCTGATGCGTCTGTTTGGCGGCGACAAGATGGACCGCGTCTCCAAGATGATGGTCACGGCTGACATGGGCGACGATATGCCCATCCAGCACAAGATCATCTCCAAGGCTGTCGAGAGCGCCCAGCACAAGGTCGAGAGCATCAACTTCTCCATGCGCAAGAGCGTTCTTGAGTACGACGACGTCATGAACAAGCAGCGCCAGGTCATCTACGCCGAGCGCAATAAGATTCTGGACGGCAAGGATCTGACCGACCACATCACCGAGGTCATGCACGATACCGTGTACCGCTGCGTGCAGGAGTTCTGCACCAAGGACAGTCACGATGGCGAGCGCGACCTGGAGGGCCTGCGCAAGTGGGTTGTAGAGCTCACCGGCCACATCGATACGCCGAAGTTCCCCGACGAGGATTATGAGGCTCTGGCTGCCGATGTCCTGGCTTACGTAGAGAAGTGCTACAACATGAAGGCCGAGCGCTTGGGCGAGGACCTGATGCGCGAGCTCAACACCCAGGTCATGCTGCGCGTCATTGATACCCGCTGGATGAACTACCTGCAGGAGATGGACTATCTCAAGACCGGCATCGGCCTGCGCGGCTTTGGCCAGCGCGACCCGCTGGTCGAGTACAAGACCGAGGCCTACGGCGCGTTCCAGATCCTCGTCGACACCATGTACGAGGATTACCTGCGCACGGTTCTGCGCATCGAGATCAAGGCTGCCCCGCGTGCCGTGGAGCACAAGGAGGAAGCTGCGCTCGAGGGTGCGCACTTCTCCGGTCCTGCCGAGGTCGATGGTGACAACGGCGACTCGGTGCTGCGCAAGCAGGCGCAGGTGCAGGCCCGCACGGCTGTTCAGGGTGGTCCGGCTGCCGTCAACAACGGTGGCAAGGTGACCACCTATCGCAAGTCCGAGAGCGACGATCCGTACGTCAACGTGGGCCGCAACGACCCGTGCCCCTGCGGTAGCGGCAAGAAGTTTAAGTACTGCCACGGCAGGAATCGTTAATGGCTGAGGCTTTAGAGGTAACGCCCGCCGAGCTGGACGCGTTTGCGGACCGGCTCGGCGAGGTCGAGTCGTATCTCCACTTGGACGAAAAGCGCACGCGCGTGACCGAGCTCGAGGCCAAAAGCGTGGCCCCCGGCTTTTGGGATGACGCCGACGCCGCCCGTGCCACCATGGAGGAAATCGCGCGCACCAAGGAAGATATCGCTGCCGTGGACAACGCGCGCGGCGAGCTTTCCGATGCCCGCGCCGCGCTGGAGCTTGCCGAGGAGATGGGGGATGACCCCGATGCCGCCGCCCTTCGCGAGGAGGCTACAGCCACGGCTGAGCGCCTGGCCCGTGCCATCGATGAGCTTGAGCTTTCGAGCTGGTTTACCGGTGAGTTCGATCACGGCGATGCCATTGTGACCATCAAGCCCGGACAGGGTGGTCTGGAGGCCCAGGACTGGACCTTCATGCTCTTTAAGATGTACATGAAGTACTGCCAGCGTCGCGGCTGGAAGGTCACGATTAACGACTGCCCCGCTGCTGAGGTCATCGGTATCGACCGCGCGACCTTTACCGTCGAGGGCAAGGACGCATTTGGCATGCTGCGCGCCGAGGCCGGCGTCCACCGCTTGGTTCGCATTAGCCCCACCGACGACAAGAAGCGCCGCCAGACCACGTTTGCCGGCGTCGAGGTCATCCCCGTGCT
>CAJMLP010000062.1:0-4578 GCA_905214215.1 uncultured bacterium | reverse complement strand
TGTGCTCCGTGCCGCGCGTCTCGGAGCGCTTTGCCCAGAGCAATGCGCTCGACGAAGATATCGCGCGACTCAAATATGTTTCAGGTAAACGTGAGGAGGCCCTTCGCCGTCTGGGAATTCGGACGGTGGGGGACCTCCTTCTCCATATCCCTCATCGTTACCTCGACTTTACTCGTTCGTGGTCCATCGAGATGGCGCCCATCGGTACCGTGTGCACTATCATCGCCACGGTCGACCGCATCGTCCAAAAGCAGCCGCGTCCGCGCATGCAGGTGACCGAGGTCTCACTCGTTGACGAGACGGGCGTGCTACAGGTCGCCTTTTTCCGCCAGCCCTGGATTGCCCAGCAGCTTAAGCAGGGCGACCGCCTGGCCGTGATGGGCAAGGTTGAGTTTGCCTACGGTTTTAAGCAGATGGCCTCGCCGCACTTTGAAAAGCTCGAGGAAGGGCGTGCCGCAGGCACTATCCTGCCGGTCCATTACGTCAGTGATGGCGTGAGCCAGGCGTGGATGCGCCGCATCGTAAGCGGCGCGCTCGAGGTCGTCGGCAATCCCTTTGATCCCATTCCGGCACGCTTACGCGTTAAGCGTCGCCTGATGAGCAATGCTCGTGCGCTTCGATCGATCCACTTTCCCTCGAGCATGGCTGAGCGCGACATCGCACGCCGGCGTCTTGCCTACGAGGAGTGTCTCTACCTGCAGCTGGCGCTGCGTCTGCGCAACGACGGCGGCCTGGTCGATGTGGTGCCCTATGCCCACACCGCGGGCGAGCACCTGGTCGCGCTCAAGCAGGCCCTGCCGTTTTCGCTGAGCGACGAGCAGGAGGCCGCGTTCCAGGATATCCTGCGCGATATGTGCGATGGCGGGCGCGTGATGAACCGCCTGCTGCTGGGCGATGTCGGTACCGGTAAGACCGCCGTTGCCGCCTGCGCGCTGGCTGTGGCTGCCGATGGCGGTACGCAGGCCTGCGTTATGGCGCCCACGGGCGTGCTGGCGCGCCAATATGCCGATAAGACCGGCCCTCTGCTCTCGCAGGCCGGCATGTCCTGGGCACTTCTGACGGGTGCCACGCCGGCCGCAGAGCGCGAGCGCATCCATGCGCAGCTGGAATCGGGCGAGCTTGACGTGCTCTTTGGCACCCATGCGGTGCTTTCGGATAACGTTGCGTTCAAGCATCTGTCGCTTGTCGTCATCGACGAGCAGCACCGGTTTGGCGTCGGCCAACGCAACGCCCTACGCGCGAAGGGCCCCGGTGCGGACCTGCTCGTTATGACGGCCACGCCTATCCCGCGCACGTTGGCGCTCTCGGTCTATGGCGACCTGGATACGAGCATCATCCGCCATCGTCCCATTCCGGGTGCCGGCGTGACGACGCGCGTCCTCACCGAGTCGAGTCGCGACCTGGCCTATGGCGCCATCCGTGAGGCGCATGAAAAGGGTCAGCAGGCCTACGTGATTTGCCCGCTCGTGGAGCCGAGTGACTCGGCCGATGAGCTGGAAGACGTGCCCGGTATTGCCCGCGACGATGAGGGCCGCGTGACGGTTCCCGTACCGCTGCACGATACGGCGACCGAGCTCGATCGCCTGCGTCTGGCGTTGCCGGGCCTTGCCATCGAGCGCCTTCACGGCCGTATGCCAGCGGGGGAGAAGGACCAGGTTATTGATGCCTTTAAGCGTGGCGAGATTGACGTGCTCGTCTCGACTACGGTGGTCGAGGTGGGCGTCGACGTGCCTAACGCCACCGTCATGGTCATCGAGAACGGCGAGCGCTTTGGTTTGGCTGCCCTGCACCAGCTGCGCGGTCGCGTGGGCCGCGGCAGTGTGTCGGGCACGTGCCTGGTCATGACGCACTCCAAGGGCAACGGCGGCGCGTCGGCAGCACAAGATCGCCTGCAATCGCTCGAAAAAACTTCGGATGGTTTTACGCTTGCCCAGATGGACCTGCGTCTGCGTCACGAGGGCGAAATCCTGGGTTACCGTCAGCACGGCGGCGTGACCTTGCGCTTTGTGGACCTGGACGCCGATGAGGACCTTATCGAATGGGCCCATTTGGACGCGGTCGAGCTCTTGCGGTATGCTTGCACCCTTGACTCCGTGGCGACGCGCCCCCTGCGCGATGCGGTCGCCATGCGATATCGACACATTTTTAAGGAGGTCAGCGGAGGATGAGAATCATCGGCGGTGAATGGCGCGGTCGCAAAATCGAAGAGCCGCGCGGTCGCGATGTTACGCGTCCGACGACCGAACGCGTGCGCGAAGCGTGCGCATCCATGGTCCTATCGGCCTTTGACTTTGATTTGGACGAGGTCCGCGTACTGGATGCCTTTGGCGGCTCCGGTGCCCTAGGCATTGAGATGCTCTCGCGGGGAGCCCGTTCGCTCACGACGTTCGAGATCGATCGGAATGCCGCGCGGCTCATTACCAAGAATATCGAGTCGCTCTGCCGTGACCGTGCGCGTTGGCGCGTGGTAACGGGCGACATGCTGGCGAGCGCCTCGCGCGGTCGTGTGCCGGGCGGCCCCTTTGATCTGGTCCTGCTCGACCCGCCCTATGCTTTTGGTGCCGAGCCGGTCGAGGAACTGCTGCAGAACCTGGCTCAGCAGGGTCTGCTTGCACCTGGCGCTTATGCCCTGTTTGAGCATGCTGCCGCCGACGTGGGCGCGCATCCGGCAGGCTTTGAGATCGTGCGCGAGAAGCGCTACGGCATTACCTCGGTCGACCTGCTTCGTTGGGTCGGCAACGGCGAGGATGATGGTATCGATAGCGACGCACCCACGGAGGACGCCCATGAATGACACTATCAACCGCGTGATTGTCCCGGGCACCTTCGATCCCATCACATTTGGCCATATCGACGTCATCCGCCGTGCCCGCCGCATCTTTCCCAGCGTGATCGTCGCTGTCGCCGAGTCGCAGGGTAAAAACGGTGTGGGCACCACGTTTATGCTGGATGAGCGCGTGGCGCTGGCTCGCGAGGCGCTCGGTGATATCGACGGCGTCGAGGTCCTGCCCTTTACCGGCCTCTTGGTCGACTTCGCTCGCGAGCAGGGGGCGGGGGCCGTGGTCAAGGGCCTGCGCGCCATGACCGACTTTGAGTACGAGCTGCAGCAGGCAGACCTCAACTATCGCTTGGATAACGAGCTTGAGTCCATCTTTGTCATGAGTGCGCCGCAGTACGGCTATATCTCGAGTTCGGTCGTTCGCCAGATCGCCTCGCTCGGCAGCGATGTATCGACGTTTGTCCCGCCCAACGTGGTCGAAGCGCTCAGACACCGCTTTTCGTGACGTTTTTTATTGCCTGGTGGCATGTGGTAAACTAGCACGATGATATGTTACCTATGAAAGGAGACCGGATGCCGGGCGAGAATTTTCCTGGCGATAGGATCGTCAGCTTGGTCGATGAGCTCGAAGGGCTGATCGAGGAAGCCAAGCCGCCTTTCGGCAAGAACGCTCAGTTCAAGGTCATCGACGCCGACGTGTTCTTCAACATCCTCGACGAGATCCGCATGAGCTATCCCGAGGAGTGGCAGAAGTCCCGCCGTATCCTTAAGGAGCGCGAGGAGCTTATGGCATCCGCCGCCGCTCAGGCCGATTCCATCATCGCCGACGCTCAGCAGCAGGCCCTCACCATTGCCGGTGAGCAGGAGATCGTCCGTCTGGCACAGCAGCAGGCCGACGACATCCGCGATCGTGCCCAGCAGTACGAGCGCGAGACGCGTTATGCTGCCGAGGACTACGCAGAGCAGGTCTTTACGCACCTGGAGGAGAACCTCAAGAGCCTGACCGGCACCGTTACCCGTTGCCGTCAGCAGCTCAACGAGGGTGCCGCCCAACAGAATGGTCAGTGGTAATGGCTGAGTTCCCGAGCGTTACCGTCGATCTTTCTGAGCAGCTCGAGTTTCCTGGTGATTCGTATCCGCTGACCGGCAAGGTTGATGTTGCCACCTACACGGTGGGCGAGAAGGAGTACCAGCTACAGGACGGCATCGACTACGACGTTGTCTTTACCAATGCCGGCACCGGTGTCTTGCTCACGGGCATGGTCCGCGCGCACGCCACCGGCGAGTGCGACCGTTGCCTGGAGCCTGCCTCGTTTGATATCGCCGGCGAGATCGAGGAGTTCTACCTCTTCGAGGAGCCCGAGGATCCCGAGACCTACGAGGTCGGCTACGAGCTCCTGGGTGAGGACCGCATCGTCGATCTGGGTGAGCCCATCAACGACGCGGTCGTCATGGACACGCCGTTTGTCGTTCTGTGCAAGCCCGATTGCCGCGGCCTGTGCCCCACTTGCGGTTGCAATCTCAACGTCGAGCAATGCGATTGCGCCGCCCAGGCAGAGGCAGAATGGGCCGCTGCCACGGAAAATCCATTTGCAGCATTGAAGAATCTCAAGCTCGATGAGTAAAACTGTGGTAGTATCGCTACTTGCGCGTAATCGCCACACTGGATAGTTCATAAGGAAGGTCACTATGCCCGTACCTAAACAAAAGCAGGGTCGTATCCGCACTCACACCCGTCGTTCCGCCAACATGAAGATCTCGGCTGCGGCTCAGTCCACGTGCCCCCGTTGCGGCGCTGT
>CAJMLP010000061.1:0-4663 GCA_905214215.1 uncultured bacterium | reverse complement strand
GTGGATAAGGGTATTGCTACCCCAAACATCGAACAGCATGCTGCTCTCCTTTCACGCGCCCGCGGCCCCTCTTCCGATCGCGGGCAGTTTGGCAAAATGTCGTCAGTTCCTGGGCTTGCGCTCGGGATACTTGGCGGTGTAGCCCTCGATGTGGAGCGTCGAGGCGATGATTTCCTTGACCGTCTCGTCGGGCACATCGGGGTGCGTGCGGATATACATCAACAGTCCCATGATGAGGGTGTAGAACGTCTCATAGACATGGTCGATGCGCAGGTCATGATGGGCGACAAAGTCCACCACGGTGGTGTCGCAAATGTATTGCGCCACGCGCTGGACCACGTTGTGCAGAAAGCCGCCGTAGAGCGCGCCGCTGCTCGAGGTAAGCGTGCTCGGCAACTCGTGGCCGCTCACGACCAGGCGCTTAAAGAGCGGAGCGACGGTGTCGAGTGCGCCTTCGATGTCACCAACCGTGCGGCTGGCGTTCCACTGCTCGAGCTCGGCGATAAAGCCGTCGATCGCCTCGTCCATAACGGCGGTGACGGCGGCGTCCATATCGGCAAAGTAGTGGTAGAACAGCGAGCGCGTGCAGCCGGCTCGCTTGGTCACGGCCGATACCGATAGGTGGGACACGCCCAGCTCGGAGCTTACGGTGCGCACGGCATCGAGGATCTCGCGACGGCGTTCGTCGCCCGTCAGGCGCTTTGCCGCACTATCGGATGCGGGGACGGCATCGACCACAGAGGTATCTGCTGTTTTGCCGCCCATGTTTTGCCGCCTTCCATCCTCTTTTGCCTGACCGTTCGCCTAACAGTCTTGAATATTGTTGACGGTTCGTCAATACTATTTTTGACACAATGTCAACTAATGGCGGGTGAACGGCATGGGGGCATGTCCGGCCTGCAAAAAAGAGGGGCGCTGCGGCCTCGTCGGGCTGCGGCAAGAGAAGGGACAACCATGATTCTCAACGGACCGGGAATTAGCTACACCGAGCCTGACATCGGTTCGGAGTTCGTGCCGCCGCTGCCGGAGCATCCGCGCGAGGCCATCGTCAAGCTGTGCGAGCACTGCACCAACCGTCTGCTGCATCGCGACGAGCTGCTGGGCTACGAGTACTGGTCGTTTGCCGAGGCCGCAACCGACGAGCAGGCCGAAGTGCTCTGCAAGATGAAGATGCGCCGTCCCTATACGCTGCCCGAGATGGTCAAGCTCACCGGCATGCCCGAGGCCGATATCGAGAAGATGCTCGACGACATGAGCTACACGGGTCTGCTCGAGTACAACTGGGAAAATCCCGAGCGCGCCAAGCAGTGGGTGCTGCCCATGCTGGTGCCGGGTTCCGCCGAGTTCCTCAACATGCGCGTGAGCCAGCTCGAGGAGCACCCGGTCTATGCCAAGTTCTTTGAGCAGGCGTCCAAGGGACCGCTGTCCAAGGCCACGCCGATGGTGCCGCCCGGAGGCGCCGGTATCGGCATGCACGTCATTCCGGTCGAGAAGGCCATCGATGCCGCGAGCACGTCGGTGCCGATCGAGCATATCGAGCATTGGCTCGACAAATACGATGGCAAGTATGCCGCCAGCACCTGCAGCTGCCGCGCGAGCCGTCGCGTGATGGGAGAGGGCTGCGCCGACGACCCGGCCGACTGGTGCATCGCCGTGGGCGATATGGCCGACTACGTGGTCGAGACCGACCGTGGCCATTACGTGACGCGCGACGAGGTCTACGACATTTTGCGCCAGGCCGAGGACAACGGCTTTGTGCACCAGATCACCAATATCGACGGCGAGAACAAGATCTTCGCCATCTGCAACTGCAACGTCAACGTGTGCTACGCCCTGCGCACCTCGCAGCTGTTCAACACGCCCAACCTGTCGCGCTCTGCCTATGTCGCCAAGGTCGAGAAGGACAAGTGCGTGGCCTGCGGTCGCTGCGTTGAGGTGTGCCCGGCCGGCGCCGCCAAGCTGGGCCAGAAGCTCTGCAGCAAAAAGGCCGGCGGAAAGGTGCCCGAGTATCCGCGTCAGGAGCTGCCCGATGCCACCAAGTGGGACCACACCAAGTGGTCGCCCAACTACCGCAACGATAACCGTATCGAGACGCATGAGTCCGGCACCGCGCCCTGCAAGACGGCCTGCCCCGCGCACGTTGCCGTTCAGGGCTATCTGAAGCTCGCGGCCCAGGGTCGCTATGACGAGGCGCTGGCGCTCATCAAGCGCGAGAACCCGCTGCCCGCTATCTGCGGCCGTGTGTGCAACCGCCGCTGTGAGGATGCCTGCACCCGCGGTCGTGTGGACGCCGCCGTGGCTATCGACGAGGTCAAGAAGTTCATCGCCCAGCGCGATCTGGATGCCGCGACCCGCTATGTCCCACCTGTGGTGACCCCGACGCGTGCCGGCGGCTTCGACCAGAAGATCGCCATCATCGGTGCCGGTCCGGCCGGCCTGTCTTGCGCTTTCTACCTGGCCGAGAAGGGTTACAAGCCCGTCGTGTTCGAGAAAAACGAGCGCCCGGGCGGTATGCTTACCTACGGCATTCCCAGCTTTAAGCTGCAGAAAGACGTTATCGAGGCCGAGGTCGAGGTCATTCGCCTGATGGGTGCCGAGTTCCGCTATGGCGTGGAGGTCGGTCGCGACGTGACGCTCGACGAGCTGCGCGCGCAGGGCTTTAAGGCCTTCTACGTGGCTATTGGCTGCCAGGGCGGTCGCCTTGCCGGTATTCCGGGCGAGGACGCCGAGGATGTGACCGTGGCCGTCGACTTCTTGCGCGAGGTCAACAGCGGCAAGATCGACGCGCTGCCCGGCCGCACCATCGTGGTGGGCGGCGGCAACGTGGCCATCGACGTCGCGCGCAACGCCTGCCGCCTGGGCTCCGAGCACGTTGAGATGTTTTGCCTGGAGAGCGAGGCCCAGATGCCCGCCAGCGAGGAAGAGCGTCGCGAGGCCATCGAGGACGGCGCGCACATCAGCTGCGGTTGGGGCCCCAAGGAGGTTCACCTGGACGAGGCCGGTCGCGTATGTGGCATCACCTTTAAGCGCTGCACGCGCGTCTTTGACGACGAGGGCCGTTTTGCGCCCGAGTACGACGAGAACGACCTGCGTCGTGTTGACGCCGATCGTGTCGTCATGTCGATTGGCCAGTCCATTGTGTGGGGCGACCTGCTGGCTGGCTCCAAGGTGGAGCTCGGCCGCGGCCAGGGTGCCCTTGCCGATCCGCAGACCTATCAGACCGCTGAGCCCGACATCTTTGTGGGCGGCGACGTCTACACTGGCCCCAGCTTTGCCATCGATGCCATTGCCGCCGGTCACGAGGCCGCGGTGTCCATCCATCGCTTTGTGCAGCCGGGCTCTACGCTCACCATCGGCCGCAACCAGCGTCGCTACACTGCGCTCGACCGCAACGATGTCGTGATCGAGAGCTACGACAACGCGAGCCGCGAGGTTGCCCACGTGGACCGCGAGCGCGAGAAGGCCGCGCCGTTTAGCGAGTACGTCGAGACCTTTACCGAAGAGCAGGTGCGCGCCGAGACCGCCCGTTGCCTGGGCTGCGGTGCCTCGATCGTCGACCCCAACAAGTGCATCGGCTGCGGCCTGTGCACCACCAAGTGCGCGTTCGATGCCATCCATCTGGATCGCGATCGCCCCGAGTGCTCCACGATGGTCAAATACGAGCAAAAGCTCCCGAGCCTTGGCAAGTATGCTTTAAAGCGTGCAATCAAAATCAAGTTCGGTCGTAAATAGGTAACCATGGCGGGTAAGGGGACGGCGCAGACTAGATTTCGCTGTCCCCTTGCTTTGAGTTTGCATCGCATCAACCGTTGTTGAAAGGTTTCTACCTTGCATGAATTGGGAATCGTTTATCACATTATTCGCGATGTTGAGAACGTGGCGCGCGCCAATGGCGTGCGTCGCGTTTCGAGCGTCACGCTGCTGCTGGGCGAGGTCTCGGGCGTCGTTCCCGACTTGCTGCTCGACGCTTGGCGCTGGGCGGCAGATAAAAAGTCCATCACGCAGGGCGCGGAGCTTATCGTGGAGCCCGTCGAGGCCGTGACGCATTGCGAGGCGTGCGGCCGCGACTATGCGACAGTCGAGCACGGCAAGACCTGCCCCCATTGCGGCAGTGGCGATACCTATTTGCTCCAGGGCCAAGAGGTCATGATCAAGCAGATCGAGACCCCCGACGAGGATCCGGCAGACGCTGCCCCCGGCGGCCCTTCTGACGCCCCCGACGCCGTCGACGCCGCTAACCCTCTCCACATCGTCTAGCCCCTAGTCGTTGGGGACGTTCTTGTTTGACTAGTCGTTTAAGAACGTCCCCAACGACTACTTGCGCTAGAGCATAAGTTATACAATTAGTCAAGTTATGTCTGTTTAAACAAAATAGCGGCACGCAGGCGCATTGGGATTAACCTAAAAGCGGCGTTAATGAACAGAGTGTCTGTATATATCTGTGAAAGTAATTGGGAAATCACGTTTTAGTAGGCAATGAGCTGTAAATCAGCAACGTAATCAATTTGTAACAAACTTAGACGTTTAAACAAATAATGCAACCGTTTGCGAATTTAGCTATAAATCCACAAGGCGAACAGGTATACTCCTTTATTGTCGTGTAGGAAATACGTAGACAAAAAGGAGGTTATGTGATGGTAAGTATTGTTCTTGCTAGCCATGG
>CAJMLP010000060.1:0-4860 GCA_905214215.1 uncultured bacterium | reverse complement strand
CACAGCTAACGGCACGTATCCTATCGAACTGCGTGTTTCGTAGGGGGATGCTGACCCCTCGATTCAAGCCGTTGCACTTTACAGAAAGCTGGAATCATTCGAGAAGGAGTACGCTTTGCCTACTATTAACCAGCTGGTTCGCCAGGGCCGTCGTTCCGTGCCCAAGAAGTCCAAGAACGCTGCTCTGCAGCACAACTCCCAGAAGCGCGGCGTGTGCACCCGCGTCTTCACCACGAGCCCCAAGAAGCCGAACTCGGCTCTTCGTAAGGTTGCCCGTGTTCGCCTTGTCAACGGCATCGAAGTTACTGCTTACATCCCGGGTGAGGGCCACAACCTGCAGGAGCACTCCATCGTGCTCGTCCGCGGCGGTCGTGTCCGTGACCTCCCTGGTGTCCGTTATCACGTCATCCGTGGCGCCTACGACGCTGCTCCGGTCCAGAACCGTATGCAGGCCCGTTCCAAGTACGGTGCTAAGCGCCCCAAGGCTAAATAAGCCAGATAACGTTTTGATACTTTCGCCGTGTGCCGTCTTGAGCGCCGCACGGTAGACACTTAAGGAGATTTCACATGCCGCGTCGTGCAGCAGCTAATCGTCGTGAGGTTCAGCCTGACGCCGTTTACAACAACCGCCTGGTGACTCAGCTCATCAACAAGGTCCTTCTTGACGGCAAGAAGGCCACCGCTGAGCGCATCGTTTACACCGCTTTCGAGATCGTTGCCGAGAAGTCCGAGGGTGGCGACGCTCTCGCTACCTTCAAGAAGGCTATGGACAACGTCAAGCCCACGCTCGAGGTTAAGCCCAAGCGTGTCGGTGGCGCTACCTATCAGGTCCCGATGGAGGTCAACTCCCGTCGTTCCACCGCTCTGGGTATCCGCTGGATCGTCAACTTCTCCCGCGCTCGCAAGGAGAAGACCATGGCCGAGCGTCTCGCCAACGAGATCCTCGACGCCTCCAACGGCCTGGGCGCTTCCGTCAAGAAGCGTGAGGACGTCTTCAAGATGGCCGAGGCCAACCGCGCGTTCTCTCACTATCGTTGGTAAGTTAAGGTAAGGAACTAACATGGCTAAGCCTAAGTACAAGCTTTCCGATACCCGTAACATCGGCATCATGGCTCACATCGATGCCGGTAAGACCACCACGACCGAGCGTATTCTTTACTACACCGGTAAGACCCACAAGATCGGTGAGGTCCATGAGGGCGCTGCCACCATGGACTGGATGGTTCAGGAGCAGGAGCGCGGCGTAACCATTACCTCCGCTGCTACCACGTGCTTCTGGAACAAGGACGGTAAGGACTACCGCATCCAGATCATCGACACCCCGGGCCACGTTGACTTCACCGCCGAGGTCGAGCGCTGCCTGCGCGTCCTCGATGGCGCTGTCGCCGTCTTCGACGCCGTTGCCGGCGTTCAGCCCCAGTCTGAGACCGTTTGGCGTCAGGCTTCTACCTTCAACGTCCCCCGCATCGCCTTCATCAACAAGTATGACCGCGTGGGCGCTGACTTCTTCAACGCTATCGAGACCATGAAGGATCGTCTCGACGCCAACGCCGTGGCCGCTCAGGTCCCGATGGGCGCCGAGGACAACTTCTGGGGCGTCATCGACCTGGTCACCATGACTGCATGGGACTTCAAGGCCGACGAGAAGGGTATGACCTACCCCGAGCCGATGGACGAGATCCCGGCTGAGTTTGCCGACATCGCTGCCACCAAGCGCGAGGAGCTCCTCGACGCTGCTGCCAGCTTTGACGACGAGCTCATGGAGAAGATCCTCATGGAGGAGGACTTCACCGTCGAGGAGCTCAAGGCTGCTCTGCGCAAGGGCGTTCTGGCCAACGAGCTCAACCTCGTCTTCGTGGGTTCCGCCTACAAGAACAAGGGCGTTCAGGAGCTGCTCGACGCTGTCGTCGACTACCTGCCCAGCCCGCTTGACGTCGAGGCCGTCACCGGTACCGATCCGGACACCGGCGAGGAGATTCAGCGTCATCCTTCCTTCGACGAGCCCTTCTCCGGCCTGGTCTTCAAGATCATGACCGACCCGTTCGTCGGTAAGCTCACCTACGTCCGCGTTTACTCCGGCCGCGCCGAGTCCGGCTCCTACGTTGTCAACGCTTCCAACGGTCAGCGCGAGCGCCTCGGCCGCATCCTCGAGATGAACGCCGCCGAGCGTATCGACCGTGACGACGCTGCCGCCGGCGACATCGTCGCTTGCGTCGGCTTCAAGAACTCCACCACCGGTGACACCCTGTGCGCCGAGGGCAAGGAGATCGTCCTCGAGAAGATCGAGTTCGCTAAGCCCGTTATTGACGTTGCCATCGAGCCCAAGACCAAGGCCGAGCAGGACAAGATGTCCTTGGCTCTGACCAAGCTCGCCGAGGAGGACCCGACCTTCCAGGTGTCCACCAACCACGAGACCGGCCAGACCATCATCGCCGGCATGGGCGAGCTGCACCTCGAGATCATCGTCGACCGTCTGCTCCGCGAGTTCAAGGTTGACGCTAACGTCGGTAAGCCCCAGGTTGCCTACCGCGAGACCGCTGGTCACGACGTCGAGAAGGCTGAGGGCAAGTTCGTCCGTCAGTCCGGCGGTCGCGGTCAGTACGGCCACGCCGTCATCAAGCTCGAGAAGATGGAGGAGGGCTTCGGCTACGAGTTCGTCAACGCTATCGTCGGCGGCGTCGTGCCCAAGGAGTACATCCCGTCCATCGACAAGGGCATCCAGGAGGCCCTGAACACCGGTGTTATCGCCGGCTTCCCGGTCCTCGACGTTAAGGTCACCCTGTTCGACGGTTCTTACCACGAGGTCGACTCCTCCGAGGCCGCCTTCAAGATCGCCGGTTCCATGGCTATCAAGGACGCCCTCAAGAAGTCCGATCCGCAGCTGCTCGAGCCGATCATGGCTGTCGAGGTCGAGACCCCCGAGCAGTACATGGGCGACGTTATGGGCAACCTCTCCGGTCGCCGCGGCAAGATCGAGGGCATGGAGGATCGCAAGAACAGCAAGCTCATCCGTGCCAAGGTGCCGCTGGGCGAGATGTTCGGTTACGCTACCGACCTTCGCTCCCAGACCCAGGGCCGTGCATCCTACACGATGCAGTTCGACTCTTATGAGCCCGCGCCCAAGTCCATCGTGGACGAGGTCATGAGCAAGAACGCCTAAGTTCGAGCTCCCTGTTACGTAATCCTGCGAGAACATCTCTCGCACTCTTTGGAGGTTTAAGTTGGCTACCCAGAAGATCCGCATTCGCCTCAAGGGCTATGATCACGAGGTCGTCGATCAGTCCGCGAAGCTCATCGTCGAGACCGCTCAGAAGACCGGCGCTCGCGTTTCCGGTCCTGTCCCCCTGCCCACCGAGCGCAACCTGTACACGGTTATCCGCTCGCCGCACGTGAACAAGGACTCCCGTGAGCAGTTCGAGATGCGCACCCACAAGCGCCTCATCGACATCCTCGACCCCACCTCGGGCACCGTTGATTCGCTTATGCGTCTCGACCTCCCCGCTGGCGTCGACATCGACATCAAGCTCTAAGCGATATCGCTCATAGCTTAAAGGGCCCCGCTGCCGTTACGGTAGCGGGGCCCTTTTGTTTTGCATGATGGGTTTGGATCGCCGGGTAAGGCTGCCGAGCGGCTGGCTGTGGCGACCTACTCACTCAAGGGGCGCAATGACGCTTCCTCAAAATGGAAGGATCGCAAGCCGTCTTCTGTTTCGATGCACGCACGACCAAAGCCATCGACCGTTTTAAAGATGCCTCGCGCCAGCTCGTCACCGGCAGGGGAGCGGGCGATAACGTGCTTTCCAATCCAATTGAGGTGAGCGACATATTCGCCGTGGACGGGCGCGAGCGGTCCGGTGTTTTCTTCCATGGCGTTGAGGCGTTCTGCCCAGGCATCTATAGCGTCTATAACTGCGTGATAGACCTCATCGAGGAGCATGTCGACAGCTGGAACGTTCTCGTTAAGGTCCGAGAGACCGATTGCCGGCAGGCCGCCATCGGGCACCTCTTGGGGCGCATAGTTCACATTGACACCAATGCCACAGACGGCGAAAGGTTTGCCTTCGTTATCGCGTGCGGCCTCGACCAGAATGCCGCCGAGTTTGCGTCCACGCGCGACCAGGTCGTTGGGCCATTTGAGGCCAATCTCGTTTGCAAGACCCTGTTTTTCGAGCGCCTCGAGCACCGCTAGGCCGCTGACGGCAGCAAGACCAGAGTACTTCGCAGGATTAACGCATGGACGCAGGACAATCGAAAGCAATAGGTTGCCGGCGGTTGAATCCCACTTGTGGCCGCGCCGGCCGCGTCCTGCTGTCTGAGCCCGGGCGGCAAGTCCTGTGCCGTGCGGCGCTCCCTGTTTTCCTGCTTCGAGCAGGTCATTGTTGGTCGATCCGGTTACGTCGACTATCGTTAATTTGGCATCCATAACGGCTGCTACCTCCTTAATGAATAAGTGAATAACGCAATGGTGTCGAGAGAGACACAATGTGAAGCCTTTGTCGCATTTGGACAATTTAATGTTAACACGTTAACAACGACTGAAATGCGCTATCCTCTCTTGGTCGATGTAAACACGTCAACAACTCAAAGGAGGTTAGTGATGGGTTTCACGATTCTTGGAACAGGCTCGGCGCTTCCTAAGCGCAGTGTTTCCAATGACGAGCTGTCCGAGTTCCTCGATACCTCGGATGAGTGGATTTTTACCCGCACAGGTATTAAGAGTCGCCACGTCTGCACCACCGAGTCACTTGACGACCTTGCCGTAGCGGCGAGCGAGCGGGCACTTCAGGTGTCCGGAATCGACGCGAGCCAGTTGGATCTGATCGTCTGCTCGACGACGACGGGTGACCACCTTGTTCCCGC
>CAJMLP010000059.1:0-5052 GCA_905214215.1 uncultured bacterium | reverse complement strand
TCAACAACAAGACCACGGCCGTCCGCGTGATTCCCGCCATCGGCAAGGGCGTGGGTGACTGCGTCGAGTACGGCGGCCTGTTCGGCCGTGCACCCATCATGCCGGTGAACCCCAACGCCGGCACCGTGCTTGCCCATCGCGGTGGACGTTTCCCGGCGCCGCTGAACTCGCTGAAGAACTAGCTGAGGGGACTGGCGAGGAGCCCCGGGGAGATTCGTTCTGAGCTGCTTGCTGCGGATTGGAATGGCGAATGGATGCGTCTGCAGGCCGCTCGGCATCGGGCTGATGATTCTTTTGAATGGGATAAGCGAGCTCGACATTTTCGACCTCTTGAGACTGCCCCTTATGCTCGGGATTTTATGAAATTGCTGGCTCTTGAGCCTGGTGAGTCGGTGCTCGATATGGGGTGTGGAGCTGGGTCGATTGCCATTCCGCTTGCTCAGGCTGGGCATCCTGTGATTGCTGCTGACTTTTCCCCTGCTATGTTAGGCACGCTTGATGCTGGTATTGAGTACTATGGGCTCGAGGATCGCATTACGCCGCTTGAGCTCGCTTGGGATGATGATTGGGATTTGGTTGGACCGGTCGCGAAAGCGGTGGATGTTGCCTTTGCCAGTCGGTCGGTTACGACGACCAATCTAAAAGATGCGCTTGCCAAGCTCGACCGCACGGCTCGTCGGCGTTGTGCTGTCACGATGGTCGCCAACTCCAGCCCGCGCTATGATCTGCACTTGATGAACGCTATCGGCGCCTCGGTTACCTGCAGCAATGGCTTTGTGTACGCCTTCAACATCCTCATTCAGATGGGTGCGTTGCCGCAGGTTACATACTTTGAATCGCCTCGTCGCGATACCTTCGATAGCCTTGAGGCAGGCGTGGCGGATTTTTCCCGTATGCTCGAGCATGGCAACGAGGATAAGATCGACCGCCTGCGCGACTATATCGCTCAGCACATGATCGAAAACCCCCATGCCGGCGAGCCGGGCTCCAAGGGCGTGCCGCAGGGGCGCTATATGCTCGACCATATCCGTAAGGTTCGCTGGGCGTTTATTGCATGGGAACCGGTCTCTGCGCCCAGCTCATAGCCTGTTCGCAGCCCGCACCGCCCACTCACTCGGCATCCGCATTCTTTTTGAACTGGGCAAACGCGCTCCACACCGCGCCGTTCCTGCGCTATCGTGGGACAGCTCACGTAGATTAAGGCCCCGTCGCGGGGCGCCCCATACATAGAAAGCGAGAACCCATGGCACTGACAGGAGCCCAGGTCAAGCAGCTTCGCAGCATGGCCCATCACCTCAACCCCGCCATCATCATCGGTAAGTCCGATGTCAACGAGGGCACCGTCGAGCAGACGGTCGCCTACCTGGAGAAGCATGAGCTCGTTAAGTGCTCCGTGCTCGATGGCTCCAGTCTTTCCGCCCGCGAGGCCGCCGAAGAGCTCGCTGAGCGTTGCCACGCCGAGGTCGTCCAGGTCATCGGCCGCAAGTTCTCGCTGTATCGCGAGTCCTCGCGCAAGGACATCGAGAAGATCAAGCTCGTCTAAGAGCCAATGATCCGGCGAGCCAACACATAGCAAGCTTACGGGTGCCCAAGTACTTCGGGCGCCCGTTTTTTATCGCTCGACCAGCACGCGATTGAGCCGCCCCTCCACCAAGCGCTCGTATAGACGCCGCGTCTCGGGCTCGGGCACGCCATTGACCTGCTCCCTCAGATGGTGCATATGCCCACTGTATAGCTCAACGATATCGCGCCTCCGCCCCGCCGCACTGTAGACGCGCATGGCGCAGCGCACCATATCCTCACGCGCTGTTTCCTGCCGAAGCCCCGACTCCGCCAGCCAAATCGCCGACTGCAGATCGTTTTCTTCTAGAGCGGCATTTGCTCCCTTAATCATGCAATCGATGTACTTTGACTGCATAATGCGTCGCATACGCAAAAAGTAGGTGGGGTTACAGCCATTGGGAACATACAGCGGTCCGGCATAAAGCTGCTCAATCTTAAGGCACAGCTCAACTAAATGGGGCCCGCGCGCACCCGTACGATTTCCCAAAACCTCGCGGCTTATCTGGTCAAACAGCCGTACATCGGTCTTGACGTAGTCGCCGTTGAGTCCGATGCATTCATTTTGGATGAGCACACACGACTTGCCATCCGGCGTCGGTCCCAAAGCCGACCGCAAGCGCGATATCGTCGAGTACAGGTTGTTGCGGGCGCTATTGAACTCGGCATGGGGCCACAGCTCCATGGCCAGCGTCTCACGATCGACGAGCGCATCCATGCCCAGCGCAAGCCGCTCGGCAAGTGTCGCCGCCTTCTTGCGCCGCCACATTTTGTCCGTGATGGGAAACCCATCGCGCTCGGCGCGAAACGCACCAAACATGCGAATCTCGATATGGTCGATGGTATCAACGGCTTCAACCTCGCCGGCCTGGAACAGGCGCTCGCCCTCCCCTTCCAGATCGTCGCGCAGCGAATACCGCGATAACTCGCGCACGGGAAGCTTCTTGCGAATCCTGGTCGCCGGCTCGCCCAGACAATGCATGGCAAGGCGCGCAAAGAGCCGATACGATGGCTCTAGAATCCCCGCACGATTCATGGACATCCAGGCCGCAAGATCGCTGTCTCGGCCCGCACAGGCCAAATGCAGCGCCACCATCCAGGCCTCCGCTCCACCAACCTGCGTCTGGCTTATATCGAGCAACTCCGCTTCCTCGCGCACCGAAACCATCGAGGTGTTACGCAGATACGCCGCGCGCTCCAACAGCAATGCGTTATCGCGCATGTACGCAATCGACTCCTCGGCAAGTTTGAGCACTTGGACCGCACGGAACTTTGCATTAACCGGCCGTCCCTCTGCCAGCGACTGCCAGCCTTCTAGCAACAGGCCAAACAGCTGAATCTGGTTGTCGCGCATGCGCACGGCAAAACGATCGAGCTCGTTGAATGCCGCGTCGTCGGTTACCGGCAAGCCGGAAAGGAGCCGCCGTGCCGCCAACACCATGCGCACCCAGATAGCCATCGCCTTAAGCCCACGTACGTCGAGCGCCTCCCGCACCACCGTCATCTCGTCGTCGCGCTCGTCGGTTCCCGCAAACGACCCGTCAAAAAGCTCCACCAGCATGCTGTCGGCCCGTATAACAATCCCCGCGATGTCGAGCTCGCAGTCGTAGGCCTTGCTCGTTTTGAGCTGCTGTAGAACGCCGCCGTCATCTCCCCGCTCGGTCAGGCAGCGCTTGACCTCGATATGCGCGGACAACATATCGAGTGCGGTATGGGATGTCTCGATTTCTGGCACGGTCAGGTTCGTAGGAAGCCCAAGCCCGTTGTCCCCATAGCAAACAGCCGTCAGTGTCTGGGCCACCCTCCATGAAACAGGGTCTATTTCGCAGGCCGCCCGTTCGCCCCCGCGCTCGATGACCGATGCCATATAGCGAGCGAGCTTTGTATTGGACACGCTGACCGCTGCCAGATATACGCCAAGCGCCTCGGCAGGCGTTGGCTCTGGAGCCGGATCCTCGGCATCGATCGTGCCCAGCGCTGCTCGGCAGATATCGGCCCCGTGCCCCGTCAGAGCCAGATCGACCCCATACTGCCCAGCAAGTTCAAGGACCGCATCACGGTCCAAAAAGGCGTCCGCCAGGCCCATCGCCGCATCGCATCGGCCCGCCTTAAGCAAAATCCGGGCCGCCCTCGGAACAAGTTCGGGGCGAACCTCGGCCACCAACTTACGCAAGCGCAAGCGTCCGTTATCCTCCGTGCCCAGACATGTAAAACTCCGCTCGGCGGGGTCCAAGCCAAAGATCGGGTAGTCGCGTACGAAGTAGGACTGGTCGACCATCGATAGCCTCACCCCGCAAGCCTCGAGTTCTGCGATATTGCCCTCGCCCATCAAAATCATGAGACATGCCACGCAAAACAGTGCATTATTGTCGAGCGAAGCCAAGTCGACAAGTGCCGCGCCATATACGTTGACAATCTCGTTTTCGAGCAGACCGGCTACGTCGCCTTGGCCATACAGACCCGTCTGCAATGCCGAAACGAGCTCGGGCACGCCCTGCGTGAGCTGATAAAAGTCGAGCGATGTGCTGATCGAAAACGCCGATGCCCACGCCGAATACTCATAGGCATGCACCTTGAGCATCTGCGCATTGATCTTAACCGAATCGCCCAGCCCATGAATCAGTTGACGATTTGAAGGACGGCAGGAGATAAAGACCCCCACCCCCATAGCGCGCAGGCCGCGAATCCTGTCGATGAGGTCTTCGGTATCGTGCTGATCGAGGTTTGGCACATTATCAATCGCGATAAGGGAGTGCGGTTTGTCTTTGAGTTCTTCGGTAACCACCTCGAGCTGCATAAACACCTCGCGCCCAGTGGCGCGATCGGCCTCGATAATCCGCACGGGGCCTCGCGTCGGGTCGCATTTAACCTCATGGGTGTACTGCAGCAGCACCGAGGTCTTCCCAAACCCGTCGGGCGCATAAAGAACCACGATGCCGGCCTTTCGGCCCTTGGCGAGAAGCTCATTCATCAAGCGTTCGCGTCGCACCATATAGCCACCGCCCAGCGGCATCAGCTCGAGGTCGTCCATACTGCCCAAATCGTTTACCATGCCCGCTCCTCAACTCGACCGTATGGACACTGTAACCGCAAGACCATACAAGCCGCGCTATGAATAGAGCGACCTTGTGTTCTAGGTTGTCTTTTGGTACGCAAGCGGCAAGTTTTTGTACAGCGAGGGCCGATTGTTATTAATCCCCCGACTAATCGGTCTTTAAGCAGGTAAATGAGCTTGTCAGCTTGTCCCATCTAAGCGGCAGTGTAACGCAAATGAACAAGGTTCAGCTATGTCATTCAACTCGCCTAGCACCCGCTACCGTCTACGACCTTTTAGTGGCATTTTTGCATAGAATCTGGTATGGAATGAATCAAGCTGTTGGGCATCCGGCATTCGTCAAGCTTGCGGCAAGATTTTGGTCAAGCGGGCGGAGAGGGATAATCAAAACCACCCCTAAAAGGGGTGGTTTGCTCTTAGGGTATAACCCTTGGATT
>CAJMLP010000058.1:0-5578 GCA_905214215.1 uncultured bacterium | reverse complement strand
CCAGCGTGGCAGGAGCTGCTGGAGGAAGACTTTAAGATGCTGGGCGACTATCTGGGGCGACATCCCGCACCAGAGGACGCCTCGGAATAATAAGGAGCATATATGTCCCTGGAGCGCCTGGGGGTAGGTACTTACAAAACGACTTGCGCTGCCGATACGGAGTACTTTGGCGAGCTAATTGCACCGTGCCTTGAGGACGGCGATGTGCTCATCCTGACCGGTGGCCTGGGAGTGGGCAAAACTCACTTTACCAAGGGCGTCTCGCGCGGGCTGGGCGATGGGCATATGGTTACGAGTCCTACGTTTGCGCTCATGGCCGTTCACGATCAAGGTCGTATTCCGCTGTTTCACTTTGATCTATACCGCCTGGAGCATGCCTACGAGCTCGAGGATACGGGCATTTTCGATGTGCTGGGCTATGAGGGTGCTTGCCTGCTGGAATGGGGCGAACAATTCCAGGACGAGCTGACGGATGAGTATCTTTCGGTGACGCTCAGGCGTGATGAGGGCGACAGCGATGTGCGAACGATAACGCTTGAGGCGCACGGTGACCGCGCAATGGAGCTTTCCCATTTGATTGATAAGGCTGTACAAGATGAGCTTGCATAACGACAACGCGCTGGTGGTGGCGCTCGATACCTCGACCGACATGCTTGCCTGCGCGGCAAGCTGGATTGATGGGCAGACGGGTGAGACGAAGCTCGTGAGTGGCGACCACATGTGTCGCCGTCACGCCAACGTTGAGCTCGTGAATACCGTTGATGGCGTGCTGGCTCAAGCCGGTCTGGATCGCAGCGATGTTGGTTGCTATGTGGTCGGCCGCGGCCCGGGGTCCTTTACGGGTGTGCGCATCGGCATCTCCACTGCCAAGGGCCTCGCGCGTGGTGCCAATGTTCCGCTGCTGGGCGTGTCGACGCTCGACGCTTGCGCTTGGACGGCGTGGAAGGCTGGCGTGCGCGGCAAGCTTGGTATCTTGGCCGATGCTATGCGCGGTGAGGTATATCCGGCGCTGTATATGCTGGTCGATGAGGGTCCCGAGCGTCAATTTGAGCGCGAACACGTGGTCAAGGCCGCCGTGGCGCTCGATGAGTGGCGCCAAGCAGCGGACTGGGGCCAGGTTCAGCTGACCGGTGACGGTCTCGTGCGCTATGGCAAGCTGCTGGGTGAGGACGAGGCCGCCCGCTGCGTGGAGCGCGACCTGTGGTGGCCTTCGGGCGAGGGCTTGCTGCTCGCGCACGCTGCGGGTGACGGCGATCCGGCCCGCGTCCTGCCGATTTACACGCGCCTTTCGGATGCCGAGGAAAACGAGCGCAAGCGTCTTGGTCTTGCCGAGAGTGCGCAGAGCGAAATTACGGGTGTTGCCGATGAGCTCGCCGGTCGTCATCTGCAGTTCCGTCCCATGGGCGCGGCGGATGCCGAGGGCGCGAGCGCGCTGGAGGCTGCCTGCTTTGAAGGTGCCGGACACGAGGCATGGACGCCGGGCATGTTCCTGTCCGAACTGGGCGAGGACGTCGCTGCGCCGCGTAGTTGGTGGGTGGCACACGACGACGGCAAGCTGCTGGGCCTTGCCGGCGGTATGGTCGTGGATGGTGATGTGCAGATTCTGGATGTCGCCGTCGACCCGGCACATCGCCGTGAGGGCATTGCCCGCAAGCTGCTGTCGCACGTGAGCTATGATGCCCAGATGCTTGGCTGCACTACGGCTTCGCTCGAGGTCGAGGACGGTAACGAGGGAGCGACCGCGCTTTATAACGCTCTGGGCTTTACCGAGGCAGGACGGCGCCGCGGCTACTATGGTGCCGGCAAGGACGCCATTGTCATGACGGCTCCGCTGCCCCTGGTGCTTCCGGTCGATAATGCTTCGCCCGAGCCGACGGCGGCAGAGCAGCGCGTATGGCCGCTGCCTGCGCCTGGGCGCTCCGAGGGGGAGCGTGCCGAAATTGAGCGCCGCCGCCTAGTGCTCGCTATCGAGAGCTCCTGCGACGAGACGGCCGTGGCGATTATCGATGCGGATGGCAATATGCTGGCCAACCAGGTGTCGACACAGATTGATTTTCACGCCCGCTTTGGCGGCGTGGTGCCCGAGATCGCCTCGCGCAAACACGTTGAGGTGATTGTGAGTGTCGTGGATGCGGCGCTCGAGGATGCCGCAGCATCGCTTGGTCTTGAGGGTGGAGCCATCGCGCCGAGCGAACTCGCCGCTGTTGGCGTGACGCAGGGTCCGGGCCTGGTGGGTGCTCTGGTAGTGGGCGTCGCCTTCGCCAAGGGCTTTGCGTATGCTGCCGGCAAACCGCTGGTGTGCGTCAATCATCTGGAGGGCCACCTGTTTGCCAACCTGTTGGCGCAGCCCGACCTCAAGCCCCCGTTTATCTTTACGCTCGTTTCGGGCGGGCACACCATGCTCGTGCACGTAAAGGCATGGGGCGACTATGAAGTGCTTGGCGAGACGCTCGACGACGCCGTGGGCGAAGCCTTCGACAAGGTGGCAAAGGCACTGGGTCTTGGCTATCCCGGAGGCCCTATCATCTCCAAGCTTGCCGAGACGGGCAACCCCAAGGCGATCGATTTCCCCCGTGCGCTTAACAGCAGGGGGGACTATCGCTTCTCGCTTTCGGGCCTCAAGACGGCGGTGACGCTCTACATCGAGCAGGAGACCAAGGCCGGGCGCACGATTCACCTGCCCGACCTAGCGGCCTCGTTTGAGGCGGCGGTCTTTGACGTGCAGTACAAGAAGGCCAAAAACGCCCTGCACGCCACCGGGTGCAAGGAGTATTGCATCGGCGGTGGTGTCTCGGCTAATCCGCATCTGCGCGAGATGATGATTAAGAAGCTTGGGCGTCAGGGTATTCGCGTGACGGTGCCGCCCTTGTCTGCCTGTACCGATAACGCAGCCATGATCGCGGAGGTCGCCCGCCGTAAATTCGACCGAGGTGAAATCTCGCCGTTCGACGTCGATGCCGATCCGAACATGACGCTGTAGCTGGTACGGTGCGGTCCCCGGACGGAGGGGCCGGATATAAGGTTTCCTGCTCTACAGTCCTGCGCAAGACGAAGGCCACATTAAGTGGCCTTCTTTGCGTGCGGAACTCGCGATAAACCTTATATCCGGCCCCTCCGTCCGGGGACCTTTCTGTATCGATATAGCTTCTGAGCTGGTTTGGCGTCGACAACGTCCGGCAAGGTTAGCCAGCTGCGTCGAATTTCCGGCGTGCTTTAGCTGAAAGAAAAAGATGGTGTGCGGAGCTTTGCTCCGCACATTTGGGATGGGAGTTCCTCGGGGGCGGGGCGGGCGCCTGCCGCCATATATGAACTTTATCGCGAGTTCCGCACGAACAGGAGGCCACTTAATGTGGCCTCCGTCGTGAGCAGGACTGTCCGAGCAGGAAAGTTCATATATGGCGGCAGGCGCCCGCCCCGCTCCCGAGGGGCATCTCTCATGCAAAAACTTTTGTTGGGTAAAGTCCGAGGTCAATGGCGTTTTATACCGAGAAATTCAAAAATAGTTGAAAATTCATTACAAATTTGCGTTGACTTTAGGTAACTAAAGTTTCATACTCCTTTTCAACCACTGGGGGATGTGAACACGCACGGATCGTTCACATCATGATTGAAGAGGATTTCTTAGACATGTTCACGCATCAGCTAAACATTATCAGCGTAGTAATTATCTGATGCGGGTTAGCACATACAGCTAGCCCGTACGATAACGGGCGGCTGATGAAGATGAGGGCCGTCGAGCGCAACCGACGGCCCTCATTTTTTATGTCTAGGAAGTTCTTTTTAGAGGAGGAAATGTAATGAACGGAGTTTTGCTCATGGTTGTGGCCGCGGCGGTGCTCGCCTGCGGCTATCTGGGCTACGGCCGCTGGCTGGCCAACAAGTGGGGCGTTGACAAAGAGGCCCTCACGCCGGCCAAGCGCATGAAGGACGGCAAGAGCTTCTCGCCCGTCTCCGCCTTTACCGCGTTCTCGCATCAGTTCAGCTCGATCTGCGGTGCTGGCCCTGTCACGGGTACGATCGTCGCCATGGCCTTTGGCTGGCTGCCCGTCGTGCTCTGGGTCCTCGTCGGCGGCATCTTCTTTGGCGCCGTCCACGACTTTGGTGCTCTGTACGCTTCGATGAAGAACAACGGCAAGTCGCTCGCTCAGCTCATCGAGAAGTACATCGGCAAGACCGGCCGTCGCCTGTTCCTGCTGTTCTGCTGGCTGTTCTGCATCATCGTCATCGCCGCCTTCACCGACATGGTCTGCAAGACGTTCATGTTCACCCCGGCCGTTGACGCTTCTGGCGCCGCTACCGGTGCCATCGACTTCACCAAGTCCTATGCCGCTGGCTGCGCTGGCACCATCTCCATCCTGTTCACCTTCGTCGCTATCGCCTTTGGTTGGGCCCAGAAGAAGTTCAACCTCACCGGTGCCGCCGAGTTCGTCACCGGCGTGGTCCTCATGGTTCTCATGTTCGCCGTCGGTATGCAGTTCCCGGTCTACCTGGATAAGTTCCAGTGGTTCGCCGTCGTCATGGTCTACCTGGTCTTCGCTGGCGCTATGCCCATCCAGATGCTCAAGACCCCGCGTGACTACCTCACTTCCATCATGATGATCGTCATGATCGCCTGCGCTGTCCTCGGCATCGTCGTCCTGGGCGTTAACGGCCAGGCCACTATCACCGCTCCGGTCTTCACCGGCTTCTCCACTGCCTCCGGCATGATGTTCCCGGTCCTGTTTGTCTCCGTCGCTTGTGGTGCTCTCTCCGGTTTCCACAGCCTCGTTTCTTCCGGCACCTCTTCTAAGCAGGTCGAGAAGGAGCAGGACGCCGTCAAGGTCGGTTATGGCGCCATGATCGTCGAGTCCTTCGTCGGCATCCTTGCCATCATCGTCGCCGGCATCATGTTCTCCGACATGAACACCGCCGGTACCGGCGCCCTTAACGCCGGTGTCGCTTCCACCCCGTTCCAGATCTTCGCAGCTGGCATCTCCCGCGGTATGCAGGCCTTCGGCGTTGACGGCACGCTCGCTACCGTCTTCATGACCATGAACGTTTCCGCTCTGGCCCTGACCTCGCTCGATGCCGTCGCCCGCATCGCCCGCACCTCGTTCTCCGAGTTCTTTGCCCAGACCAACGACGCCCTGGCCATCGAGTCCAAGGCCGGCTATATGAAGGTCCTCGGCAACCCCTGGTTCGCCACGGTCGTTACCCTGCTTCCCGGTCTCGCCCTCGCTTTTGGTGGCTATGCCAACATCTGGCCGCTCTTTGGTGCTTCCAACCAGCTGCTCGGCGGTATGACCATGATCACCCTCGCCGTGTTCTGCAAGTGCACCGGTCGCAAGGGCTGGATGCTCTACGTGCCCGTCGCCTTCCTGCTCTGCTGCACCTTCACCTCGCTGGTCCAGAGCGCCATGGGCTGCATGACCGCCGTCCAGGCCTACGGTTTCTTCGGTACCATCCCGGCTACCGCCACCACGGCCGCCGTCTCCGTCGCCGCCACCAAGGGCCTGCAGCTCGTCTTTGCCGTTCTGCTGATGGTCCTGGGCCTCATCGTCGCCGTCAACTGCCTCAAGGAGTTCTTCGGCAAGGAGGC
>CAJMLP010000057.1:0-5705 GCA_905214215.1 uncultured bacterium | reverse complement strand
AAACTAGCCTCTCTTCATGAGCCCCGCAGTCCGCTCCGACTGCGGGGCTTTTGCTATTCACCTAGTCATTGGAGACGTTCTTAAATGACTAGTAGTAGGCCCACATGGCTTCGATTTCGTTGAGGACTTCTACGACGCCCCAGCGGCGAGCGCTGCGGCTTTGCGAGTTGGGGTCGTAGACTCCCACTTGATCGGCATCGTCGATGCCCCAGAGCACGATATAGTGTCCAACGCTGGTAAAGGTGCCGGGACGAACCGATGCGATGACGGGCGCTCCCGAACGCAGCGCCTGAGTCATCGAGTCGCGATCGTTATGAAGCTCCGTTCCGTTAAGTCCCAACTGCCACGCACCGCTCGTCATAAACGACCATTCGGTTGCACCGGTGGGGGCGTAATTGCCTGCCTCGGAAAGCGCGCACATATCGACGGGAGTCATATCGGTGCGTCCCGTCTTAAAGATATAGACCATGGTGAGGCACGTAGGCCCGCAAGCATTTTGGCGGATGGTACCGCCAGCGTAAGGCAGCTCCGACCATGCAGGGTCGATCTGATAGATATGGGGCATCGTGCCGGCTTGCCATTGCGAGCGCGGGGTCGAAAAGGCGAAAGAATAACCGGGCGCGACGGGGGCCTTGAGCAGCTTGTCCTCGGCGGTGGGCTCAAGGCCGGCCGAGCCGTGGGACATACAGGAGCTCATAAGCACAAAGACCAGACAGATGAGGATAGAGCACAGTGCGAGGCAAAGTCGACGAGCCGGAAGGGCGGGGGCATTCACGTACGATGTCGAGCGGTAGGGCTTGCCGTCGCGTCCGCCTTGGGAATGCGAAAAGAAGCGGTTGATATGGATGCCGGACTGACGTGCGCCGTTGCGGCGCAGTTGCGGAACCTCGGCCTGGCGCTGTCGAGTGCGCGCGCCCAGGCGGCTATCTTGCTGCGCGCTTGTGCCCGTGCTCGGACAGTCACTCTGCCGTGTTCTGCTTGTCTGCTGCCGAGACGAAGGCCTGGGTTGCTCTTGAGGGCGTTGCGGATTGCTGCTCGTGGCACTTCTAGGCGTCGGCGTGGTGCGGCCAGCAAGGCGAACGCTTTGTCGCCGTTGATCACCGTCGTTGTATCCGTATGCCATTCGTACCGCCTTGTCTCATGTATAACCTGTCTATCCTACAAAAAAGATGTGCAACAAATGGGTCTGCGCGTCAAAAGCTCGGTAAACGGTACGAAAGGCGCAAAACGCACGGCTTCAAAAACATCTCTATATGCGTCCGATGAGCGTACGCCCGTCGGACGGGCGGCAACAATGAGTGGCAAACCGCGCCGTTCGTCCCAAAAACAGCGCCGCTCGTTTTGCAGTTCTGCCTTCGGTCGAGTCGCAAGCGGCGCTGCTGTGCCAAGGCCGTATCTTAAAGCCACGAAATAAAAGCGCGCGGTAAAACAGACCGCGCAAGGGGTGACGCCAAAGAGGCGTCAATAAGGAAAGGAGGGGAACAATGGCGGACAAGAACGCAGAAGTTGCAGTCGAAGGTAACGGCGGCATGAAGAAAACGCTTTCGCTCTGGAACTTCTTCACCATCGGTTTCGGTGCCATCATCGGAACTGGCTGGGTCCTGCAGGTCGGCGACTGGATGGTCGTGGGCGGTGGTCCCGTTCCCGCTATGATCGCATTCCTCTTGGGTGCAATCTTCCTCGTGCCCGTCGGAGCTGTTTTCGGTGAGCTCACGGCTGCTATCCCCATCTCGGGCGGCATCGTCGAGTATGTCGACCGTAGCTTTGGCCGTACGCTGAGCTACATCACCGGTTGGCTTCTGGCCCTGGGCAACGGCATCCTGTGCCCGTGGGAGGCCATCGCCATTTCGACCCTCGTGTCCGAGATGTTCGGCAGCCTGCCCGGTCTTGAGTGGCTGCGCGCCGTCAAGCTCTACACCATCTTGGGCGCCGACGTTTACTTGTTCCCGACGCTAATCGCGCTCGGCTTTGCAGTCTACGTCATCTTCCTCAACTTCCGCGGTGCCAGCTCGGCCGCCAAGCTCCAGGCCTTCCTGACCAAGGCTCTGCTCTGCGGCATGCTGCTCGCCATGGGTGTCTCGCTGTTCACCGGTTCGCCGGAACACGCCATGCCCGTGTTCTCCCAGGTCACCGGTGCTGGCGGCGGCAAGCCCGCTACCGAGGGCACCAGCCTGTTCGCCGGCATCGTGTCGGTCCTGGTTTTGACCCCGTTCTTCTACGCCGGCTTCGATACTATTCCTCAGCAGGCTGAGGAAGCAGCCGAGGGCCTCAACTGGAACAAGTTCGGCAAGATCATCTCCCTGGCCCTGCTGGCCGCCGGCGGCTTCTACATGGTCTGCATCTACTCGTTCGGCACCATCCTCGACTGGCATGAGTTTGTTAAGAGCCCGGTTCCCGCGCTGGCCTGCCTCAAGGGCATCAACATGCTCCTGTACCTGGCCATGCTCGTCATCGCCACGCTTGGACCCATGGGCCCGATGAACTCCTTCTACGGCGCCACGAGCCGCATCATGCTCGCCATGGGCCGAAAGGGCCAGCTGCCCGAGAAGTTCGCCGAGGTCGATCCCAAGTCCGGCGCTCCCAAGCTCGCCTGCGTCGTTCTGGGCGTCATCACCGTCGTCGGTCCGTTCCTGGGCAAGAACATGCTCATCCCTCTGACCAACGTGTCGGCTCTCGCCTTCATCTTCTCCTGCGGCATGGTCGCCCTCGCTTGCCTGCGCATGCGCTTCACCGAGCCCGACCTGCCTCGTCCCTACGAGGTGCCCGGCGGCAAGTTTGGCATCTGCCTCGCTGTCGCTGCCTGCGCCGTCATCATCGGCTTGCTCGTGATCCCGTTCTCTCCCGCCTCCCTCAACATGGTGGAGTGGAGCATCGTGATCGGCTGGCTGGCCATTGGCCTGGCCCTCATGGCTTTCACCAATTCCCGCAAAAAGTAACGCCTGGCCGGGGCGGATCGGGTGCGCGGAATCCTCTCTCCCGCGCACCGAACCCGGCACCACTTGGGTAGCTTTGTGAGGCCTTAACCCAACACGGCCTCGCCCACTATATGGATCCATAAGGAGGAACCATGTCCACTAAGTATGCAATCGTTGGCGGCAAGCTCATCGACGGTACCGGTGCCGAGCCGGTCGAGAACTCCCTCGTTCTCGTCGACGACAACGGCAAGATCGAGTACGCCGGCACTATGCAGGACCTTCCCGAGGGCGTTGAGGTTATCGACGCGGCCGGCAAGACCGTCCTTCCCGGCCTGATCGACACCCACCTGCACTTCTCGGGCAACCTGACCGACGATGACACCGACTGGGTCATGCAGCCGCTCCTCGAGAAGCAGGCCGTCGCCGTCAAGCAGGCCTACGACTGCCTCACCCACGGTCTCACCACCGTCTGCGAGATCGGCCGCTTTGGTATCCAGATCCGCGACTGCATCGACAAGGGCGTCTTCAAGGGCCCGCGCGTTCTGGCCACCGGCCTCGGCTTCTGCCGCGTTGCCGGCCACGGCGACTCCCACCACTGCAGCCAGCAGCTCAACAAGGAATCGCACCCCTGGGGCGACCAGGTCGACGGTCCTTGGGATCTGCGCAAGGCCGTCCGTCGTCGCCTGCGCGAGAACCCCGATGCCATCAAGATCTGGGCTACCGGTGGCGGCATCTGGCGCTGGGACTCCGGTCGCGACCAGCACTACTGCTCCGAGGAGATCCAGGCCGTGGTCGAAGAGGCAAAGATGGTCGGCATCCCCGTGTGGAGCCACTGCTACAACAACCACGCCGCTGCCTACGATTCCGTTCGCTTTGGCTGCGAGCAGCTGATTCACGGCTTCGATATCGATGAGCGCACCATGGACCTCATGGCCGAGCAGGGCACCTTCTTCACCCCGACGATCGCCTTCCTGCCCACCTGGTACGCCACCTATCCGCCCGTCTACGTCCCCGAGCTGCACGACAAGTACGAGGGCACCCTGGTCGAGAAGGAGCTGCAGCGCAACTACGACTGCCTGCGCGAGGCCAAGAAGCGCGGCGTCGTCATGACGATCGGCTCCGACTCCTTCTCCTTCGTCACCCCGTACGGCACCTGCTCCATCGAGGAGATGTACGAGTTTGTCGACAAGATCGGCTTCACCCCGGTCGAGACCATCACCTGTGCCACCCTCAACGGTGCCAAGATGTGCCACATCGAGGACGAGACCGGTTCCATCGAGGCCGGCAAGTGCGCCGACCTGCTGGTCGTCAACGGTGACGTCGCCGCCGACATCCACGTGCTCAACACCGACAACATGGACGTCATCATGAAGGACGGCTGGATCGTCGAGGCTGGCACCTTTGGCGAGGCCAACAAATACAGCGCCTAAGATACCGTTTGTCGATGGCTGGATGTAAAACACAGTTTTTGATTGCATAATGCAATGGAGAGGGTCGCTTGCGGCCCTCTTTATTGCTATGGGTGCGGTAGATAAAAGGGGATGACGGTGGATTTAAACAGGCTGATTCTGGGCAAGAGCTACAACTCTACCAAGGTCTTTCGTACGGCCCAGCATGTGGTCCAGGCCATCTTGCTCGGTATTGTCGTTCCGCTGCTTATCCTGCTGCTCATCTGGGATCTAACCGATAATCCCAATCCCGTTCCGGCCGTTGTCGTCATTGCCGGCTTGGTCATGCTATGCTTCTTCTTCTCGTACGTCTTTGTCGTTCCCGACGACCTCACGTCGAGCGCTACCGACCGCACGCTCGCCATCGCATCGAAAATATTCGCCTATACGTCGCGAGGCCTTACGCCCGAAGCGGCCCTGGGCGCTTCCAAAATCATCCTTTCCGAGACCATTGCCTCGGCCATCTGCTTTACCGACGGCAAGCAGGTGCTGGCGAGCTGGGGCGAGGACTCGGCAAAATGCCCTGCGGGCACTCCGGTTGTGCTGCGGACTACGCTCAACGTGATCAACAGCGGTGAACAAAGCGTGTTCTCGCGCGATGCCTCGACCGAGACGGGTGGCTACTTTCCGCGCCTGCGCGCCGGTATTGTCGCACCGCTTACCGTGCGCGGGCATTGCGTGGGCACGCTCGAGCTGTATTATCCCCGTCTGAGCAGCATCGATATGCGCCAGACGGCGCTTGCCTCGGGCTTTGCCGACCTCATTTCCACGCAGCTTGCAAGCTTTGAGCTCGAGCGCCAGGACGAGCTTACGGCCCGCGTGGAGCTGCGCGCCTTGCAATCGCAGGTCGATCCTCATTTTCTATTCAATACCATCAGCACCATCGTGTCGCTCGTACGTACCGAGCCGGACAAGGCCAGGTCGCTGCTGATCGACTTTTCCAATTACTACCGTCAGACGCTTTCTGATTCCGATACCCTCACAACGCTCGAGCACGAGGTGGAACAGGGCACTCGCTATATCAATCTAATGCAGGCTCGTTATGGCGACGGCCGTCTGCGCGTCTCGGTCGATATCGACTTTGAGGTGCGCGATTGCATGGTGCCGCCGTTTATCTTGCAGCCGTTGCTCGAAAACTGCATCAAGCACGCGCAGCGCGAGACCGAGCCGCTTTCTATTCATGTTAGGGCTTTTGAGACCGATGACGGTTTGGAGATCATCGTCGAGGACGACGGCATCGGTATGAGCGAAGAGGTCTGCGCACATCTGTTTGAGCAGCATCGCCTGGAGGAGCCCGAGAGCATTACCGCCGACGGCTCCGTCAAGCGAGGTTGCGGCCTGG
>CAJMLP010000056.1:0-5917 GCA_905214215.1 uncultured bacterium | reverse complement strand
TCGACGCCAAGTACCTCGTAGTAATCCCTATTTTCCGACACGACCGAATCCTTCCGACTTTCAATATTGTCACAGTGCGTCCTATACCCATGCAGGGCCGGCCGCAAACAGAGGGTTTGATGTTATTGAGTTCCGTACGGCGAAAGCACGGCCCGCTGCGAGCAGCTCGCGAACCAAACCGACACGAGCGCGAACATAAAACCGTTGGCAAATCCATTGGCAAACTGCATCGCACCGCGCTTCCACCACAACAGACTGCGATGAAGCACGCCGTCCGACAGCACCATGAACAAGCCCATGGCAAACGGAATGAAGCACATCATGGCAAAGGCGGAGAACACGCCCGAGATGGCCGACAGAACCAAAAACGGCGCGATGATACCCATGAGGTAGAAGCCGGTGCGAGCCTTACCCTCCAGCCGCTCGGCCTCAACGTGCGCGCGACCGACCAGGTCACCGCCCGAAGCGCCGTTCGTGCCGGCGTGGCCCATGTTGGGGATGCGCACCTCGTCGCCATCATGCGTGCCGGCGGGAAACTCAATCGTCTGTTCGGAGGTCACACGGATACGGCCGCTGCCGCCGCAATCGGGACACGGGTCGGCAACGACCTTGCCGGAACCGCCACACTCAGGACAAACCGTCTGGAACGTGCCCGCACCAAACAGGAAGGACAGGTCGACATCGATATGGCCGCGACCACCGCAGCTCGGACAGGTGTGGGCATGCTCTGACGAAACGGAGCCCGATCCACCACAATGCCCGCAGGTGTCAAAGCGGGTGTATCGAACGGTCTTGTGGGCACCGCTCTTGGCCTCCTTGGCGTCGAGCTTGATATCGACGACCACGTTGGCGCCACTCTCGGGGTTGTAGGCCGCCTGGCCGCGACGGGGCTGGCCCCAGGCGCCCCCGAAGGGGAAACCGCCGTCAAAGGGATTGCCGTAACCGGCGCTGCCGGCATAACCGCCGCCATAGGGCGAAGCCGTCGGTGCACCGGCAAAGGGATTGCCCGACCGCATGGCGTCGTAACGCGCACGCTTCTGCTCGTCCGAGAGCACGGCGTAGGCCTCGGAAACCTCTTTAAACTTCTCCTCGGCATCCGGCTCTTTATTGACGTCCGGATGGAGCTTGCGGGCCTTTTGTTGGAAAGCCTTTTGGATATCACGCGAGGTGGCGTCCTTGGAGACGCCCAAAATCTCGTAGTAATCTTTTTCGTTCATCGTCGCCATGCGCGGCAACCTCCTGCTCACAGCAGCGTATATATTGCGGTAATTCTACCCGAGCGGCCTAAGCTAGACCCCAAAACAGCTCGAACAGCACATTTCCATCGAGCCAGCCCAGGTGAGTCGGCGCCAGGCGGGCACAGGCGCGGCCGTCGATGACATCGACAGAGGCGATGGGCCCCGCATGGGTATCACCGTGCTCGGGTACCCAAGTGGCAAGCCCAAGCTCAAGAGCGCGATCACAAGCCGCTGCCAGTTCATCGGCAGGGATGACACGAGACGCGCGAACCAACAGGTCGGAAGCAACACCGCGCGTCATGCGACAAGCGAGCATCAGGTCCTCGGCCGCCGCCTCGCGCCGCGACAGATACTCGGCATCAAACATCGTCGCGGCATCGTCGCGCTGGACCAGACGCACGCGGTGAAAGTCACCACGGGGGGCCACGCCGGGAAACAGTCCAGCCAGGCGGTCGAAATCCTCGTCGTCGAGCATACCCGCGGCAGAACGACCCAAACCCAGATAGCCCCGACCAGTCCAGTAGGCGATATTATGAGCGCATTCATGCCCATCGAGCGCGTAGCTCGCCACCTCATACGGATGGTAGCCGGCCGAACTCAGCCGCTGGCGCGCAACGTCCATGCATGCGGCTTGGAAATCCTCATCGGGCTCAAGCGACTCGTCACGGCACGCCATGCGGTAAAGCGGCGTGCTCTCCTCGAGCGTGAGCGGATAGACCGACACATGGTGCGGGGCCGCCTCAAGCACGCCATCGAGCGTGTGCTGCCAGCTCGCCATAGTCTGTCCGGGAAGCCCGCACATAAGGTCGCACGACACATCGAGTCCAACATCCTTCACCGTCGCGATGGCCTCAAGCGCCCGTTCGGCATCGTGGATGCGGCCAATGACAGCCAACTCGGTATTGTCGAGGGTTTGCACGCCCAGAGAGATGCGCGTGACACCCGCCTCGGCAAGCTTGGCGGCGAGCCCAGCGGTCAGCGACTCAGGATTGGCTTCGCAAGTAAACTCAACGGGCTTGCACCACATGGAGATACGACGGGCAAGTTTCACCAGGCGCTCCCCTGCCAGCGATGGCGTGCCGCCGCCTACGTAGACAGTGCGGATCTGTCTGAGTGCCCCAGCGTTGCCAAAGGCATCGAGCCGCGCATACAGGTGCTCAAAATAGGCATCGAGCGCTGCGTCCAGGTCGCACGGCGCCACGCTGCGCGAGTCAAAGTCGCAATAGCGGCATTTTTGAGCGCAAAACGGCACGTGCACATACAGCGCGGTAACGGCCACCCTTAAGCCTCCAGCGGATGGGCGGGCACCGACTCACCGGCGGCAAGTGCGGCCTCGCAGACCACCACATCGCGCTCGATATCATCGACCAGCGCCATAAATTCCTCGTACGTGGAGCAGCGCACCACCTGAGCGCGCCAGGCGGCGGCATGGGGCATGCCCTTTAAGTACCAGCTTGCATACGTACGGGCGCGCGACATAAGCGGCAGAAGCTCGTGCGTCAACGTCAGGTGCTCACGCAGGGCCTCAAGACGCTCGACCGAGGAGCGAGAAGGAACCGGCGTGCCATCGAGTGCAAGGGCTCGAGCATCGCCGAACACCCACGGATTGCCGTAGATGCCGCGCGCGATAAACACCGCGCTGGCACCCGAGCCGCTCAGATGCTCGGCTGCGTCCTCGGCCGAGAACACATCGCCCGAACCAATCACGGGAATCTCGACAGCGTCGGCAACCTCATCGACGACAGACCAATCGGCCTGGCCCGTATAGAGCTGCGTGGCACAACGACCGTGCACGGCAACTGCGGAGGCGCCCGCCCCTTCGAGCATCTGGGCAAACGTTGCGGCGTTGCGATCCTCGGCATAAAAACCCTTGCGGATCTTCACGGTCACGGGAACATGCGCCGCGCCCACCGCTGCCTCGACAATCTTCTCGGCCAGGTCGGGCGTGCGCATAAGCGCCGAGCCCTCGCCCTTGGTAACGACCTTGCGAGCCGGACAGGCCATGTTGATATCAATCAATGACAGGCGATCGCCCACGCGTTCCTCGACGGCAGCGACGGCACTCGAAAACTGATCGGGCTTGGATCCAAAGAGCTGCACGCAAATCTGCTGCTCCTCGTCGGCCGGCAACACCAGGCGCCACGTCTTGTTGCTGGCATAGGCAAGGCCAGCGACGCTCACCATCTCGCTGTAGGCAAGGTTGGCACCGCGGCGGCGACACATGATGCGATAGGCGGGGTCGGTTACGCCCGCCATGGGAGCCATAAGGAATGGCTGCTCGGCATAGGCGCCCAGCAGCCGCTTGCTGTATTCAGAAAGCGCCATGGACCTACTCGTCCACCTTGAGAATCGCCATAAAGGCCTCCTGCGGAACCTCGACCGACCCGATGGCCTTCATGCGCTTCTTGCCCTCTTTCTGCTTCTCGAGCAGCTTGCGCTTTCGCGAGATATCGCCGCCGTAACACTTGGCCAGCACGTCTTTACGGCGCGCCTTAACGGTGGAACGGGCGATGATCTTGTTGCCGATGGCGCCTTGGATAGGCACCTCGAACAGCTGTCGTGGGATGATCTCCTTGAGCTTGTCGCACAGGCCGCGGGCCAGGCCATAGGCCTTATCCTTGTGCACGATAAACGACAGCGCGTCCACCTCGTCGCCCGAAAGCAGGATATCGAGTTTGACGAGCTCGGAGGGACGATATTCGTTGAACTCGTAGTCGAGCGAGGCATAGCCCTTGGTGCGGCTCTTGAGCTGATCGAAGAAGTCCAAGATGAGCTCGGCGAGCGGCATATCGAAGCGCATCTCGACCGATTTGCTCGTCAGGTGGATCATGTCGGTTGTAATGCCGCGGTGCTCGATAGCAAGCTGCATGACGGCACCCGTATACTCGGGCGGGCAGATGATCTTTGCCTTGAGGTAGGGCTCTTCGATACGCTCGATACGCGTGGCCTCGGGTAGATCCTGCGGGCTGCGGACATCGATCATCTCGCCGTCAGTCTTGTACACGTGGTAGTCGACCGAGGGGCTCGTGGCGATCAGGTCCAGATTGAACTCGCGCTCCAGGCGCTCCTTGACGACCTCCATGTGCAGCAGGCCCAGGAAGCCCACGCGGAAACCAAAGCCCAGCGCCACCGACGTCTCGGGCTCCCACACCAACGACGGATCGTTGACGTGCAGCTTATCGAGCGCGTCGCGCAGGTTCTCGTAGTCCTTGTTGTCGATGGGGAACAGGCCCGTGTAGACCATGGGCTTGGCCTCGCGGTAGCCCGGCAGCGGCTCGGGGCAGGGGTTCGAAGCCCACGTAAGGGTATCGCCCACGCGCACGGCCTCGGGGTCCTTCAGACCCGTGACCACATAGCCGACCTCGCCGACGGTCAGAGCATCGACCGGCGTCTCGGCAGGGCGCTTGACGCCCACGCCGTCGACCAAGAAGTCGCCCTTTGCCTGCATCATGCGCAGGGTGTCGCCCTTTTTGATGGAACCGTCAAAGACACGCACCGTGGCGACGACGCCGCGGTACTCATCGAAGTACGAATCCAGAATAAGTGCCTTAAGAGGGGCATCTGCATCGCCCTTGGGAGGCGAGATCAAAAAGACGATGGACTCCAGCAGATCGTGGATGCCCTCGCCGGTCTTGCCCGACACGCACACGGCATCGTCGGCGGGAATGGCCAGATCGTCTTCGATCTCAGTCTTGACCTCGTCGGGGTGCGCCGAGGGAAGGTCAATCTTGTTGATGGCCGGAACAATGTCCAAGTTGGCGTTCATGGCGAGCGTCGCGTTGGAAACGGTCTGCGCCTCGACGCCTTGAGTGGCGTCCACGACGAGCACCGCGCCCTCACAGGCTGCCAGCGAACGCGAGACCTCGTAGGTGAAGTCCACGTGGCCCGGCGTATCGATCAGGTTGAACTGATACGTCTCGCCGTCGTCGGCGTCATAGGACACGCGGACGGCATTGGACTTGATCGTGATGCCGCGCTCGCGCTCGATGTCCATCGTGTCGAGCAGCTGCGACTCCATGTCGCGCTCATCGACGGTATGGGTGAGCTCGAGGATGCGGTCACTGATCGTGGACTTGCCATGGTCGATATGCGCAACGATCGAGAAGTTGCGGATGTGGGAAATGTCAATTGAAGTATTCATGCGGACTATCTTACCCGAGCGGTACAAAAAAAGGAGCCTGTTCCATAAAACAGGCTCCATTTATGCGCGTAATCTGTGTGGTGTGAAATTTACAACTTAGGCGTTGATGCTGTTCACGAGCTTGGCAAGACCGGACTTGCGGTTGGAAGCCTGGTTCTTGTGGATAACATGCTTGGCGGCAGCCATGTCGAGACGCTTGGTGACGGTCTTGAGGGCAGCCTGGGCCTTCTCGGCGTCGCCCTCGGCGACGGCGGACTGGACGTGCTTGGTCAGCGTCTTGAGCTCGGACTTGACAGCCTTGTTACGCATGCGAGCTGCCTCATTGGTGCGGATACGCTTCTTCTGAGACTTGATGTTTGCCACTTCTGGAGTTCCTTTCGAGTTCCTTGCAAAAAATGTATGACACCTCTGAGACACGGTGAGGTCATGCAAGCGCCTACTATAGCACGCTCCCCCTCAAAGGGATAGAACGAATTTGTCAAATAGGCAGGTATCATCACGATTTTCTCAAGATGTTCGTAATCCAGAGCAAAAGCGC
>CAJMLP010000055.1:0-5935 GCA_905214215.1 uncultured bacterium | reverse complement strand
ATCTGGATTGGGAGCCGATTCGTCGGCAGCATCGCCGAATTCTCGAGGCCATTAAGAAGGGCGATACCGACGCGGCGAGCTACCTGGCAGAGACGCACCTGCATCTGATGCCCGAGGAACAGGGCCCGGTTATCGCCTTGCATCCCGACTACTTTGAGCTGTCGAAAGACTCGTCAATCTAGCCCATCGCCGCATCTGCTCGAGACACAAAAACGATGCTGCTCACCTACAGCGTTTTGCAACCGAGATTTTTAAAAAATGCCTAAAATGGCTCAGATTGCTGACAATTGGGAAACGGGGTGCGCTATGGCGCAGATGAGGATTAAGGACATTGCCGCCGAGGCGGGCGTGAGCCCGGCCACGGTCTCGCGCTATCTCAATAACCGCCCCGGGCAGATGACCGAGGAGACCCGCGCCCGCATCGCGGCGGTTATCGAGCGCACCGGCTATCGCCCACGTGCCGCCGCACGCAATCTGCGCAGCTCGCGCGCCAACCTCATCGGCGTAATCTTGGCCGACATCGCCAACCCGTTCTCCAGCGCCATGCTCGAAGGGCTTTCCGCCAGCGCCGCCGCGCGCGGCTGCTCGCTCATGACGGCCATTAGCGGCAACGACCCCGCCAAGGAAGCGGAGTCGCTCACCAGACTTATCGATGCCGGCGTGGACGGCCTGGTCGTCAACACCTGCGGAGGCAATGACGAGGCGATCGCCGCGGCAGCGGGACGCCTACCCGTTGTGCTGCTCGACCGCGATGTTGCCGATGGCGGCATCGATCTGGTGACATCTAACAACCGTGAGCTGGTCGCCGGCCTGGTAGACGCCTTGGCTGCTGCGGGCAGCGAGCGTCTGTGCCTGCTTACCGAGGCAAGCGATGACAGCCCCGTGCGTCGTGAGCGCGCTGAGGCGTTTGCCGACGAGCTCTCGCGCCGCGGCCTGGCCGGCGAGGTCGTCACCTTGGCGGACGGTGGTGCCGAGGGTGTCAGTCGCCTGGACGAGACCATCCGCGGCTATGCGGGTAAAAAGCTCGGCCTCATTGCCGTCAACGGCCTGGTCTTCCTGCGCCTGACCGAGGCACTGGCGCAGCTGGGTCCCTCGCTGCCGGCGGGCCTTAAGATCGCAACGTTTGACGATTACCCCTGGAACCACGTGCTCTTTGGCGGTGTGACCACGGCCGCGCAAGACACCCACACCATCGCCGAGCGCGTAATCGAGCGTCTGTCCGAGCGCATCGACGTCGTTACCACTACGGTGGGCGACGCCGCAAAGCTCGCCCCCAAGCGCATCGAGATCCCCGGTCACATCGAACACCGCGCTTCGACCTCGCGCTAGTCTGTGTGATATTATATAGACAATGTCATACAGGAGGTATCCATGGCTGCGTCTGTGCTGAGTGTTCGAGTGGACTCGTCAATTAAAGATTCATTTGCCGAGCTGTGCGAAGAACTCGGCATGACTTCGTCCGTTGCGGTCAATATGTTCATGAGGCAGATGTTGCGCGAGCGCTCGCTGCCGTTTGTGCCTTCACTCGGTAAAAGCTCTGCGAGCGAAAGCGCCGCAGCGGGCATTTTGGATACCGCTCAGATTGAGTCCGCCGTCCGCGAGGCAGCCAGCCCGATTCCCGCCATCAAAACCGTGATCCTATTTGGATCGTATGCCCGTGGCGAGGCGCGTGCAGATAGTGATATCGACTTGCGCCTCGAAGTCGATCGCGAGCAGGGCTTTGGTCTTTTTGCGTTGTCGGCGTTTGGCGAGGCAGTGCGCAAGGAAACCGGAAGGCAGGTGGACCTTGTCTCGAGCGATTATCTTGATGACGATCTTGCCGCGGTAATCGAGCGCGAAGGAGTGATCCTTTATGATCGCGCGTAAGTCAGACGGCCTCCGCGCCCAAGAGGTCTTGGAGGCCATCGCTGAAACGAACGAGCGCATCAAGGCTTTTGATATCACCGAGGACCAGTTTCTGCATGCGAATGACGTGCGGACGAGGGCGTTGGCGGACTCCCTTTTGATGTGCGCGCTTAGGGTGACGGAAGAAGCGGGCAAGTTGTCGGAACGCTCGCAGCGGCTTCATCCCGAAATTGAGTGGCGTGGAATTATCGGCATGAGAAATTACCTCGCGCATGATTACGGCAATGTCGACCGATCGGTTGTTTGGGATGCGGTGACGATGGAGTTTCCGGCGCTGGAACGAGCGTGTAGGCAAATTGTTTCCGAATCCGAGCGATAATCACTTGTCATACCAGCCTGTTCACACACGTTTTTTGAGCGCTTGATACGCTTTAACCCTGCGGAAACATTTTTCTGCGATAGTATCTGCGATATAGACCAGTCGAAACCCGCCCGAAAGAAAGGGGAGCGACATGAACCAGCAGAACATCGATTACGTACTCCGCTCCGTAGAGCAGCGTGATATCCGCTTTGTGCGTCTGTGGTTTGTCGACATTCTCGGCCGCCTCAAAAACTTTGCTATTAGCCCCGAGGACCTCGAGGTCGCATTTGAGGAGGGCATTGGCTTTGACGGCTCGGCCATCGAGGGCTTTGCCACGCCCGAGGAAGCCGATATGCTGGCGTTCCCCGATGCCTCGACCTTCCAGATTCTGCCGTGGCGCCCGAGCCACAACGGCGTCGCCCGCGTGTTCTGCGACGTGTGCACTCCCGATCGCAAGCCGTTTGCCGGCGACCCGCGCGATGCCCTGCGCCGCATGTTCCGCAAGGCCGAGAAGGCTGGCTATCTGCTCAACGTGGGCGCTGAGCTGGAGTATTACTACTTCCCCGACGAGCACACGCCCGAGCCGCTCGACAACGTGGGCTACTTCGATCTTTCGGTGAGCGATGCCGCTCGCGACCTGCGTCGTAACACGGTCCTCACGCTCGAGAAGATGTCCGTGCCCGTGGAGTACACCTTCCACGCCGCCGGTCGCTCACAGCACGGCATGAGCCTGCGCCACGCCGAGGCCCTGAGCATGTCCGACGCCATTACCACGGCCAAGCTCATCATTAAGCAGCAGGCTTACGAGAGCGGCTGCCACGCCTCCTTTATGCCCAAGCCGCTGGCGGGCGAGGACGGCAGCGCCATGTTTTTGCATCAGTCGCTGTTCGACCATGACGGCAACAACGTCTTTTGGGGCGAGGGCGACGAGAAGTACCATCTCTCCGACGTCGCCAAGCACTATATGGCCGGTATCTTGGCGCACGCGCGCGAGATTAGCGCCATCACCAACCCCACGGTCAATTCGTACAAGCGCATCACCACGGGCGGCGACTCCGTGCCGCAGTACGCCACGTGGGGCCTGCGCAACCGCGCAAGCATGATCCGCATCCCGGTCTACAAGCCCGGCAAGCAGCTTTCCACACGCATTGAGCTTCGCAGCCCCGATCCCATGGCTAACCCGTATCTGGTCAACGCCGTCACGCTGGCGGCTGGTCTCGACGGCATCGAGCGCAAGCTGGAGCTCCCGCCCGAGGCAACGGCCGAGACGCTCAAGCTCACCGGCCGTCAGATGCTCGAGGCCGGTTACGCGCCGCTGCCGCGCTCGCTCAAAGAGGCGCTCGACGTGTTTGAGGACTCGCAGTTTATGAAGGATGCCCTCGGCGAGCACATCCATAGCTTCTTCCTCAAAAAGAAGCGCGACGAGTGGCATAAGTTTGAGTCCACGATCACCGAATGGGAGATCAAGCACTACCTGGCGAACTCCTAATCGCGCTGGCTTGTCCCAGTACGATTGAGCTCATTTCTTTGGAGGCCGATATGTCCGAAAAGAGTGCCCTGTTCATGGCGCGCACGACGCGCTTCCACGAGTTTGCCCGCAGCTTGACGACCACCCTGGGTGTCGAGGTGAGTCTGGCCACCCCCGATTCGCCAACTGCGGCGCACGACTTTGACCTGCTGATCCTCGATTCCGATGGCATCCGCAGCGACCGCATCGATCAGATTGCCAAGTGGCTCGACGATCGCGGCGGTGTTCCCATGCTGGTGATCGTCGACGACGAGGCGCTCGGCACCCTGCGCCTGCCGAATCATGCGCATGCCGACTTTGTATGTCCCACGGCGACGCCCAACGAGCTCAAGGCTCGTGCACAGCGTCTGATGGGCGAGGAGGAGCCCGTCGCCTCCGATGATGTGCTCAACATCGATAACCTTGAGATCAACCTGGCCACCTACCAGGTGACACTCGATAGCGAGCCCATTGACCTGACGCTGATGGAGTACTCGCTGCTGAGTTTTTTGGCGACGCATCCCAACCGCGCCTACAGCCGCGAGGTACTGCTGCACCGCGTGTGGGGCTTTGAGTACTGCGGCGGTACGCGCACCGTCGACGTGCATATCCGACGCATCCGCTCCAAGGTGGGCCCGCAGATCGCGGCGCACATCACCACCGTCCGCGGCGTGGGCTATCTGTTTAAGGACTAGATTTCCACCACAAAGGGGACAGGCACCTTTGTGGTGGCTTTGACGCAGGTGCGGGTTCCTCTCGAATCTGCAACAGAACTTAAGCCTTCCTAAAAGATTGCGTTCTCATACACTTGTGCCCGCATATTGGGGTACAACTCAACGTGAACAATGATGGCCCGCCACATGTTTGGCGGGCCTTTGGTTATTTGACGAAAGGATCGCAGCTATGAGCGAGAACGATTCCCAGCGTCCCCAGGATGCGGGCAACGCCGGCGAGACCCAGCAGCAGCCGCGTGTGCAGGTGGAGTCGACGCCTGCCGACAGCAACATTCCCTACGTGCAGGCATACGACACGCAGACCGGCAAGCCGCTGGGCAGCCAGCAGGTTGTAAACAAGCACACAGTGGTCAAGACCAAGACCAAAAAGCTGCCGATCTTTATTACGGCGCTTGCCGGCTGCGCCTGCGGCGCCCTGCTGGTCATCGCACTCATTATGAGTGGCACGCTCGATATCGGTGGCGGCAAGAATGCCGTGACGGCGGGCGCTTCGGGTTCGTCGACGCAAAAGATCACCATCGACTCCGAGGACACCACGCTGGCCGAGGCCGTTTCTGCCAAGGCCCTGCCCTCTGTGGTTTCCATCACCGCCACTTCGAGCGGTGGCCAGAATGGCTCGCTTTCGCAGTCTGCCGACGAGTCGGACAACTCGGGCAGCGTCGGTTCGGGCGTGGTGCTCGATACCGAGGGCCACATCCTCACCAACAACCACGTGGTCGATGGCTATGACCAGTATGTGGTGACCATGGACGACGGCACCACCTACGAGGCCGAGTTCGTGGGCAACGATGCTTCGAGCGACCTGGCCGTCATCAAGCTCAAGGACGCCGATGCCTCCAAGCTCACGCCGATTGAGATCGGCGACTCCTCCAAGCTCAACGTGGGCGAGTGGGTTATGGCGATCGGATCGCCATTCGGCAACGAGCAGTCTGTCTCCACGGGTATTGTGTCGGCTCTGTATCGCTCCACGGCCATGAGCTCTACCAGCGGCAACACCATCTATGCCAACATGATCCAGACCGATGCCGCCATCAACCCGGGCAACTCCGGCGGTGCGCTCGTCAATGACAATGGCGAGCTGGTGGGTATCAACTCGCTCATCGAGAGCTACTCGGGCTCCAGCTCGGGCGTGGGCTTTGCCATTCCCGTTAACTACGCCAAGAACATTGCCGACCAGATTATTGACGGCAAGACGCCGGTTCATCCGTACCTGGGCGCCACGCTTTCGAGCGTCAACGCGCTCAATGCCCGCACCAACAAGCTGAGCACCGATAGCGGCGCGTACGTGGCGAGCGTCGTCGAGGACGGTCCCGCCGCCAAGGCCGGCATCCAGGAGGGCGATGTCATTACCAAGCTGGGCGACGACGAGATCACGAGCGCCGATGGCCTGATCATTGCGCTGCGCAGCCATGAGGTGGGCGAGAAGGTCGAGATCACGCTCATGCGCGGCAAGGAAGAGAAGAAGGTCACCGTCGAGCTGGGCTCCGA
>CAJMLP010000054.1:0-6101 GCA_905214215.1 uncultured bacterium | reverse complement strand
TCCTGGGCCTCATCGTCGCCGTCAACTGCCTCAAGGAGTTCTTCGGCAAGGAGGCTGGCTCCATGCCTGATGAGGAGCCCGAGTGGTCCGAGATGGGCAAGGCCGAGTACGGTCGCGCCGCTGCCGCTGAAGCTCCTGCCGACGCCGAGGCCGCCAAGGCCTAGTCGGTCGGACGGGTTGAATCTCCCGTCTATTTGACTCGGAAAGACCGGGTCCGCAATCAAGCGGACCCGGTCTTTTTCTTGTGAGAACAGGTGGTGCAAGGGCGTTCTCGCAGATGTTTTGCGTGGATAGGCTCGTGCGTTGTACCATATGGACGTATATGTGTGCATATGAAAGGGGCCCCGTGGCCAAGACGGTATATTCCGATAATCAAAACAATGTCGATGCCCTGGCTGAGCGTCTGAGCAGCCAGACATCGCTTTCTGCCGAGCGTGCCAAACTGGTTGCCTACGACCTGCTTTGCCGCAAGGCGCTCAAGATTAAGTCGAGTGCGCTGGCGCAGATTTTCCGCTCCGTCGATAAGGAGTGCGACACCAAGGCGATGCGCGATGAGCTTATCGCGGCAAATATCGTGACCAAGATCGAGGGTAGTGGCATTAACGGGCGCCCGGCGTTCTATACCATCAATGCCGAGATCCGCGATGCCCAGGAGCAACCTGCCGAGTCCGTCGAAGATTTTGTCGTCGAGGATTCCGCTGACGTGCCTGCTGTGGAAGAAGTTGCTCCGCGTGAGCATGTCGATACCGATGAGTTGCTCGATGAGAACGTTGTGCGTGCCTTTACGGCCAAGGCAGGACGCGGCGGTTTTGGCGGGGGCGGCAAGCGCGATGCACAGCGCCGCGCCCAGCAGGAGCGCTTCCGTCGCGCCGTTGCTCGAAAGGGCGAGACGGATGCCGAGGCTGTTGAGGCCGAGGTTGCTGCCGAGTCGCAGAAGCCCACGAAGGAGCAAAAGCCCGTGGAGGCCCAAGAGCCCAAGCGCCGCCGCGGTGCTCACTTTAAGGCTGCACAGCAGGGTGCCGCGCGTGAGGTCGAAGAGTCTTCTGAGGTTGCAGACGATGTTGAGGAGTCTGCCAAGAAGGCTCCGGGTTCGTGTCGTCCCGGCCGCGGTTTTGCGGGACGCGCGTATCCCGTAAAGCGTCAGGAGAAGGGCGAGTCGGTTTCGACCACCCAGGACGAGAAGGCCGTTGAGCCGGCGGCTCGCGAGCAAAAGCCTGTTGAGCCGCAGCTTGAGGCTGATGCCGAGGCCAAGGGCCAGCAGCCTACTGATGAGCAGACGGAGCGGGGCGCGTCGAGCAAGCCTCGCCGCCGTCGCCATCGTGGGGGCCGCAGTTCCCATGCCGAGACTGCAGCCGAGAGGACCACGCCGCAGGACGAGGATGCGAAGGCCGAGGTTTCTTCGGGGCAGCCTAAGCGCCAGCCGGCGAAGGAGAGCAAGTCCGATCGTCCGCAGAAGCAGGCGTCTATGCCGAAGCGCGAGCGCAATTCCCAAGGCGATTCTAAACGCAAGTCTCAGAAGAAGCCGGAGTCTTCCGCAGCAGGTACTGCTGCCCAGCAGCCCAAGTCGGCCGTTCGCGGTGAGGTATCGGCGTTCGCCCTTGCCCGCGTTTTAGGCAGGCAGCTGCTCAAGGTTGTCCCTACGCCTACGGCGCTCTCTAAGATCAAGGAGCAGCAGACACAGATCGTAAAGGTCGAGGGCAAGGACGGCAAAAAGGCTCCGCAGCGCACTCAGCACAACGAGATGTCCAACCGCAAGATTGCCGAGGAAATCGCAATCATCCAGGCTTGGATCGAGCAGAACCGAGGTGCCGATACGCCGGTTGCCTCGCGCCGCCAGCGTGCCTACCAGATCTTTAACGACGAGAAGGCTTTTGACGGCAAGCACGGTGAGCGCCTGATAAGGCGCATGACCGAAAAGGGCATCAGCATGCAGGCGATCAAGGTCGCCCCCAATCGCCCCGTGCACTTTACGGGCTTCTTTACGCTGGGCGCCGACAAGCCGTTCATTATGGTCGAAAACCTGGACACCTACGACGAGATCGTCAAGCTGCTGCGTGGCCGCAAGCACGCCAAGCTCTTTGGCATCAAGGTGGGCGGCGTGATTTTTGGCGGCGGATGCAAGGCGAGCGTCTCGCATGCCCTGGACGATTATCTGGCCGAGATTGGCTATCGCTTTAACTACGTCTACTACGTGGGCGATATCGACCGCGAGGGCGCGCGCATTGTCGAGCAGGCTCGCAATGCCAATGTGGTTGAGATTCGCCTGCATGCTGGCATGTACCGCGCCATGCTCGCCGAGCACAAGCGTCGCGTGAAGGCCGGCGGAGAGTGCGAGCCCGCGGCTGCCAACCAGGGCGTGCCGCAGAACTTGGCGGCGACGATCAAGGATCTGCCCATGGTCACGCGTGTGCAGTTCCGCAACGTGCTACGTGAAGGCGGGCGCATTCCGCAGGAGATTCTGATGACCGCTGACTATCGGGATGGCGACTCGGGAAGCTTCGACCGCATGCTCAACAATTAGGGACGTGTGGCCCCGGCGGGCCGGGCATTAAGTTTGCTGCTCTACAGTCCTGCGCAAGACGAAGGCCACATTAAGTGGCCTTCTTTGCGTGCGGAACTCGCGACAAACTTAATGCCCGGCCGGCCGGGGCCACACGGCACTTTGTAGATGGCGGCTCGCTTTTCGGAACTGGGCTGATGTGGGACGGTGGGATTCCGCGTCCGCCTTTTCGGCGGCCGCGCCCCGCTGTGTCGCTTCGCTCCTTGCGTGCTGCGCTAGAAAACGCTTCGCGTTTCCTCAGCTCCGCACCCTTGCGGGTTCGAATCTCTCCGCTTGCCCACAAGAAAGCGCCCTGGGCCGTTATGGGCTCAGGGCGCTCAGTTTTAATGGCTGGGACGGAGGGATTCGAACCCCCAACAGCCGGCACCAAAAACCGGAGTTCTACCGTTGAACTACGTCCCAATGTGTGGTGTTGCCCAAAAGCAACTCGTCTAGTTTACCTAATCTGCGAGGGCATCGCAAACGCCGTCGAGTAGGCGTACGGCGAGGGTCTGCGCGTCGCTGGCCGTAAAGGTGCCGTTGTAACGCGTCATGCCGGTGAGCTCGATGCGAATTCGTGCCGGCTTTTGCTGTGCGGCGACATTGGCGGTACGGATGCGCTGGGCCAGGTTGTGGCACTCGGCGAGGGCGATCGTGGCGCGCGGGGCGGCGTCTGCAGGCAACTCGTCGCTTGCGATCTCGAGCACCAGGTCGACATCGGTCGGAACCTCGGAATCGCAAAGCATCATGCCGCTGCTGTCGGTCGTCGCCGTGGCGATGTTCCACATGCGCGATGCTACGCTGCGCGCGATAGGGTCCTCGCCGATGACGGCAATCTGGAAACGCTCGAGCACGTTGGCGGCGCGCGCAAAACCGATGCGAGACTCGGCTTCGGTGACCGAGGGCTTGCCCTCCCACACATGGTGCAGGCGGTTGATGTAGGCGTAGGTGTCCTGGAAGGCCATGCCGTCGGCAAACAGGCCGACATTTTCCTGGAACTGCTGCAGGGCGGCCTCGGTATGCGGACCAAAGTAGCCGTCGTCTTCGCCACAGGCAAAGCCCAAAACGTTGAGAGCGCGCTGCAGGGCCTTGACGTCGGCGCCGTGAAAATTGGGCATGCGAAGGTAGAGCGTGCGGTCGCCCAACTTGTATGAAGCGTCTACAAGGGCGCTCCAGCAGGGGATATCGACAGCATAACCGGCCGCAAGGCCGCTATCGAGCCTAAACGTGCCAACGGCCTGCTCGGTGGTGGTGCCAAAGCGCTTGTCGGCGACCTCGTCGGCATCGATGGTGTAACCGAGCTGCAGAAGGCGGGACTGAACATCCTCGACGGCTGCTCCCTGCATGCCCGTGGTAATAGGTTCCATGAACGAACCCCTTTCGGCGTACGATTCGTACTATTTTGAGCGCGTGTCGGATAGACAACGCGAGACAATGCATAAACATGCACTCAACAGTGTAGCAACTTGTACCCAAACGCGCTGCCCACAGGTTTTGTGACCCCCGCTAGTTGAGGCGCTCCACAAAGAAATCTGCCATGGAGAGGAACAGTTCGCGTGCGTGCGGGTCAAGCTCAACGTTCTCGATGGCAGCCTTGGCTTTTGCGGTCAGGTCCAGCGCGTAGGCGTGAGCATATTCGATGGAGCCGGTCTGCTGGAAGATCTCCACGGCGCGCGCGAGCTGCGCGGGGTCCTCGGTGCCCGAGGAAAGGATTGCCTCGACCTCGTCGTGATGGCGCTCATCAGACAGGGCGTGCACGGCAACGAGCGTGCGTTTGCCCTCGGTGATGTCGGTGCGGAAGTCCTTGTTGGCGGCCTCTTTGGTGCCGATCAAGTTGAGCAGATCATCTTGGATCTGGAAGGCAAGGCCCGTGTACAGGCCAAAGGCGCGCAGCGCCTCAATCTGCTCCTCGCTGCCGCCGCCGATAATGGCTCCGGCGGCAAGTGGCGTGGCTCCGCTGTAGTACGCGGTCTTGTGCGTCGCCATGTCCAGATAATCGTCGACCGAGATGTCAAAGCGCCCATCGCGGACCCAGCCCAAGTCGAGTGCCTGGCCCTCAATGGTGCGGACGATCATCTCGGTGAGCTCGTGGAGCACGCGGAGTTTCACGTCTGCCTCGAGCGTGGGGTCGTCGAGAACCGTCTTGGTGACCATGGTGAGCGCCAGATCGCCGCAGTTGATGGCAAGTCCCGTGCCCTCGGTAAGGTGCATGCAGGGCTTGCCGCGACGCAGTTGGCCGTTGTCGGCGATGTCGTCATGGATAAGCGCTCCCGATTGAAAGTGCTCTATAGCTGCCGCCGCGCTGCGGGCGCTCTCAAAGCTGCCGCCTACCGCGGTGGCGGCGAGCATGCAGATGAGCGGGCGGTGGCGCTTGCCGGCATTGGCCGTAAATGCCGAGAGCGGGGTATACAGGTAACGCTCGATATCGGCGGAAGTTGCCTGTCCGTCAAAGAACGTGGCCAGATAGTCGTTAATCTGGTCAAAGTGCTGGGCTAAAAAGCTGGTAAACGGACTGGACACGGGTTCTCGCATTCTTTCTTAGGTTGCACCGTTGCATTATGCAGACAACATATTGCCACATTGGGGCGTCGAGCGCGGCGGTTGAAGACGATTGAGTCTTGCGGTCGCAAACGCGGCAAGGGGCTCGGCTAGATAAGCCCAAAGTGTTCGAGCGCGGTGACGACACCGTCGTGGTCGAAGCTGTCGGTTACGTAGTCGGCCTTTTCCTTGAGGAAGTCCGGCGCGTTGCCCATGGCGATGCCAACATCGACCGCCTCCATGAGGGCGATGTCGTTGCTCGCGTCGCCAATGCCATATACGGTGCCGTGGTCTGGTCCCAGGGCGTCAAGCACAGCCTTGATTCCGGCCCGTTTGGTGCACTCGCGCGGCGAGATTTCTGTGACCTCGAGCTCGAGCTCGTTGAGGCAGAGCAGAGGTCCAAGCTCTTCATCTTGGGCGATGCGGTTGGCAAGTGGTGTGGACATAAGAATTTTATAGGCGTTGTAGTGCTCAAGTTGCGTGACGGCGTCGCCCACGGTGCGTGCGTAGCCGTACGTCTCGGGGGCATCTGCACTCATGCGCACGACGCGATCGATGCCCTCAAAGCGAATGACCTCGCCCGATTGCTCGAGATAGGGGGCGAGGCGCTGTAGCAGACCAGGGTTTATGGCTGCATTTCGCACGATACGCCCCTCGAGTTCGGCGTAACCGCCCGCGAGGCACACGACGCCTGCCCACGGCAGCTCGAGCAGCTTGGGATGGATGCAGCTGAGGGTGCGCCCCGTACAGATAAAGGCTTTGTTGCCGTTGGCGACAAACGTGCGAATTGCCTGTGCAACCGTCTCGTCGGGATAGGGGGAGAGGTCTCGCTCGTCCTCGGGAAGCTCCTGGGCAAGTCTGGGATCTTGCCAGGCGAGCGTACCGTCGATGTCGAAGAAGCAGACATTGCCATGCTTTTTGGTGGCGTCGGCGGCATGAGAAGGCGAGGCGGCGAATGCAAAACCCGGTTCGAGGCCCATGATCTGGTCAAAATGCTCTTTAACGCGGGGAACGGAGATGCCGA
>CAJMLP010000053.1:0-6441 GCA_905214215.1 uncultured bacterium | reverse complement strand
AACGCCGCGCCGATCTTTATGCGCCTGCAGAGCTTTATCGACCGCATGAACGTGGTGCTGCGCGAGAACATCGTGGGCGTTCGCGTCATCCGCGCCTTTAATAAAGAGCGCCACGAGGAGCAGCGCTTGGACGAGGTGTTTAGCGAGTACGCGGACAACGCCATTAAGGTCAACCACCTTTTTGTGGGGCTCGACAGCTCCAGCTTCTTTTTGATGAACATTGCCGAGGTGGCGGTGCTGTGGGTGGGCGGCAACCGCGTGGGCGCCCATGCGATGCAAATCGGCAGCATCTCGGCCGTGCTGGAGTACGCGATCCTGATTCTGTTCTTTGTGATGATGGCGCAGATGGTGGTGCTGACACTCCCGCGCGCCGCCGCATGTCTGAACCGCGCGCAGCAGGTGCTGGAGATTAAGCCGAGCATCGTCGATGGCCAGCGTACGCTCGATGCGGCCGCGTCCGACTCAAAGGACGGGGCCGATGCGGTCGCCGTGTTCGATCACATGTCGTTTCGTTTTGACGATGCCGACGAGGACACGCTGTGCGATCTGAACTTTACCTGTCGCCGCGGCCAGACGACCGCGATCGTGGGCTCGACGGGATCGGGCAAGTCGACGGTGGCAAAGCTTCTGCTGCGCTTCCACGATGCCACCAAGGGCGCCATTCGCCTGGGCGGCGTCGATCTGCGCGAGCTTTCGCAAGACGAGATTCGCGGGCGCATCGCCTATGTGCCGCAGAAGGCATGGCTGTTCTCGGGCACGGTGGCAAGTAATCTGCGCTTTGGCAACGAAGACGCGACCGAGGCCGACATGCTTCATGCGCTTGAGGTTGCCCAGAGCACCTTTGTGCTCGATCAGCCGCAGGGACTCGATACCCCGGTGGCCCAGGGCGGTACGAACTTCTCGGGTGGTCAGCGCCAGCGCCTGGCCATTGCTCGCGCGCTCATGAAGCGCGCCGACCTGTATATCTTCGACGACAGTTTTTCGGCCCTGGACTTTAAGACCGATGCGGCCCTGCGCCATGCGCTGCAGGACGAGACGCGCGACGCCGCGGTGCTTATCATCGCGCAGCGCATCTCGACGATTCTGCACGCCGACCAGATTGTCGTGCTCAAGGATGGCGAGGTCGTGGGCTTGGGCACGCATGGCGAGCTTATGGAAACCTGTGAGGTATACCGCGCCATCGCGGAGTCGCAGATGAAGGGAGGTGAGTAGCATGACCGAGGAGCTCAAGAAGTGCAGCGATGCTATCGATTCGAACGATTCGGACGCCGCTGAGAAAACGGTCGACCAGGCTGCCGCGGTGCTCGAGCTGGATGACGCCATCAAGGCGGCCGAGCGCGAGGCCCGCCGCCAGGCGCTCTACGAGGAAAACGAGCGCGCCGAGGACGAGCGCGCCCGCGCCGAGGCGGAGCGCATGCGCGACGTTGACGACGAGGACGAGGACGAGACGCCCCGCGATACCTGGGCGACGGTGCGCCGCCTGTGGAGCGAGGCCGCCGGCGACCACTGGCGCTTCTATATCGTGTTCGCGAGCATCGTGTTCTATGCCATCTTTAACACTGCGGCGCCGGCTTACAGCGCCCGCGTGATCGATGAGCTATGGGGGCACATGAAGGTGGCGTTTGCCAACAACACTACCTTCAGCATTACCTGGGAGAACTGCGGCAGGACCATCTTCATCTACTTTATGATCTGGACCGCCGCCGCCTCGTTCTACGCACTCCAGAGCTTTTTGATGTCGAGCGTTGCCGAGCGCCTCAACCTGCGCCTGCGCAACCGCATCGCACAAAAGCTCAACCGTCTGCCGCTTGCCTACTTTGACGCGCATCGTCCCGGCGAGGTCGTCAGCCGTGCGACCAACGACTTGGACAAGATGTCCGAGAGCATGCAGCGCGGCTTGCTGCAGCTTCTGGTGTCGATCGGTACCGTGGTGGGTGCCGTGAGCGTGATGTTCGTGTTTAGCGTGCCGCTCACGCTCGTCTTTTTGTTCTTTACGGCGCTTTCGCTGCTGGTGACGAAGGTCGTGTCTCGTCGCACGCACGATGTGACGGGTGAGCGCCAGGAGTGGGTGTCCAAGATTACGAGCGCGGTCGAGGAAGGCTACTCGGGCCGTCTGGTGATCCGTGCGTTTAACCGCGAGCGTCAGAGCTCTGCCGAGGTACACGAGGCTTCGAAGGAGCTGGCGCGCGTGAGCACCAAGGCCGACTTTATGATTAACGCCGTCGGTCCCGCGGTGCGCTTTATCGGCCGCTTGGCGCAGATCGTGATTGCGCTTGTGGGCTGCAGCATGTTGGTTGCCGGGCATATGACCGTCGGCGTGTTTCAAGCGTTCTTCCAGTTTATCTACGAGGCGTCCGAGCCCATGACGCAGCTGTCGTTTACCTTTAACTCGCTGCAGAGCGCGCTGGCGAGTGCGGAGCGCGTGTTTGACCTGCTCGACGAGCCCGAGATGGAGGCCGATCCGTTGCCGGCGGCCGCCGCCAAACTGCCGGGCAAGGCGGAGGGCCGTGTTGTCTTTGAACACGTGCGTTTTGGCTATGCGCCCGACAAGCCGCTTATGCGCGACGTGTCGTTTACCGCCGAGCCGGGCCAAAAGATCGCGGTGGTGGGAACCACAGGTGCGGGTAAGACCACACTCATCAATCTGCTCATGCGCTTCTACGAGATCGACGGTGGCCGCATCACCCTCGACGGTGTGGACACGAGCCGCATGGACCGCGGCGAGCTGCGCCAGCAGTTTGGCATGGTGCTGCAGGACGCCTGGCTGTTCGATGGCACCATTGCCGAGAACATCGCCTATGGCTGTCCCGAGGCGACGCGCGAGGAGATTGTCGCGGCCGCACGTGCCGCTCAGGTTGACTTCTTTGTGCGCACTATGCCGCAGGGCTACGACACGCGTGTGGCTAACGATGCCGAGAGCATCAGCCAGGGCCAACGCCAGCTGCTGACCATCGCGCGCGTGCTGCTCAACAACCCGGCGATCCTCATCCTGGACGAAGCGACGTCGAGCGTGGACACGCGCACCGAGCTTGCCATCGGCCGTGCCATGGACGCGCTCATGCGCGGGCGCACGAGCTTTGTGATCGCGCACCGTCTGTCGACGATCGTCGATGCCGACCTCATCCTGGTCATGGATCACGGCAATATCATCGAGCAGGGTACGCACAAGGAGCTGCTGGCTGCCGAGGGCGCTTACGCCGACCTCTACCTAAGCCAGTTCGCATAAGGTGACAAAGGGGCAGTCCCGCATGTCGCATCGAAAAGAAGGCACGCCGGGGGCGGATTCCCTGGCGCGCCTTTTGTGTTGGCGTTCATGCTGTGGCGGCTGCCCACGGCCCTAGCGCTCGTCCACGAGCTTGGCGACGAGGGCTTTGAGCTCGGCCACCTCTCGCTCGAGTTCCTTGACGCGACGGGCGTTTTCGTTGATGCCCTGGCGGTTGAGGGCGCTCTGCTCGGCGGCATCGTCGGGCATGTACTCGCGATGCTGCTTGGCGTCGAAACTCTCCTCGAACACGCGGCAGCCGTTGCGCTTGATGATGCGCCCGGGCACGCCCACGACGGTGCAGTTGTCGGGCACGTCCTTGACGACGACCGAGTTGCCACCGATCTTGACGTTGTCGCCAATGTGGATGTTGCCAAGCACCTTGGCGCCCGTGCCCACCGTGACATTGTTGCCCAGGGTGGGGTGGCGTTTGCCGGTCTCGTTGCCGGTGCCGCCGAGCGTGACGCCCTGGTAGAGCACACAGTTGTCGCCCACGATGGTAGTCTCGCCAATAACGACGCCCATGGCGTGGTCGATAAAGAAGTGCTTGCCGATCTGCGCGGCGGGATGAATCTCGACGCCGGTGATGTGGCGGGTGATTTGCGAGAGCACGCGGGCGAGTGAGCGATGGCCGTGCTCCCAGAGCCAGTGCTCGGGCACGTGGTTCCACTTGGCGTGCAGGCCAGGATAGGAAAGGAAGATGACCAGACCGTTTTGCGCAGCGGGGTCTTGCGCCTGGACGGTCTTGATGTCCTCGCGAATGGTCTTGATAAAGCTCACCGGCCGCCCTCCCTCAGCGCCGTGACAATGCGATTCAATAAAGTATAGCGATTCGCTAGGGATTAGGAAGGGCGATCTTGCTTTGCTTTGGGCGACAAGTGTCAGTTATGCAAACTTGCTGGTAATGGAGTCATGCTTTTGTGGGGTTGCGCACGAGGGGGCGCCGCAACCGTATACTGGTCAACTTGGACGTGTCCGCGCCCACAACTGAGAGGTTTTACTTCATGGGTTTCATCAATTTCATTGCCGAGCTGCTTAAGGATCCGCGCACCGCGATTGCCAGCTGGATCGCCGCCGGCCCGCTTATGGCCTACGGCTGCGTGTTCCTGATCATCTTTATCGAGACGGGCGTGGTGTTCTTCCCGTTCCTTCCCGGCGATTCGCTGCTGTTTGCCTCGGGCTTCTTTGCCCACAACGGCGGCTTTAACATCGTGGCGCTTCTGGCCACCGCATGGGCCGCAGCCATCCTGGGCGATCAGTGCAACTTTATGATCGGCCATTTCTTTGGCCAAAAGATCATCGCCTCGGGCAAGGTGAAGGCCATGACGCCCGAGCGCATTAAAAAGTCCGAGGACTTCCTGGATAAGTGGGGCCATCTGGCCATCTTCCTGGGTCGCTTCTTCCCGTTTATCCGCACCTTTGTGCCCTTCATCGCCGGTATGGGCGGCATGCATTGGCGCAATTTTGTCATCTATAACGTGCTGGGCGGCATTACCTGGTCGACGGTCTTTACGCTGCTGGGCTATTTCTTTGGCGGCATCCCCTTTGTGCAGGAGCACTTTGAGCTGCTGATTATCGGCATCGTCGCCGTGTCGATTATCCCGACCGTGGTCGGCCTGGTTAAGGCAAAGCTGGGCAAACAGAACGCGTAGCTCGAGCTTGTTTTCGGATGTTAATTCCAAGGCCCGTCATCGGATTCGATGGCGGGCCTTTTGTGTTGAAGGCAAATGAAAATACTTTACTTAGTTAAAGAAAAGCGTTTTATCCAAGGCGTGCGGGGAGTACAATCTCGTGCATGCGAATCGACGTGCCATTGGCTTTGATGCTGTTCGCGTGTCCCGTCCGGCTCTACGCTCCGGGCGTGCGACGTTGCGACGCGGCCAGCCTCGGTCCTTGCATGCGGGTTCGCGAGTGTGCAACTGTGTATGTAAGGAGCGACATATGACTGTCGAGAAGAAGGATATCGATTGGGGTAGCCTTGGCTTTGGCTACATGAAGACCGATTACAGCTACGAGGCCCATTGGAAGGATGGCGAGTGGGACGAGGGCGGCCTGACCACCGACCACACCCTGCACGTCTCCGAGTGCGGTGGCATCTTCCATTACTGCCAGGAGGTCTTTGAGGGCCTGAAGGCCTACACCGCCGAGGACGGCAGCATCGTCTGCTTCCGTCCCGACATGAACGCCGAGCGTATGTATAACTCTGCCCAGCGCCTCGAGATGCCCCCGTTCCCCAAGGACAAGTTTGTTGAGGCCGTCAAGCAGGTCGTTTCTGCCAACGCCGCCTGGGTTCCGCCCTTCGGCTCTGGCGCGACCCTGTATGTGCGCCCGTTTATGATCGGCTCCGGTGACGTGATCGGCGTGGCTCCCGCTCCTGAGTACACGTTCCGTATTCTCGTGACCCCGGTCGGTCCGTACTTTAAGGGTGGCCTCAAGCCCGTCAAGCTGCGCGTTTCCGAGTACGACCGCGCCGCGCCGCACGGCACCGGCAACATCAAGGCCGGCCTCAACTACGCCATGTCCCTGAAGCCCACGATGGAGGCTCACCGCGAGGGCTATGCCGAGAACCTGTATCTCGACTCCGAGTCCCGCACCTATGTCGAGGAGACCGGTGGCGCCAACATCCTGTTCGTGAAGGAGGACGGCACGCTCGTCGTTCCGCAGTCTCACACCGACTCCATCCTGCCCTCCATCACCCGCCGTTCGCTCGTTCAGGTTGCTCAGGACCTGGGCATGACCGTCGATCAGCGCCCCGTCGAGTGGGCCGAGGTTAAGGCCGGCACCTTTGTTGAGTGCGGTCTGTGCGGCACCGCTGCCGTTATCTCCCCGGTGGGCGAGATCGACAACAAGGTCTACGGTGCCGACGAGACTGTGACCTTCCCGGCTGGCTACACCGAGATCGGTCCTGTGATGAAGAAGCTCCGCGAGACCCTGACGGGCATCCAGTCTGGTGCTGTTGAGGATAAGCACAACTGGGTTTACACCGTCGCGTAAGCTGTCTTAGCTGTCCGGCCCGAGGGCGACCTTCCTTTCCGGCGCGTCCTCGGGCCTGCGTTACCTCGGCGCTGCCGTTACGGGCAAAATAGATCTGAAAAAAGATGGCACGCGGCCTTTTAGGCCGCGCTTTTGTTAAAGGCTTTAGCCTGTGCGGGGCGCGCAGCGCGCCGCATCAGAAACCA
>CAJMLP010000052.1:0-6654 GCA_905214215.1 uncultured bacterium | reverse complement strand
GCGCCTCAACCGTCGCTATGGCCCGGTCGAGTGCTTTTTGGACCACGAGAATCCCTTCCGCCTGCTGATCGCGGTGCTACTCTCGGCGCAAACGACCGACGCGCAGGTCAACAAGGTGACGCCGCGGCTGTTTGCCCAGTGGCCCACGCCCGAGGCCATGGCCGGGGCGAGCGTGGCTGACGTGGCAGACACCATCAAGTCACTCGGCTTCTACAAGAGCAAAGCCAAGCATGCCGTCGAGGCCGCGCAGATGATCGTCGCCGACTATGGCGGCGAGGTGCCGGCCGACATGAAGGAGCTTGTAAAGCTGCCGGGCGTGGGACGCAAGACGGCGAACATCGTGCTCAACGTGGGGTATGGCATCGTGGAGGGCATTGCGGTGGACACGCACGTCAACCGCATTGCGCACCGCCTGATGTTGAGTCCCAAGACGCATGCCAAGGAGCCGCTCAAGACCGAGCAGGATCTGCTCAAGATTTTGCCGCACGAGTATTGGGAGTCGGTCAACCATCAGTGGATTACCTTCGGTCGCGAGATCTGCGACGCCCGCAAACCCAAGTGCGGCGAGTGTCCGCTGGCAGATTTGTGCCCCAGCGTGCGCGTGACGGGGTAGGGCGGAACGCATCTTCGTCTGGCGTTTTTTGCGGGGCCGGGTTTGCCCTTGAGTCGGAGTCCTCTCCATGCGCTACCATGACAGATAATATATTTGACGTACGACCCGCCGAGCTTGCCCCGGCGGGCTTTTGGCGTTGCGATGCCGGAGGAACAGCATGCTCATTCACCGTATAGCCGCGCAGCTCTACACTGCCGAGGCGCTGCAGACCGTCGAGGCCGGGCTCGATGCCGGCGAGGACGTGACGCTGGCCGTGTCGCAGTCGGGCCGCACGCTCATGGCGGCCGCCCAGTTTGCGCGCCGTCCGCGCCCGACGGTCTACATCGTGAGCGGCGAGGATGCGGCCGATCGCGCTGCGCGCAGCCTTGCCGCCTATGTGGGGCTGGCGCGCGTGTGCCGTTTTCCCGAGCGCAAGGACTATCCGTGGCGCGAGCAGGCGCCCGACGATGCCGTGGTGGCGCAGCGCTGCGAGGCTCTGGGGCGCATCGTGCGCGGGGACAACTGCATCATGGTCGCCTCGGCCCGCGCGCTACTGCGTTGCGTGCCGCCGGTCGAGAGCCGCTATTGGGAGTCCACCACCTTTGCGGTGGGCGAGGAGATTCCCTTCGACGAGGTGCCGCAGCGCCTGGTGGGCATGGGCTACACCAATGCAGGTGCCGCCGACGCGCCCGGCCTGTTCCGTGTGCACGGCGATACCGTCGAGGTGTTCCCCGCGCAGGAAAAAGCACCCGTGCGCATTGAGTTCTTTGGCGACGAGATCGACCGCATCCGCCGCATGGTGAGCTCTACGGGTCAAACCATCGGCAACGAGGACAGCATCGAGATCTTCCCGTGCCGCGAGCTGGCGCTCACCGACGAGGCCGTCCACAACATGCATGTGGCGCTCTATCGCGCCAGCCAGAGCGATAGCGAGCTGGCGGCGCTGCTCGAGATGGTGGACGCGCGCATCGTCACGCCCGAGCTCGACCGCTTTTTGCCGGTGATGTACGGCCAGACCGTGAGCCCGTTGGCGCACGTGAGCGGCAAGGCGCTTGTGGTCCTGTCCGAGCCGCGCTCGCTGTTCGATGACTGCCTGCGCGCCTACGAGGATATCGAGGCGCGTGCCGGCGAGGCGGGGGTCGACCGTCTGGACGGCCTGTACGTGCGTGCCCAGCAACTCGACTTTGGTGCCCAGCAGCGCCTTAACTACGTGAGCTTGATTCGTGCCGGCGGTGCGGTGACGGCAGAGCTCAAGATTGAGCAGCCGGCCATCGCGGGCTCGGACAATCGCTTTATGACGCGCATCCAGGAGGTCGTGGGCAAGCGCTATGCCTGCGTGTTTGCCATCCCCGACCGCGGTGCGCGCGAGTCGATGGAGCTCACCTTTGGCGATGAGGGTATTACCTTTGAGGAGTCGCTGACGGCCGCGCCCGAAAACGCGGGCGCTATTGGCGACCGTGTGCGCGTGGCAGCGGCAGATTCTGCCGATCGTGCTGTCCGCCAGGATGCTCATGCTGCAATTCGCGAACGCAAGGCCGACGCGCTCAACGCCCGCTCGCTCGAGGCAGGTGCCGCCCAGGCTGCCGCCGGCGCCGCCGTGCCCACCATCTCGCGCGGACGCGTGACCTTTGTCGATGCCGCCTTGCCGCAGGGCGTGGTGGTGCCCGATGCCAACCTGGCCGTGTTCTCGATTGCCGACCTCAACGCCCGCATGGATGCCAACCGCGCGCGCAGCCGCCGCAAGGTGGACATTACGCAGATCACGTTCCCGTTTAAGCCGGGCGACTACGTGGTGCACGCCACTCACGGCATCGCGCTCTTTAGCGAGATCGCGCGCCAGGAAGTGGGCGGCAAGGAGCGCGACTACTTTTTGCTGGAATACGCCGATGGCGACAAGCTCTACGTGCCGCTGGAGCAGGTCGACCGCATTACGCGTTATGTTGGCCCCGACGGTGACAAGCCACGCCTGACCAGGCTCAACACCGCCGACTGGACGCGTGCCACCAATAAGGCGCGCAAGAACGCCAAAAAGCTGGCGTTTGACCTGGTCGATCTGTATACGCGCCGCTCTTCGATTACCGGTATCGCCTGCCCACCCGATACGCCCGAGCAGATTGAGATGGAGCAGAGCTTCCCTTACGACGAGACGCGCGACCAGCTGGAGGCCATCGCTGACATTAAGGCCGACATGGAGGCGCCCAAGCCCATGGACCGCCTGCTGTGCGGCGATGTGGGCTTTGGCAAGACCGAGGTCGCCCTGCGCGCGGCGTTTAAGTGCGTGGACTCCGGCCGCCAGGTCATGGTGCTCTGCCCCACGACCATTCTGGCCCAGCAGCACTACGAGACGTTCTTTGAGCGCTTTGCCCCGTTTGGCCTTGAGGTCGAGGTGCTCAGCCGCTTCCGTACGCCGGCGCAGCAAAAGCGCGCGCTCAAGGCATTTGCCGAGGGCACGATCGACGTGCTTATCGGCACGCATCGTTTGCTTTCCGCCGATGTGAACCCCAAGAACCTGGGCCTGGTGATCATTGACGAGGAACAGCGCTTTGGTGTGCAGCACAAGGAGCAGCTCAAGAACCTGCGCGAGCAGATTGACGTGCTTACGCTTTCGGCCACGCCTATCCCGCGTACCATGCAGATGGCCACGAGCGGCGTGCGCGACATGAGCCTGATCACCACGCCGCCGACTGGGCGTCGTCCCGTGATCGTGCACGTGGGGGAGTACGACCCCGACGTGGTGAGCGCGGCGATTCGCCTGGAGGTGGGCCGCGGCGGCCAGGTGTACTACGTGTCAAACCGCGTCAAGACCATCGACGACGCCGTGGCGCGCGTGCACGAGGCCGCGCCCGAGGCGCGCGTGGGCGTGGCGCACGGCAAGATGAGCCCGCGCGAGGTCGAGGACGTGATGATCGAGTTCGCGACCAAAAAGATCGACGTGCTCATCGCCACGACCATCGTGGAGAGCGGCATCGACAACGCGACCGCCAACACGCTCATCATCGAGGACTCGCAGCGCTTGGGTCTGGCACAGCTCTACCAGCTTAAGGGCCGCGTGGGCCGCTCGGCCACGCAGGCATACGCGTACTTTATGTTCCCCGGCGAGCTGCCGCTCACCGAGGAGGCAACGGCGCGCCTGACTGCACTGTCCGAGTTCCAGGACCTGGGCAGCGGCATGCGCATCGCCATGCGCGACCTGGAGATTCGCGGCGCCGGTTCGCTGATGGGCGCTGAGCAGCACGGCAACCTGTCGAGCGTGGGCTTTGACCTGTTTACGCAGATGTTGGGCCAGGCCGTGGCCGAGGCGCGCGGCGATGACGATGCCGGCGTGGGGGCGGCGAGCGTGGGCATCAACCTGCCGGCCGACTACTTCTTGTCCGAGGAGTACATGCCGGCGGTGGACCAGCGCGTGCTCGTGTACCGCAAGCTCGCGGCGGCTGAGGACCTGGAGAGTGTCGACGAGGTGCAGGAGGAGACCGAGGCCGCGCATGGTGAGCTGCCGCTGGCGGGAATCAACCTGTTCAACCGCGCGCGCATCCGCATTCGCGGCGAGCGCCTGGGGCTCGAGAGCGTCACGCTCAGCGGTGGGCGCATTACCTTCCTGGGGGTTGACGTTCCCAAGAAGGTAGCCTTTGAGTTCAAGAATCGCTATGGCGCGGTGAACTTCCCCAAGAGCCGCAAGCTGTCGGTGCCCTACAAGGCGGGCGCCGGCGCGGGCAGCGGCCTGGGTCGCGGCCTCGATGCCAACGACGGCACCGGCCCCGTGGCCGCGGCGCTCATGCTGCTGCAGCAGCTGGGCGCGTCCGACGATGATTAACGGGTCGACGCTGCAAATGCCCCATTTGGGCACTCTGGTTCCATCGAAAGGAAAGCATGTTCGGATACATCTATAAGAAAGATGTCGCCATGATCGCGGTTGTCCTGTGCCTTTGTCTGGGCGTGGGCAGTTTCTTCGATTATCAGATCTCGAGCGCGCTGTTCAATATCGGCAGCATGTACGGTCGCTTTATCGAGGCCGCTGGCGAGCTGCCGTTTGAGCTGACGGCGAGCGTCGCGGGCGTTATGCTCGTGCGTTCGGCACGCCCCGATTCCAAGACGAGCAAGTGGCTTGCCGCGCTGGGCGTTCTGGTCAACGTGGGCCTGACCGGCTACGAGATCGTTTCGTCCCTGAGGGTTGGCGGCAAACTCATCGCGGCTCAGTTGGTGCTGACGTTTGTGCTGGTCATCGTCGCCAACCTTATCGTCTATCGCCTCACGCGCGCGACCGACCCCGACGAGCTCACACGCTGGGCGTTGATGGTGCTGGCCGTGTGGGTCGCTCAGGCCATCATCCTCAACGTGGTTGTCAAGCCGCTGTGGTCGCGCCCGCGCATGCGCGTGATCGAGGTCACGCCGGGGCTCAATTTTCAGCCGTGGTGGGTGATTGGCAACCCCGACAAGTGGAGCTATATTGCGGCCGGCGTAATCAAGGACGGCTTTAAGTCGTTTGCGAGCGGACACACGGCGCACGCGGCGATCGGCCTTATGCTCGCCGGGCTTCCTGCGGCGTCCTTTAAGGAAAAGCCGTCGCGACGCCGCGTGGTCTTTTGGGTCGCTGCCGTGGTCGCGGCGCTCGTCGCCTTTGGCCGCATCGTGATCGGTGCACACTTTTTGACTGACGTGAGCTGCGGCTTTGCCCTGGTGTTGGCACTTGAGTGCCTTGCCGCACGCATTGCCTATCCGGGCGGCGTACAATAGCGGCGTTTAAATCATCGGGCCCATGCCCGGCTAGAGAGGATTGCCATGCTCGCGTTCAACAACGACTATTCCCACGGTGCTCATCCGGCAGTGCTGCAGGCGCTCGTCGATACCAACATGGAGCCGCAGCCCGGCTACGGTACCGATGCGCACACCGAGCGTGCCAAGCAGCTGATTCGCGAGGCCTGTCAGGCCCCCGATGCCGACGTGTTCTTGCTGGTGGGCGGCACGCAGGCCAACGCGACGGTGATTGACATGCTGCTCGCGCCCTACGAGGGCGTCGTTGCCGCCGAGACCGGCCATGTCGCTTGCCACGAGGCGGGCGCCATCGAGTTTGGCGGCCACAAGGTGCTCACCATCCCCGGCTACGAGGGCAAGATGCACGCCGAGGATCTCGAGAACTATATCCAGGTGTTCTACGAAAACGAGAGCTACGAGCACACGGTGTTCCCGGGCGCCGTGTACGTGAGTCTATCGACCGAGTACGGCACGCTGTACTCCAAGGCCGAGCTCGCGGCGATTCACGCGGTGTGCCAGAAGCGCGAGATTCCGCTGTTTGTGGACGGTGCTCGTCTGGCCTATGCACTGGCGGCCGATGAGTGCGACATTACCCTGCCCGAGCTGGCGCAGCTGTGCGATGTGTTCTACATCGGTGGCACCAAGTGCGGCGCTCTGTGCGGCGAGGCCGTGGTGTTTTGCGGCATGCACGCTCCGACGCATCCCATTCCGCGTATTAAGCAGCATGGCGCACTGCTCGCCAAGGGTCGCCTGACGGGTGTCCAGTTTGAGGCGCTCTTTACCGATGGCCTGTATTTTGAGATCGGCCGTCAGGCGATTGAGACGGCTCAGGCGCTGCGCCGTGTGCTGCACGAGCGCGGTTACCAGTTCTTCTTGGAGACGCCCACGAATCAGCAGTTTGTGATTCTGCCCAACGAGGACATGGCCCGCATTCGCGAGCATGCCTCGATCGAGTATTGGGAAAAGTACGATGAGACCCACACGGTGGTGCGCTTTTGCACCAGCTGGGCCACGACGCAGGAGGACATCGACGCGTTGGCGGCTGTCCTGTAGCTTGATGCAATGACGAGGGCCGCCTTGCGCTTGGGTTTGGCGCAGGGCGGTCTTTGCTTTTGAGGGGGAGGGGCTGTATGCCCGAGAAATCCGAGATGTCCGAGCCGGCGATTCGCCTGGCGACGCCCGAAGACGCGCCGGCGTTGCTTGCCATCTATGAGCCATATGTGCGCGAGACGGCGATTACCTGCGAATACGAGGTGCCGAGCGTTGAGGAGTTCGCCGGGCGCATCGAGCGTACGCTCAAGCGCTATCCGTAT
>CAJMLP010000051.1:0-7372 GCA_905214215.1 uncultured bacterium | reverse complement strand
GAACAACGTGAAGCCGCCCCGTAGGGCGGCCGCCCCAAGAGAGGTGATTCCATGAGAATCGATAAGCTAGCAATGACGTCGCGCGAGGCGCTGCAGACCGCCATGAGCACGGCTGCCGACGCGCAGGCCGGCGCGGTGGAGCCGATTCACCTGCTGTCCGCCCTGCTTGGTGCTGGCGAGCGCAATATCTCCGTGATCATCGAGCGCATCGGTGCCGACCCGGCTCAGCTTGCACGCTCCACACAGGATGCCATCGACCACGCGCCCAGGGTTTCGGGCGAGGGTCAGCAGATGGGTCTGTCTAACGAGCTCGTTCGTGTCATCGAAAAGGCCGAGAAGAAGGCCACCAAGATGGGCGACAGCTTTGTGGTGACCGAGCATCTGCTGATGGCACTTGCCGAGGACAAGGGCGAGGCCGGCCGCGTTCTGCGCGACGCCGGCGTGACCAAGGAGCGCATCGAGCAGGTCTATGAGGAGCTGCGCGGCGATGACCGCGTGACGTCTGCCGAGGACAAGACGCAGTTTGAGGCGCTGGAGCAGTATGGTCGCAACATCTGCGACCTCGCCCGCGCCGGCAAGCTCGACCCGGTCATCGGCCGTACCGATGAGATTCGCCGCACCATCCAGGTCCTGTCCCGCCGCACCAAGAACAACCCTGTGCTCATCGGCGAGCCGGGCGTCGGCAAGACGGCCATCGTCGAGGGCATCGCCCAGCGTATCGTGGCCGGCGACGTGCCGAGCACGCTGCGCGATCGCGACCTCATCGAGCTCGACATGAGCGCGCTGGTCGCCGGCGCCAAGTACCGCGGCGAGTTCGAGGACCGCTTGAAGGCCGTGCTCAAGGAAGTGCAAAAATCGGAAGGCAAGGTCATCCTGTTCATCGATGAGCTCCACACCATCGTGGGCGCGGGTGCCACCGAGGGCTCCATGGACGCCGGCAACATCCTCAAGCCGGCGCTTGCCCGTGGCGACTTACACGCAATCGGCGCGACTACGCTTGACGAATACCGCAAGTACATCGAGAAGGATGCGGCGCTCGCCCGTCGTTTCCAGACCGTAATGGTGAGCGAGCCTACCGTCGAGGACACCATCTCGATTCTGCGTGGCCTCAAGGAGAAGTACGAGATCTTCCACGGCGTGCATATCACCGATAGCGCGCTCGTGGCCGCCGCCGACCTCTCCGATCGCTACATCGCCGACCGCTTCCTGCCCGACAAGGCCATCGACCTGGTCGATGAGGCCGCAAGCCGCCTGCGCATGGAGCTCGACAGCATGCCGGTCGAGATCGACGCCACCACGCGTCAGCTCACCCAGCTGCAGATCGAGGAGCAGGCGCTCATGAAGGAGACCGATGACGCCTCCAAGGAGCGTCTGGAAGCCCTGCGCCAGGAGATTGCCGAGGTCCAGGAAAAGCTCAACGTGCAAAAGGCCGGCTGGCTCAACCAAAAGAACGCCATCGACCACGTGCAGGAGCTTAAGGGCCAGCTTGACGAGGCCAAGAGCGAAGAGGAGCGCGCGACGCGCAACGGCGACCTGGGTCGTGCGTCCGAGCTGCGCTTCTCCGTGATTCCGGGCCTGCAGCAGCAGATTCAGGAGTCCGAGGCTGCGCTCGAGGCACAAAAGCAGCAGGATGGCGAGGGCCTGAACGAGCAGGTGACCTCCGACGAGATTGCCGAGGTCGTGAGTGCCTGGACCGGCGTGCCCGTGTCCAAGATGATGCAGGGCGAGCTCGACAAGCTCAAGGGCCTGGAGGGCGAGCTGCATAAGCGCGTCATCGGTCAGGACGAGGCCGTGTCCGCCGTGGCCGCGGCCGTGCGCCGTAGCCGTGCGGGCCTCTCCGATCCGGACAAGCCCATCGGCAGCTTCTTCTTCCTGGGCCCCACCGGCGTAGGCAAGACCGAGCTCGCCAAGGCGCTGGCCGAGTGCCTGTTCGATGACGAGCGCGCGCTCGTGCGTATCGACATGTCCGAGTACATGGAGAAGTTCAGCGTCCAACGTCTGATCGGTGCGCCTCCGGGATACGTGGGTTACGACGAGGGCGGCCAGCTTACCGAGGCCGTGCGCCGTCGTCCGTACTCCGTGATTTTGCTCGACGAGATGGAGAAGGCTCATCCGGATGTCTTTAACGTGCTGCTGCAGGTGCTTGATGACGGCCGTCTGACCGATGGCCAGGGTCGCCAGGTGTCCTTCAAGAACACGATCATCATCATGACGTCTAACGTGGGCTCCAAGGCCATCGCCGATCTGTCCGGTAAGGACGAGGAGGAGATGCGCCATCAGGTCGACGCCGCCATGGCTCAGACCTTCCGCCCCGAGTTCCTCAACCGTATCGACGATATCGTGGTGTTCCATCCGCTCGGCATGGCGCAGATCGAGAAGATCGTCGACATCCAGCTTGCCGACGTCCGCGCGCGTCTGGCCAAGGAGCGCATGACGCTTGCCATCACCCCGGCGGCCAAGCAGATGCTCGCCGTGGGTGGCCTGGACCCCGTGTTCGGTGCCCGTCCGCTCAAGCGCCTGGTCCAGCGCGAGGTCGTGGACGCCATCGCCGCCGCCATCATCGACGGTACGGTGCGCGAGGGCGATCAGGTGACGGTCGATGCCGACAAGGACGGCGGCTTTACCGTCGTGTGCGACAACACGCCGTCTGCTACCTACGAGGTCCCCGACGCCGAGTAGATTTATGGGACATGCCTTAAAATCTGCCAGCCGTCTCTAAACGCCAAGGGCGGCGGATCCAATTGGGTCCGCCGCCCTTTTTCGTGCGACAATCGATAATGTTGAACACGATTGCATGGCAAGGAGATATGCAGATGATAGACAAGAACAAGACGAATGCGCCGGTCGCCAACGCCGCGCCGGCCGCGCCCAAGCCTGCACCCAAGCCTGTGCCCAAGCCGCGCGACCCCTACATCCGTGCCGAGAACGAGGATGACGACGGCTACGATCCTTATAGCGATCGTCGCCCCGAGCGCGAGCCCCTCTTCGAAGCCGACCCCTGGCGTTAAGTAGCTCATTTGGGACGGGGCTTTTTTAGCTACTTTGTTTTCGGCTAGAGGCGTTCATGCCTGCCCCCCTCGGCCGCTCGATATCCTCCGGGAGGGGCCACTAATAGAAAACTTGCTTATCCATTAATCAAGATACGCATAATCTTGCTCTCCTGCTAATCAAGAATCGTTATAATCTTGATTAGCAGGAGAGCAAGATTGGAGAATTATGGCATTCAACGACTTGGTGGCTCAAAAAATAAAGGACTTTGAGCAACAGGGGATTCCGCAGGTCTTTGAGCGCGACCTTGATCTGGGCAACCCGCAGGAGCCAAAGCGCGACAACATCGTATATGTGATTGTGGGCGCCCGTCGTTGTGGAAAGACGTATCGCCTGTATCAGGAGATGCAGCGGCTTCAGGGTCAAGGTATCGAGCTTGACCGGATGCTTTATTTCAATTTTGAGGATGAGCGCTTGCGTCCGTATGAGCCGTCGCTGCTAGCGGACGTGCTCGATACATTCTATGCGCTATATCCTGCTGCTCGAACCGAGGGTGCCTATATTTTCTTCGATGAAATCCAGGAAATTCCCGAATGGGGTGCGTTTCTGCGGCGTGTGGTCGATACGGAGAAAGCGACCGTCTACGTGACGGGATCTTCTTCTAAGATGCTGTCCTCAGAACTTAAGAGCGAGTTCAGGGGCCGTTCTCTTGTGCGAGAGCTTTTTCCGTTGAGTTTTTCGGAATACGTCCGATATAAGACGAGGGGCGTTCCTGAGTCGAACGCGCCCTTCTCCTCGAGCGATGCAGCGTTGCTCAGACACCATCTGGTCGGATATCTCGAGCGAGGGGGATTCATCGCGACATTTGAGCAGACGCCCGCAGACGCGATTCAGCTGCTACAGGAATATGCGTCGCGAACGGTCGCCATGGACGTCGTTGAACGTTACGACGTCAAGAACCCCCGTTTGGCCTCGCTGTTTCTGGCGCGGTGCATGGCATCTTCGGGACGAGAGCTGTCAGTGAACAAAGTGTACAACGAGTTCAAGAGCAGACAGATATCCGTCAGTCGAAATACGCTCAGCGACTTACTTGAGTATTACGAGGACGCCTACCTGCTGTTTTCGGTGCCGGAATTCACGCGTTCGCTTGCAAATAATACGCGGTCTGCGTCTAAGGTCTACGCCGTCGATCCTGCGATGTTCGGAGCGTTCTCCCCCGCATCGGCACTGGATCAGGGTCAGAGGCTCGAGACCGCGGTGTTCAATGCGCTCAGAAGAAGGACCCCCGCCGTGCGGCCCGGTTCGGTTTGCCGCCTGCTGATTAAAGATAAGAATAAAAGCCATGAGGTGGACTTTGTGGCTGGGGATGCACTGCTCATGCAGGCTTACGGCCTGATTCAGGTAAGTGTGGATATGACAAGCGAGAAAACGCGCGAGCGCGAAATCGCCGCGCTCGATGCCGCGATGGCCCAGTTTGATCTTGGCGAGTCGGCAATCGTTACCATGGATGAGCAGGCCGATATTCCATGCAAACACGGCGTGGTACATGCTGTGCCCGCATGGAAGTGGCTCCTTTCCTAATCGTCTATGGATTTGCGAGGCCAGGACCTCCTGGCCCCTTCATCACGGTTGGGGAGCACCATGATGCGCCCGGCTAGTCCTGGGCCTTGATGCTCGGCAGGAGAATCTGGGCGAGGTAGTCGGTCTCGAGTTTGGTCGCGGCGTCGGCCTTGCCGTCTTTGCCGACCAGTACGTTCTTGATCTGGCTATAGGTGTAGCGGTTGCCGGTCGTGAGCTCGACAAGCTCAATGGCCGAGTCCATGGGGTAGGTCGACACGGGATTCTGCGTCCGTCCGTTGATGGTCTGGGGCACCACGTACGGATAGACGGGGCCGCTGGCGTAGACGGTATAACCGTTGCCTAGATTGGCCGCACCCAAAACCGTATCGCCCTCATCGGGCGTAAAGCTCTCGCCCTCGCGCACCGCGACGAGCGTCACAATCGGCGTATCGCTGTCGCCGGCAAGATAGATGCATAGCGTGCTGCCATTTTGCCAAGTCTCGACCTTGCCGTACCATTCGACGGGGATATCGAGCTGGTAGAGGTCGGTTGCCTTGTGACGGGCGTCGGCATCACGGGCCGCCTGTGCCTTTTGCGCGCTCACGGCATTGACGGCGGCGTCGCGCCGCGCGGTTGCCGCCTGCTGGAGCACCTTGGCGGTGGCGGCGGAGCTCGCGCCTCCCTCCTCGGCATATTTGGCGGCGGCATCGATCTGGTCGTCGGTTACCGTGTCGGCCGAAGGCACCTTAAGCTTAAAGGCGGCCTGGCTGCTTAGGTCTTGTCCGTCGCTCTTGATCGTGACCTGCGCCTTGGTGGTCGGCACGGTATAGACGGTGCCGTCGGACGCGATGGGGGAGGCGGCAATGGAGAGCGTGTAGTTACCGGGTAGCAGTTTGATGCCACGGCCGTGCTCGTCAACATAGAGTGTTTCGCTCACAGAGGAGCCGTCAGAATCCTGGCCGCTCACCTGTACGGGAATCTTGGAGCCGGTGGAACAGTCGAGCCCCGCGGCATGTACACCAATCTGCACCGACATCATCGTGTGGGCATTGGCGGCGACAGTGGCAGCCTGCTCTTGCTGATATCCGTTCCAGGCGGCATAGCCTGCACCGCCGGCGACGAGCGCAACGACCACAGCGCCGGCGACCATCAGATTGCGGCGCTTGGGCGACATCTTACGATGACGAACCTCGGCTTCGCGTGCCGAAGGAACGGACGGTAGGGGAATATCGCCCATGGCGATGGTCTCGTCCACGGCAGGCGCGGAGCCCAGGCCGGGAAGCTCGCGGGTGAGCGAGTCGTCGGCAGGCAAGCTGCCAAGCAGGACGGTCTCTTCTCCCGAGTCGGATTCCGGCTGGTCATCGTCCTTGCTATCGTCCTCTTCGGCTTCGGCCTCGTCAGGAGCGTCTTTGGCGTCGCTGTCTTCGTGCGCCTCGTCCTGCGTGTCGACGGCCGAATCGCTAAACGAGAGCTCGTCTAGCGCAATCCGGTCAAGGCTCTCCAGGGCCTCGGCACATGCTTCCGCATCCTGGGCCGCATCCTCGCGGCCACACATCTCATCGCTCATATATCCCCCAATGCAATATCGGCTCAACACTGTACCCAAAAATGGAGCCATATAAAGCGAATGCGAAATATAAGATCCGATTTAACCCGAGCACATCGTTCAGCCGCATCCTCGCGGCAGCAAAAAGCCCCCGGAACGCGAACGAATCACATTCCGGGGGGCTCTGCAATGCGTTGAGTTGCGCGGAGCCGGCTACGCCGCTTCGTGCTCAAACGATGTTTGCGTCAGGCGCGTTACTCGGCGTGCGCGTAATCAACCTTGGCGCGGCGAGCGGTAGCCTTCTCCCAATCGCTGGTGCCCTCAAAGACATCCTGCTTGTAGGGATTGCGGCCGAGCTTCTTGGCGCGGTAGGCGATGTAGATGATCGCGGCGACGTTGGCGACCAGTGCGGCGATCGAGACCGCGGTAGCGGCGCCGGGGTCGAGCGTGGAGTGGGTCACAAAGATGGACTCCTCCTGGAAGTACGGGAACACCTGGGCAAACATGCACCAAATAGCAAGCGTAAAGGCGCGGTTCTGGATCCAGCCGCCCTTGTTCCAGATAAAGGCGGCGACGGTGGGCGCCAGCAGCAGCGCAAAGCCGCAGAACCAGGAGTGGGTGGGCAGGCAGTTGTAGGTGTAGCAGAAGTTCCAGATATCGTAGGCGATGATGTAGACCCAGGTCATGTCGGGCCACAGCATGTCGGTCTTGTCCTCGGAGGCGTAGACGCTCCACCAACCGGTCATGCAGAAGATGTTGATGATACCGGCGATGCCGTTGAACACGTTGTTCCAGCCGGCCAGCTGCGTAGCACCTTCGGAGGTGACCCAGGTGGACTCGCCCAGGACAAAGAAGTGATAGGCGCTCTCAAAGTCGGACACGACGGCGATCATGATGTTGATGGCGACGATCACAAACGGCCAAGCGCGGAACCAGTGCGCCTTGCCGATCTTGCCCCACTGATACTTAATGGCGATGAAGCCCCAACAACCGGCCAACGCCGCGTAGACCTTGGCGTAGTGGAACCAGCTGTTCTGGTACACATGGGTGGGGTTGGTGAGCGCCCACTCGGCACCCTGCGAAACGCCGACGGCGATGGCGATGCAATAGATGGTCATGGCCAGCGGAGCCACGCCAAAGATGATTGCCGCGCCGAGCTTGGTGCGGCGGCCGACCTCGTTGAGCACGATCAGGCCGATAAAGACCATGGCCCAGCCGACCCAGTGGATAAGGGTATTGCTACCCCAAACATCGAACAGCATGCTGCTCTCCTTTCAC
>CAJMLP010000050.1:0-7698 GCA_905214215.1 uncultured bacterium | reverse complement strand
GAGGAGCCCGAGAGCATTACCGCCGACGGCTCCGTCAAGCGAGGTTGCGGCCTGGCGCTCTTCAACGTGCTTCAGCGCATCCATTTCTTTTACGGAGAAGATTCCGGCATGCGCGTGAAGTCCCAGGAGGGCGTGGGAACGCAGGTCATCGTCGAGCTGAACGGCGAGCCGCATGAGCCCGCGCCGTTGACGGCGTAGCACGCGGTTGGATTGAGAGAAAAAGAGGGGAAGCACATATGTCCGAAGGCTGGAACATCTTGGTGGTTGATGACGAGCCCCCAATTAGGGCTGAGCTACGCTATCTATTGGAAAAGGATACGCGTGTGGGTCATATTGCCGAGGCGGGCAATGTCACCGAAGCCGTGGAGTCGATTCTGTCGAACAAGCCCGACGTGTTGTTTTTAGACATTACCATGCCCGGTCGCTCGGGAATTGAGCTTGCCGAGACGCTGCAGAACCTAAAGACGCCGCCGGTCGTGGTGTTTGTGACGGCATTTGCCGAGTATGCGGCTGATGCCTATAACCTCGATGCCGTCGATTATGTCGTCAAGCCGGTTGAGGACGCACGCCTGTCAAAGGCACTCGACAAGATCGAGGCGGCCTTGGGCGTCCGTCGTGTTATCCACGCTCCGCGCCAGCCTTTGCGTCTGACGGTGGACCGCGGGGGCAAAAAGGTGTTCATTCCCGCCGCAGACGTTTGCTACTTTGAGGCGCGCGCCGATTTTTGCAACGCCATCTGCGCCGAGGGAACGTACCTGATCAATGAGTCGATCTCTTCGCTCGAGCGTCGCTTGGACTCCGAGGGCTTTATTCGCGTTCATCGCAGCTACCTGGTCAATTTGGAAGACGTGCACAATGTTGAGATTGGCTCCACGGGGTTGATGGAGCTCAGGCTCGACCGCGTGAACTCGACGGTACCGGTGTCCCGTCGTCGTGCCGCCGAGGTCAAGTCGCACCTGGGGCTTGCGTAAGAGGCTTGCGTGCTGTCGTTTACCATCGCAGGTTTGGCATGGGCGCGCGGTGGGCATAATGGGTGGCATCGAATGAAATCGAAAGGATCATTATGCCCGCGCTTATCACCCATCATCTGTTTGGCGAGGAAAGCATCGACCGTCTTCCGCAGGGCGTCATCACGTCCGATGAAGAGCGCATTGCCTTTATCTTGGGCAACCAAGGCCCCGACCCGTTTTTCTTTCACATTCTGACACCGCGTGTTTCCGACTGCACGCTGCTGGCGCAGGTCATGCATCGGTCGCGCATGTCTCGCCAGTTCGCGTGCCTGCGCGACGGCGTGTCGCATCTGCTGCCGCGCGATGCCAGCTTGGGTCGTGCCTTTGCGCTGGGCCTGCTGTCTCATTACGTGCTCGACCGCAACGCTCACCCCTTTGTCTATGAGCAGCAGTTTGGCATCGTGGAGTCCGATTCAGAGCTTGAGGATTCGAGCAGTCAGGTCCATGCCGTGATCGAGAGCGACCTGGATGTACTGATGCTGCAGCTTAAACGCGATGGCGCTACGGTCGACGATTACCCGCCGGCGGGCGAGATCGTCACCACCGATCGCATCAATCGCGTGGCCGGCGTGCTGATGAGCTATGTTGCCGGACGCGTGTACGGCATTGACATTCCGGCGGGGGAGTACGGTGCTGCCGTTGCCAATATGCAGCGACTTTACCGCGCGATTGAGCCGGCCGGCTCCGCAAAGACGCGCGCGATCTCGCTGGTTGAGGGCTTGGTGCACGACTACTCGCTGCTCGACGGCCTTGCGCACCGCGTGACGACCGAGCTGCCCGAGCGTACCGGCAACCTGGGCCACTTGGCATGGAAGAACCCCTTTACCGATGAAGTCTCGACCGAGAGCTTCCCCGAGGTCTTTGACCGCGCGCTGCTCGATTACGAGTGCACGGTTGCCCGCTTTATCGAGACCGGCGATATGGAAGCCGTGACCAACCATGTCAATTACAGCGGTCGCGTGCTCAATGCCGATGAGGAGTTCGACCGCGAGGAATAGGGCTCATGCGTGCCCCTTTGCCGAATCCTTACCGGTGCTTCTGGACAATTGGGGTACGATGAACTAACTGCATATCGGGCAAATACGAAGGGTCCCTGTCCATGAAATACACCAAGCTCGAGCGTAACTGGGTTATGTACGATGTGGGCAATTCGGCCCTCGTGCTGCTCAATACCTCGGTGGTGCCCATTTACTTTAACGCCATCAATACCGGCGCTTCCTCGGCCGACCTGGTGGTCGCTTGGGGCAATGCGCAGACGATCGCCTCGCTGGTCATCGCCATGCTCATGCCCATTCTGGGCGCACTTGCCGACTACGCCGGCAACAAGATCAAGTTCTTCTTGGGCTTCTTCCTCACGGGCCTGGTGCTTTGCCTGGCGCAGGCTATCCCAATGTCTGCCATGGCATTTTTGACCGTGTACGTGCTGTGCACCATCGGCCTTAACTCTTCTATGACGTTCTACGACGCCATGCTGCCTGACATTACCACCGACGAGCGCATGGACGCCGTGTCCAGCTCGGGTTATGCCTGGGGCTACATCGGTTCCACCGTGCCGTTCGTCATCTGTCTGGCGCTCATCATGGGTGGCCCCGCTCTTGGCATCCCCACCATGCTGGCAACGCGTCTGTCGTTTATCATCACTGGTGCCTGGTGGCTCATCTTTACCCTGCCGCTCATTCGCACCTATAAGCAAAAGTACGGTCGCGAGCGCGGTCCCGAGGACACCATCGGCCACATCGTGGGCGGTGTGTTCTCCGAGGTCGGACACACCATGCGCGAGATTGCCCACAATAAGACCGTGCTGGTCTACATGATCGCGTTCTTCTTCTATATCGACGGTGTGCACACGGTCATTTCCATGGCCACCAGTTACGGATCGGCCTTGGGCATCGATTCGACGCAGCTGGTGCTGGCGCTGCTCGTTACGCAGTTCGTGGCCTTTCCGTCCGCCATCATCTACGGCAAGCTCGCCGGACGCGTGGGCACGCTCAACATGATCCTGGTGGCGGTCGCCGCCTACATGGGGATTGTGCTGTTCGCCGCGTTCTTCCTAAAGACCGCCTTTGAATTCTGGGTGCTTGCCATTATGGTCGGCCTGTTCCAGGGCGGTGTGCAGGCGCTCAGCCGTAGCTACTTTGGCCGCATTATCCCCAAGGAAAAGTCCAACGAGTACTACGGCTTCTTTGACATCTTTGGTCGTTATGCAAGCGTTATGGGCACCTTCCTGGTGTCGGTCGTCACCTCGCTGACCGGCAACCCGTCGCTGGGCGTCCTTTCCATTGGCGTGCTGCTGGTCGTTGGCTTTATGCTACTGGTCCGCCTGTCCCGCATGACTCGGGCGGCAGAGCATGCCGCATAGGAGCGAGCGGCTATTGTGCCTGTCCACGGTACTCTTTTGGGGTTATCCGCAATAAACATTGCGACTTGCGAGCAATGATTTGCCCAAGTGGGTATGATGGAATCAGCTAGGTCGCGGGGCGTCGCCTGTGTTTGGCGGCGTCCCGTTTTTGTGTTGCAGGGAGGGTAAGGCATGAACGCCACGGTCGTGATTCCAACGTATTGGGCGGGCGATGACGCTTGCGCAAACGCCCCTGGCACCTATGACCATTCGACGCGACTCAACGCAGACAATCCCGAACTCGACCGCTGCCTGGCCTCGCTTGAGCAGGTGTGCGACATCCCGCGCATCATCCTTTTGGTGGTCTGTCCTGTTTCTGCCACAGCCGATGTGTCGCTGCGCGTGCACGAGATTGTCGACGCGCATCCCACGCTCAAGGTCACCGTTGTCACCAACACCCAGGCCTCGCGCATCGCAGACCGGGTTGCTCAGATCGCGCCCAAGGGTTCGGGCGAGTGCGTGAGCCTGCGAGGCTACGGTGCCATCCGCAACATGGGGCTAGCCTGTGCCGCTGTGCTGGGGCATGACGCGGTTATCTTTTTGGATGACGATGAGACTGTCATCGACGCCGACTTTATGAAGCGCGCGACCTATGCGTTGGGGCAGCAGACGCGTCAGGGCTTGCCGATCTTGGTCAAGAGCGGCTATTTCTACGATCGCGACGGCTCGCCGCTGGCTCCCACGGACAAGGCGGGCATCTGCCATCGTTGGTGGACCAAGCGCATCGAGTTCAACCGTTGGATGAAAAAGGCGCTCTCGGGCACCCGCATCTCGCGCTCCAACTACGTGTGCGGCGGCCTGATGGCCCTGCACGCCCGCGCCTTTACGCGTGTGGCCTTTGACCCGTTTATCACCCGCGGCGAGGACTTGGATTACCTCTTTAACATGCGTATGTTTGGCTACGACGTGTGGTTTGATAACGAGTGGACCGTGCGCCATCTGCCTCCGGAGTCCGAAAAGCGCTCACCGCGCTTTATGCAGGATGTATACCGTTGGTACTACGAACGGGCCAAGTTGACGTTCGCCGCGCATCAAAAGGAGCTCATCCCCGTTACGGCGGCATCGCTCATGCCCTACCCGGGCCCGTGGATTTCGCGCGAGCTCGACGACCGCGTGCGCAAGACCGCTATGGTCCGCAGCGTGTTTACCCGCGAGCATGAGGGCTACCTGCGCATTTGGCGCCATGGTATCGGCGAGGCAAAGGCCTATGCGCGCCAAAACGCTGCAAGCTACCTGCGTTTCCAGAGCTTTTGGCCCAAGATCATGGACGGGCTTTGGCGTGACGCACAACTGATCAGTATCCTGGAGGGGGCCGAATGATCGACCGCCGCGCCCAGCGCGATAGTTCAATATCAATCTTTCGCATCATTGCCGTTGCATGCGCCATTTGCGTGCTGGTGTACTTTATTTTTGCCTTGGTGACCGGTATCGAGCCGATCGCCACGGTGATTGCCTGCGCGCTGCTGTGCATCTTTCTGTGCATCTTTATCTTTTTGACGCTCAATCCCGATTCGGTGCGCTCCCAGTACACCGAGGAGACGCTCTCGGTGGCCTCGGCCATGCTCGAGGACATTAAGGGCGGTCTGACGCAGGAGTCGGCGCGTTTGGTGTGCCGGCGCATTTTGCCCGAGACGCGCGCCATGACGGTGGCCATCACCGACGAGGACAACGTGCTTGCCTGCGCGGGCGAGTTTGAGGAAAAACTGCTGCCCGATACTCCCATCCACACGCTTGCCACACGCTACGTTATCGAACATGGCATCGTGCAATCGTTCAACCGTATGGTGGATGTCGTGGGCTCGGACGGCTCGCACAACCAAGTCCCCGCCGGCATTATCGCCCCCATCAAGGTGGGCGATCGTACCGTCGGCACGCTCAAGTTCTACTACAAGACCCCGCGCGCCGTCGACCGTACCCAGTACGCGCTTGCCTCGGGCTTTGCCGAGATCTTGTCCACGCAGCTCGCCATCCACGAGCTCGAGGTGCAAAAGGAACTCACAGCGCGCGCCGAGGTGCGTGCGCTGCAGGCGCAGATTAACCCGCACTTCCTGTTCAACACGCTGAACACCATTGCATCGTTTACGCGCACCGACCCGCTGCGGGCCCGCGAACTGCTTCGTGAGTTCTCATCGTTCTATCGCGCCACGCTCGACAACTCGGGATCGCTTATTCCGGTCTCGCGCGAGGTCGCACAGACCAAGCGCTACCTTACCTTTGAGAAGGCCCGCTTTGGCGAGGACCGCGTGCTTGCGACGTTCGATGTGTCCGAGGACGTGGAAGATACGCTGGTGCCGGCGTTCGTGATCCAGCCGATTGTCGAGAACGCCGTGCGTCATGGTATGGGCGATGACGACGCCCTGAGGATCGACGTGACCGTTCACCAAGACGGCGAGGATGCAATCTTGATTGCCGTGGCCGATAATGGCGTGGGCATGGATGAGGGTACCGCCGCCAGACTGTTTGACGAGCGCTCTGCCCGTCCCGACGCCAGCTCTCCTCAGGGTGGCGGCGCCGGTGTGGCCATGCACAATATTTCGGAGCGCATCCATCGCTTTTTTGGGCCGCACTCCTATACGCGTGTCGAATCGGCGCCGGGCAAGGGCACCAAAGTGCTCCTTCATCTTGATTTGTCAGAGAGCATCTTTGACATTCAAGAGTAAAATAAAAAGCTACGGGCTCAACGTCATGCGACGGACGCCCGGCGTAGTTAGTTGACGAAAGGTTTTATCCCTATGCTGCGTGCGATGATTGTGGATGATGAGGCGCCGGCTCGCTCGGAGCTTCGCTTCCTGCTCGAGCAAACGGGCAAGATCGGCACGATCACGGAGGCGTCGAGCGTCCGCTCCGCCATCGAGATGCTTATGGAAAGTCGCGTGGATGTCGTGTTTCTCGATATCTCGATGCCCGGTGCCTCGGGCCTGCAACTTGCCGAGGCGCTGCATAAGCTCAAAAATCCGCCGGCGATCGTGTTTGTGACTGCGTATAGCGACCATGCGGTCGAGGCATTCGACGTCGATGCCGTCGATTATCTGATGAAGCCTGTCGAGGAAGCTCGCTTGGATCGCGCGATCGAGAAGGTCATGCAACGCGCCAAGCCGGTTACGGACAGCAAAGTGACCATCGAGCGTATCCCGGTGGAAAAGGGCGGCCGCAAGGTGCTCATTCCCGTGGATGACATCCGCTTTATCATGGCAAAGGACGATTACTCCTGCATCTATACCGTCGATGATCGCTTTTTGTCGACGACCTCGCTGGCGCAGTTTGAGGCCAAGCTCTGCGACTTTGGCTTCTTCCGTGTTCACCGCCGCTATATCGTCAACCTAGCGTGCGTCACGGACGTTGAGACGGTGCCCTCGGGCGCCATCCAGCTGGGCATTACGGGCGTCGACGAACGCGTGCCGGTTTCGCGCCGCCGCGTCGTGCCGCTCAAGAAGGCTCTGAGTCTCTAGCACACTGGCCCCGCAGCCCTGTAGACCCATCGTCTGCGGGGCCGTGGGGCCTTTTTTGTATGTATCTGCCGAATCGTTTTTTTTTGCGGAAGGGATCCCATGAACAGTGCAAGCGCCAAGCGTATCGACATCATCTCGGACACCCACGGCTATTTATCGCCTGCGCTCTTGGATGAGCTTGAGGGCGCAGATCTGATCATCCACGCCGGCGACCTCACGTCAGAGATGGACTACGAGCACCTATGCACCATCGCCCCCGTGCGGGCCGTCTTGGGCAACAACGATTACTACCGCGACTACGGTCCCGATGTAGACCGTCTTGCGCTCTTTACCTACGAAGGCCTCAAATTCGCCGTAGCCCATTACCGCGAAGACCTTCCGGTGGGATCCGTAGACGTAGCCATCAACGGCCACACCCACGTAACCAAAGAAGCCCAGGTGGGCCGCTGCCTAGTCCTCAACCCGGGCAGCGCCAGCTACCCCAGAGGCAGCCGAGGCCCCACTATGGCCAGAATGCTAGTAAAAGACGGCCATGTCATAAGTACCAAGTTTATTGACCTAGACTAACCGCAACAAAAACGGGGGATGCACAAGGCATCTCCCGTTTTTCTTTGAGCCAAAGTAAGAAGTCCAACCAGAACAATCAGACCAACCCCGCCGAGGAACACGCGGGCTAGCCGCGCAGCGGCGCACGCCCGCAAAACTGGTTGAAGAAAGTGACGGCAGGGAGGGTCTCCGGGGCTGGGGGCGGGGGTTAAGTTTGTCGCGAGTTCCGCACGCAAAGGAAAGCACTTAATGTGCTTTCCGTCTTGCGCAGGACTGTAGAGCAGCAAACTTAACC
>CAJMLP010000049.1:0-7732 GCA_905214215.1 uncultured bacterium | reverse complement strand
CCGGTGCCGGTGCCCAGGTTAAAGATCTCGACGCCGGTCTTGCCGTTCATCCAGTTGAGGGCGGCAACGTGACCGGATGCCAGGTCGCACACGTGGATGTAGTCGCGCACGCCGGTGCCGTCGGGGGTGGGGTAGTCGTTGCCAAAGACCTGAACGGCCTCGAGCTTACCGACGGCGACCTGGGCGACGTAGGGCACCAGGTTGTTGGGGATGCCCTTGGGGTCCTCGCCGATCAGGCCCGACGGATGGGCACCGATGGGATTGAAATAACGGAGCAGCACGACGTCCCACTCGGGGTCGGCGGTGTGGACGTCCATGAGGATCTGCTCAATCATCCACTTGGTCCAACCATAGGGGTTGGTCGCGGGCTTCTTGGGGTCTTCCTCGGTGACGGGCGGATTGTCCGGATCGCCGTAGACGGTCGAAGAGCTCGAGAAGATGATGGACTTACAGCCGTGGTTGCGCATGACATCGATGAGCACCAGGGTGTTCTCGATATTGTTGTGGTAGTACTCGACGGGCTTGCTCACCGACTCGCCAACGGCCTTAAAGCCGGCGAAGTGGATGACGCGGTCGATCTGGTGGGTATCGAAGATCTTGTTCATCGCATCGCGGTCGAGCACGTTGGCCTCGTAGAAGGTGAGGTTCTTGGCGGCCTCGTCGCCCACGATGGTCTTGACGCGGTCGATGGCAACGGCGCTGGAGTTGGAGAGGTCATCGACGACGACAACCTGGTAGCCACCCTCGAGCAGCTGAACGACGGTGTGCGAGCCGATAAAGCCGGCGCCGCCGGTAACGAGGACGCAGGTGTCTTTGGGGTCGAGTGCTTTGGGCATGTAGTCTCCTATCGAATCAGGAACACTTCTTGAGGGGAGTATAGCGCAGCTGGGGGCGCCCAAAACACGCGGGGCAGGAAAACCAGAGGATTGATGTTAACGTACTCATAGGGTGTTATTTGCATAATCCTTACCTTTGGTGTGGGACGTATTTGCGAGCCGCTGACCATGCTTTTCCAGCCGTTCGTGGAAATAGTTGGGACAAGCGCGATGTGCGTTAATATGTTTGAGTTGAGCGACATATAAATAAGCATGTAACGGAGTACATATGTCACCAAACAACGATTCCATCTTTACGCAGGAGCTTTCGCGCCGCACTGCCCTTAAGGCTCTTTTCGGCGCCGCTTCTGCGGCTGTTCTTTTTGGCCTGCCCGCCCGCGCCCATGCGGCTGAGGCCAGTCAAGAAACCACCGACAAACTGAATGCCGCCCAGGCCCAGCTCGACGAGGTCCAGGCTCAGCTCGACAGCATTGCCAATGAGTACGCGGCGCTCGCCAACAAGAATGCCCAGACCCTCAACGACATCGAGAATGTCCAGGGCAAGATTGACGACACGCAGGCCCAGATCGATGAAAAGAAGGCCGAGCTCAAGAAGAAGCGCAACGACCTTTCCGATCGCGTGGCCGCCAGCTACAAGTCCGGCGGTACGAACATCCTGTCGCTGCTGCTGGCCTCTGGCTCGTTTGAGGAACTCGTCGCCAACGCGCATTACGTTGAGAAGATCAACAAGAGCGACCGCGATGCCATCGAGGATATCCAGACGATTCAGGCTGAGCTCGACGCGCAGAAGACCGAGCTCGAAGCACAAAAGGCCAACCTGGAGAAACTCAAGGACCAGCAGACGGCTCAGATGCAGGATATGCAGGCCAAGCAGCAAGAAGTCCAGACCGTGCTGAACGGTCTTTCCGACGACGTCAAGGAGCTCATGGCTCAGCGCGATTCCGAGATTCTCGCTGCCGCCCAGGCCGAGGAGGCCGCTAGGAAGGCCGCCGCTGCCGCGGCCGCCGCGAACAAGAACAATTCCTACTCGGGTGGTTCGAGCTCGGGCGGTGGATCGTATGCGCCCGGAACTCCGCAGCAGAATGCCGGCTCGGGCAAGCAGCAGGCCGTCGTCAACGCGTGCTACTCCACGCCTTCGCCGGGTCAGAACTGGTGCGCGGCGTGGGTTACCAATGTCTTCCGCAATGCCGGCGTGGGCTATTTTGGCGGCAACGCGTGTGACATGTTCAACGCCTGGTGCTATAGCTCCGACCGCTCGGCGCTGCAGGTGGGCATGATCGTGGCCGATTCCTCGCACAGCGGCACGGGTGCTCCGGGCCTTATCTACGGTCATGTGGGTATCTACGTTGGCGGCGGCATCGTAATGAGCAACGAGGGCGCCATTACGTCTAAGTCGCTTGATTCGTTTATTAGCTTCTATGGCACTGGGTCGGGCGTGCGTTGGGGCTGGCTTGGCGGTATTGCGCTGTCGTAACTGCGGCTTGAAGCTGGTTGGTCCGGGACTGCGGGCGAGGCATAAGGTTGCCTGCTCTACAGTCCTGCGCAAGACGAAGGCCACATTAAGTGGCCTTCTTTGCGTGCGGAACTCGCGACCAGCCTTATGCCTCGCCCGCAGTCCCGGACCTTTCGGGTTCAAAGCGCGACACACCGGACTGGTTGCCTGATATAAAGATGGCGAAGCCCCCTTTCGGGGCCTTCTTTTTTATTAGAGGAATTCGCCTACTCGGTGGACTTCGGGTTCTAGGTCTACGTCGAATTGGTCTTTGACGGTTGTTTGGATGTGGCGGATGAGTTCGTCGACATCGGCGGCGGTGGCGTGGTCGGCGTTGACGATGAAGCCGCAGTGCTTTTCGCTCACCTGCGCGCCGCCGATGGCGTGTCCTCGCAGGCCGGCGTCCATGATGAGCTTGCCGGCAAAGTAGCCCTCGGGGCGCTTGAAGGTGGAGCCGGCACTCGGCATGTCGAGCGGCTGCTTGTCCTCGCGGCGCTGGTGGTAGTCGTCCATGTCGGCCTTGATCATCGCGGCGTTGCCCGGGGCGAGATTGAAAGTGGCCGAAAGCACGACGAAACCGTCGTCGGCAATGCGGCTCTTGCGATAGCCCAGGTTGAGCTCATCGACATCGAACTCAATAATGTTGCCGCTGCCGCGGGTGCCGTCGTCGAGCATGCGGGCGGGCTTGTAGACGCGCACAGACTCCAGCACATCGGCCATACAGGCACCGTAGGCACCGGCGTTCATGTAGCAGGCGCCGCCGACCGATCCGGGGATACCCGAGATGGGCTCCATGCCGGTGAGGCAGGCTTCGGCGGCAGTCGTGGCGACATCGGAAAGCAAGGCGCCGGCTGCCGCCGTGACGTGCGTGCCGTTGACCGTAATGTCGGAGAGGCCCTTGCCCAGCGCTACGACGACACCGCGGATACCCTTGTCACCGACGAGTAGGTCAGAGCCGTTGCCCACGATGGTGAGCGGCAGATCGCAGCGGTAGCAGGTGTCAAGCGTGGCGACGAGTCCCTGCTCGGTATCGGGCGTGACAAAGACATCGGCCGGGCCGCCGATCTTAAACGTGGTGTGCTCGCGCATGGGCTCGCTCATGAGTACGTTGTCCTCGCCGGCAACGCCGGCGAGCGCGCAGAGCAGGTCCTCGTTAAAAAAGTCGTTCTCGTGCATACGAATATCCGCCTTTTGGTGGTTGTTGTCATCAATCGATTGCAATATACCCCACCTGGACGGATTTGGTGCGCTGGCGGCGATAAAACAGCCGTCCACCGGATTGGTAAAGTGTTTATCACCGAGGTAGAGGGGCAGTCGCTATACTTTCAAGAGATTGCGCGTAAACCCGGAAGGAGCGAGATGGCCAACAAAGTCACCCTCAAGCAGATCGCCCAGGAGGTGGGGCTTTCCCCCTCGTCGGTCTCGCTTGTTCTCAATAATCGGCCCTGTCGCATCTCGGAAGAAAACCGCAAGCTCATCAAAGAGGTCGCGGCGCGCAACCACTATGTTCCCAACCAGATTGCGCGCAGCCTGGTCATGCGCGAGTCGCGCACGCTGGGCCTTATCGTCCCTAACATCGAGAGCCGCTTTTTTGCCTCGCTCGCCGGTAGCCTGGAAAAGCGCTGCCGCGAGGACGGTTACGCGCTCTTTATTACCAGCTCGGGCGGAAGCGCCGATGACGATCTGGAGCTGCTGCGCCAGCTGGTGACGCGCGGCGTTGATGGCGTCTTCCTGGTGGTGGGTGACGAGTTCTCCGATGACCGCGCCCTGCGCGAAGAAGTCAGCCACCTGCCCATCCCGGCCGTAATGGTCGACCGTGCCATTGAGGGGCTCGAGTGCGACAAGGTGATGTTCGACCACGAGATGGGCGGCTATATGGCCACCCGCTATCTGATCGAGCAAGGTCATCGCCGCATCGCCTGCCTGGTTAATGCCCGCCGTTCCAATACGGGTCGCAAGCGACTTGCCGGCTATGAGCGCGCGCTGCGCGAGGTTGGCCTGCCGATCGACGCGCGTTTGGAGTTTGAGAGCGAGTACTACATTCCGAGCGCATACGAGGCCTCGGAGGCAGTGCTCGCAACTGACGCCACTGCCGTGTTCGCAAGCTCGGATAACATTGCCCTCGGTTTGCTCAAGCGCTTGCACGAGATGGGGAAGAGCATCCCGGGCGATATCTCGGTGGTGAGCTATGACAACTCGGCGGCCGACGTTCTCTTTGAGCCGGCGCTGACCGCGATTGAGCAGGACCCCGGTGTCCTTGCGGAGCATGCTTTTGGCTGCATGTCCAAGCGTCTTGCCGGTAGGGGCGGCAGGCGTGCCGAAGAGGTCGTTCTGGAGCCGGAGCTTATCGTTAAGGACAGCGTGCTCGAGCTTACTAAACACAACTAAACACGTTTACCAATTTGCAGAGACCGAATGTGGAGCACCTGTGACAATCAACGCCGCAGGTGAATGTCGCGTTTTGCTAATCGATGGGATTGATAAGGGTGGTAAAACGTTTTTTCACCATGATAAAACGTTTTAGCAAATATACTGGTCCCAACGAAAGGTTGCCGTATTGGAGGGTGACCGCACAGCGAAGGGACATAAACAATGGCTAAAACACTGGGGACGCCGTGGCAAAAGCTGGGCCACGAGGTGCCGGCTTCCGAGCTCGAGGGCGTCGACCTGTATTGGCGCGCATCGAACTATCTGTCCGTCGGTCAGATCTACCTTCGCTCTAACCCGCTAATGCGCCCCGACTTTGTCGACGAGAAAACCGGTGAGGTGCGCGACTTCGGTCGTCCGGACGTTAAGCACCGCCTGGTTGGCCACTGGGGCACCACGCCCGGCATCAACTTCCTGTTCGGTCACGTCAATCGACTGATCGCCGACCACAACCAGAATGCTATCTTCTTGATGGGCCCTGGTCACGGTGGCCCCGCCGGTACTGCTCAGTCGCTGCTCGACGGCACCTACCGCGAGATTCGCCCCGACATCACCAATGACGAGGCCGGCCTGCAGAAGTTCTTCCGCCAGTTCTCCTATCCCGGCGGCATCCCGAGCCACTTTGCGCCCGAGACGCCCGGTTCCATCCACGAGGGCGGCGAGCTCGGCTACACGCTCAGCCACGCTTACGGTGCCGTTATGGACAACCCGAGCCTGCTGGCCGTGGCCGTGGTGGGCGACGGCGAGTCCGAGACCGGTCCGCTCGCGACCTCTTGGCAGTCCAACAAGCTCGTGAACCCGGCAACCGACGGCATCGTCCTGCCGATCCTGCACCTCAACGGCTACAAGATCGCCAACCCCACCATCCTTGCCCGCGTGTCCGATGAGGAGCTCACCAAGTTCTTTGAGGGCATGGGCTATAAGCCGCACTTCTTTGTCGCCGGCTTTGACGACGAGAGCCACGCAAGCATTCATGCGCGTTTCGCTGCCCTGTTTGAGCAGGTCTTCGATGAGATCTGTGACATCAAGGCAACCGCGCAGGCCCAGGCCACCGCAGGCGAGACCGTGGTCCGCCCGGCCTACCCCATGATTGTGTTCCGCACGCCCAAGGGCTGGACCTGCCCCAAGCAGATCGACGGTAAGAAGACCGAGGACTCCTGGCGCGCGCATCAGGTGCCGCTGGCGAGTGCCAAGGACACCCACGAGCACTTCCGCGTGCTGCGCGAGTGGCTGCGTTCCTACAAGCCCGAGGAGCTCTTTACGCCCGAGGGCCAGGTGCGCCCCGAGGTGACGGCCTTTATGCCGACCGGCGAGTTGCGCATCGGCGCCAACCCCAACGCGAACGGCGGTAAGGTGCGTCGCGAGCTCGAGCTGCCCGATATTCATGCCCACGAGGTCCCCGTCGCAACTAAGGGTCATGGCTGGGGCTCCACCGAGGCCGCCCGCGTCTTTGGTGAGTACACTGCCGACGTTCTGGCCAAGAACATGGATGACTTCCGCATCTTCGGTCCCGACGAGACCGCGTCCAACCGTCTGCAGGCTGCCTACAAGGTGACCAAGAAGCAGTGGGACGCCGGCTTCTACGAGGACGAGGCCAACGACGAGCTGCTGGCAGGCTCCGGTAAGGTCGTCGAGCAGCTGTCCGAGCACCAATGCGAGGGCTTCCTCGAGGCCTACGTGCTCACTGGCCGTTCCGGCGTGTGGAGCTCCTACGAGAGCTTTGTCCATGTGGTCGACTCCATGGTCAACCAGCACTGCAAGTGGCTCGAGGCTACCAAGCGCGAGATTCCGTGGCGTGCCCCCATCAGCGGCCTTAACATTTTGCTGTCGAGCCACGTCTGGCGTCAGGACCACAACGGCTTCTCGCATCAGGACCCCGGCTTTATCGACCTGCTGCTCAACAAGGCCAACGACACGCACATCGTAAACGCCTACTATCCGGCCGACGCCAACATGGCTCTCGCCGTGGCCGAGCGCGTCTACCAGTCCACTGACTGCGTCAACGCCATCTTCTGCGGCAAGCAGCCTGCTCCGACCTTCCAGACGGTCGACGAGGCCAAGGCGGAGCTCGCCGAGGGCGTTGCGACCTGGGAGTGGGCATCGACCGCCGATTCGCTCGCCGAGGCCGACGTCGTGGTCGCCACCTGCGGTGACGTGCCGACGCTTGAGGCTCTGGCTGCAACCGACATGCTGCGCGAGCTGGGCATCAAGGTATGGTTCGTCAACGTGGTCGACCTGCTCAAGATCCAGAACGTCTGCGAGAACGACCAGGCTCTCAGCGACGAGCGCTGGGCTGAGCTGTTCGGCTGCGGCGAGAAGCCCGTCCTCTTCGCGTTCCACGCCTATGCCGGCACGATTCGCCGCCTGATCTGGAACCGCCCCGGCCACGATGCCTTCCGCGTCCACGGCTACGAGGAGAAAGGCTCCACGACAACGCCGTTCGACATGCTGCGCCTGAACAACATGGACCGCTGGACACTGGCCGCCGACGTGCTGCGCATGGTCGACGCCGATAAGTTTGCCGAGCAGATTGATAAGTGGGAGGCATTCAGCACCGAGGCCTTTGAGTTCGCGTGCGATGAGGGCTACGATCACCCGGCCTTCACCGACTGGGTCTGGCCCGACGCCGCAGCTGCAACCGCTGCCGACGGCGCACTCTCCGCAACGCAGATGACCGCGGGCGACAACGAGTAGGTAGGCATCCGGGACGGTCTCGCGCTGGGGCCTTGCCCGGCGGGGTGGCTTTGTCTGGGGAAGTGGGCTTCGCGAACTTCCCCAGACAAAGCCACCCCGCCGGGCAAGGCCCTCTCGACCGTTTCGATCTGCGGGGGCTGATATTTTTTATGTAATGGGGACTTTGCTGATGCTGCCCCGGAGACCGCATATCTAACTTTGGTCAGCCTGAAATGCATTGCCGGGGCCGGGGCGCCTGCTTTGTTTTGAGAAGTTCGCGAAGCCCACTTCTCAAAACAAAGCA
>CAJMLP010000048.1:0-7734 GCA_905214215.1 uncultured bacterium | reverse complement strand
ATGCCGATCTTGATCTGATTGAGAAGATCTTCGTTCTCGCGGACAATTCTCTCGACCTCGGCAGCGCGCTTAAAGCCGAAAAAGACCGCCGTCTGCTCATATGGCTCCCACGGATGCGCCGCGACATGGCGCAGTACCGCGCGAACAAGACCTGGCCGATCATTTGCATACTTCCGCTTGAATTGCTCGGCCTGTTCCTCGATAACCCTATGAGGCCGGTACGTTGGACGCCTGTCTTGGCTCATAGCCTTCTTGTATTCATTCTGCCATCCAGGCTTGAGCCACTTATAGACAGTCGGACGGGACACCCCAGCGACGCGAGCTAGCGCCGACATACTTAAACCAGGGTTCTCAGCCGCAGTTTTCCAAACCTGCACGGCCTTCGTCGGCGCTCCATCTCGGTTGCCGTTATCCCACCAATTCGTGCCATGGGCCTTCTGATTCAGGTCCCTTGTCATGCGGGCCTTTTCAAGAGACAAATCCTTCGGGAGTCTCTTGTCTGGCGGATTACTACCATGTCCCATCTTCTCACCATATGAGACAGCGGCCTTTCGCTCGCAGAATCCCTGAGTGTAACGACGCGCCCGCCCAGCCGCTGAGCCGCCCTCAAACGCCTCCAGAGCCGCCGCCACGTCGTTAGCGGTAAACCTGTTGCTTGGCTCTACCGAAAGGGCGTCAAATCGATCAAGAAGGCCGTATGCATCGTCCTCAAGCTCGTCGTAAGAAACGCCACACTTGTTAGCCATGACAGCAAGATAGAAGATGCACCAATAACGGTGATCAACTGATGCCTGATCCCTGATGACGCTCAAAACCCGATCGTAGCCGGCACGGCCATACGTCCACCCTCCGCGCGGCTCGTCGTTAACAACGCACCTTTCATACCATTCGGGCCACAATTCTTTTGCCTGGGCGATCGGAGTCTTCTTGCGGGCCTCCTGCGTAAGTTCTCGAAGAGCTGCAAGACCATCCATATCCTTCTTGCCCAGCAGCTTTGGAACAAAAGACAGCAGATAGTGGATTGTAGCAGGCGGGGTCGCATCGTGAGAAAAACACTCGGCAACATACGGCTGCTTAATCTTTGGATTGCCGATGTCTCCATTGAGCTTCGTGGCGCTTCCGACCATCCGGAAACCTTGGAAGATGCCCTGAGTCTGCTTCTTGTCTGGGTCGCTGGCGCTTGTGTTGGCGTTCCAAACTCGGTCGGTCAGCTCGCGCTTGAGGACCTGTAGACCAGTGACGTAGCGGGTCATAAGCGGCACTGGATGTTCGAGAAGGTAAACGACGTGAAGGCCTGTCCCTGAGCTGACGAGATAGTTGGCATAGGGAATTGCGCCACGCTCCATCTGGTGGAGCAAGTTATCAAGCTCGCGTTCGCCAACGTAATCGAGATCGATCATGATGGCATGCAAGTATCGGGCATTACGGCTGCTGCGGCTCTTGCCGTAATAGCTGACCGGAGCCAGAAACATAAACGTGTTCTGCTCAATCGACAGCTTTCGAAGCTCTTCAAGTTCTTCAAGACCGTCATGAAGCGTATATCGATGCATAATGCGTTTTACAAGTTTGTTGCCCTTTGGGTCGACTCCTCGTTCTATCTCCTTACCGGTGTCCTCAAGAACAATGACGTTGGGCTTGCCATCGGAATCGTTACCCTTCTTCTGGAGAGTCCCATCAGGAAACATAGCGTGATAAAAGGTGTCGGGATCGCAGTAGCTCCAACCCAAACGATAGGCGTCAAACAACTTCTCGTTTCTCACCTGATTTGCATGGCGCTCATTCTCATACCAGCGTCCATCATGCTCGCTGGAACTCTTACGACGCTTTCTCGAAACAGGCATACAAAGCCCCCTTTAAGATGAAAACAACACTCCCCTGGAAACAACCTCAGGAGCGACCCCGAGGGGGTGCCCTGCGGGCTAAGCAGGACGTATATTAAGGTTAAATGATATTTTACACTTTTTCGCCTAAAAATGTGTATATAGAATCTATATACACTGTATATAGATTCTATATACACAAAAAGGATCACTCCGATGCCTCGTACGCGGTGATAAACGCCTTTAGTGGCGACGTCTCGGGAACGTGCCGGAGCTCTTCGCGATGCCGCATGTGCGCGAGTCTGCGCTCGCACATGGCCCGTATCTCGGCCCGATCGGCCCGGTCCTGGGCCTCGGCGTCCTCGGCAGTCTTTGCCTCGTAGTAGCCGTGCAGGTCGACAGTCACGGTTCTCTTGCCGCCGCCCGGCCCGGATCCAACATTGGAAGGCACACGGTTCAGCATAGCCTCCGTACTTCCAATCAACGACTGGCGCGCGAGCCGCGCCACAGCCTCCGGGTCATGGAGCGAGAACGGTTTTGCATCGGGATCGGCCATGGCCCGGAGGGTCACTTCAAGCTCGGAACGGTCCATCTTCGCAATCCTGAACTGCCAATCGAGCAGCTCGACATCATCCATGGCTACCCACGAACCTTGACTGCGATGAAGTAGCCAATACCGCCACAGACGGCCATGGAGAGAAGCAGCGCGGCCCATCCCCATGCACCCAGCCACTCGGCCCCGGCCTTCAGCTGGACCCACATGAAGCCCACGGCGACCAAGAAGACGATGAGGCAGGCCACGCAGGTCACGACGCCACACGCAACGGTCGCAACAATCATCGACCGCCTCGCGCTCTCGAGTTCATCGACGGCCTGCTTGGCGTTCGCCTGGCTGCTCTCAACGGCCTTTTTAGCCGCCCTCTCCACGTCCCGCAGGCACTCAACCGTGCGGGCCTCCACAGCCCTGTAAACGACGTTTGAGGCATCCTCCGCTCGCTCGGCGGCACCGATGACCGCCTCGCTCATATCGCGCATGGTGTCGGTGTTCTCGACCAACGCACCGTGCATCTCCTTCGCGATGCCGGCGATGCTGTGCATGTCCTTGGCGACGCGGAGCTGGTCGCGCGCCGCCTGTTCCTTGAGATCTGCCGATGCCTCAAGGGCATCGCCCATAGCCGCTAGGTTGTCCTGGCTGAGGTTGTCGAAAGTACCCATGATTTGAACTCCGTTTCTAGTCTAGTGGTGGATACCGTTTTCGTTTTCAAGCTCGATCTCGACCGAGAGCGGCTTGGCGACCTTTGCAGTCTTCTTGGCCTGCTCGCGGACGAGCTTGTCGCGCTGCTGGGCGGTCATGGCCTTGAGCTGGGCGGCGGTAATCGGTCGCCCGACCTCCTTGCTCATGGTCACGAGCTGGCGCAGCGGGCGTCCCATCTGCGCGCCCGTGACGGTGCGACCGTCTTGGGTGAACTTGAGGTCGCCGTGGCCCTCGACGTAATCCATGGCCACGCCGCGCTGCGCTAGGGCGTCGGCGAGGTCGTTGAAGTGGTTGTTGCTCCGGCGCGCGAACACCTGCTGGATCTCGGCCTCGACGGTCTTGGCGATGGAGATATCCAACTTGGCGCCGCCCATGGCCATACCGCGCTTTCGCGCCGCCGTGGCGCGCATGAGGCCCGTGTGGCGGGCGATGAAAGCGCGCCGGCGCTGGGTGACGGCGTCGGTCTTCTGCGCCCACCATGCGCTCGCGCGCTCCTTGAGTCGGCGCAGCTCTCCGATCACGCGGTCGATGGCGCTGTTCGTCTGGCGCACCTCGACATTCATGGCCACGCGCTCAGGCGTGGGTCGCTGGCCCTCGTGGACGGTCGGGACGTACTCAATTTTGCGGTCCTCGAAGGACCGGTGGTCGATTGTCACGGCAACCTCGTTGTGCTTGGCGGCATGTTCGGCGAGGCGTTTGTTGGCGATGCCTGCCCAGGACGCGCGGACGCGCCTGAGTTCGGCTTTCTCGGCATCGAACGCCTTAGCGCCGTCCATCTTGGCGGTGACGGCCACTGGCGTCTTCGTCTTGCGGTCGTCCTTGGTGAGGCCTTGCGCCGCCGCCTGGGACATGGTCCGGCGCTCACCGTCCCGGAAGTTGTAGACCTTCTCGATGCCCTCGGCCTTGGCCGCTTTCCAGTCCTTGGCGGCGACCATGACGTCGCTGCCGTCTGGACGGCGGCACAGGTAGACCTTGGTTGACTTCTGCGCCCTGGGGCGCTCGAAGCCATCGGCACCGAGTTTGAGGGCGCTCACGAGCACGTGGGCGTGGGGATTACCGTCGCCCGAATCATGTATTGCCCAATCGCAGGCCTTGTTTTTGAACAGGTTGCAGAAATCGAGAACGCAGGCGCGTTGCTCGTCCAAGTCGAGCTCGCGGGGAAGGGCGAACTCATAGCGCTTGGCCACGAGTTCGTTGCCGCCGTCATATGCGCGCCGTGCCTCGTTCCAGATACTCTGACGGTCCCAGGCGGGCGCACCTTCGGGAAGGACGATACCGGTATCGGCGATGCGCTCGGCGCGCGCGTAGCGCTTGAGCTCGCCCGTGGCCTCGTCGCGCAATGTCTCGCCGCTCTGGTAGGCGGCAGACGCGACGGCAGACGATCCGCGCGCCGGGGCGATACCTCGGGCGTTCAGATGGTAGATGGCCATGTGGCGTCTGCCTCCTTCCGGCAAGCGAGTGAAACGAGCGCGCAGCGGTGCCGTGCGCACCGTGAGCCATTGAGGCGAACGGGCACGGTATCGCGGAGCGCAAGGGAGCCTTGGCGACCGCGCAGGCGCAGCCAATCGTAAGCCGCCCAAGGCGAACGGTTGGTGGTGTGCCGGAGAGGCAAGGAGCGCGAGCGACGCGCAGCGACCGCAGGGAGCGTAAGGGCTCGCCGCCTAGGCGCGCACGCAATGTCTCTCTCACGCAGCGCCGTAGGCGCGAGTAAGTGAGACTAAGTGCGCCCTTAACTTAAGTTAAGGGAATGATACCCACTCGTTACGGGTACAATCAAGTCAATTAAAAACGCAGTTGAAAGGCACAAAATGGACCTGAACGAATTCACGAGCATCGACGGGGCTCAGCGGTCAGATAACACTTTCGCGGCAGACGCCGGAACGCAGCCCGCGAAGCCGAAACGCAAGCGCGTCAAGAAGACCATTGACCAGCAGGTCGCCGAGGCCGAAGAGCGCCTGAAGAAACTCAAGGCGAAGCAGCGGAACGAGGAACGGACCAAACGCAACCACCGGCTCATCGCGAGCGCCGCGACCATCGAGGCCGAGGCCGGTCACGTTGAGCTCGACGAGCGCATTGCCACATGGCTCGGGCGGGTTCTCGCCAACGAAATTGCCAGCAAACCTGAGGGTGAGATCTCTCGATACATCGCATGGCGCGACGGAAAGGGCGGCAAACAGTGAATATCAAAATTGTCTACGAGGACCGCATTGACGCATGGGACACCCGAGCGGACGGGTCCGCATCGACCTCACATGCCGTGCTGCGCGTCAACGGACGGCATCTCGAACTTTGGAGCGCCCTCAGATTCGAGGAGGGGTACGACCCGGAGAAAAGTGGGCAGGCAAAGAGCAGCCGAACCGAAGAGGGGCAGGCCGAAAGCATCCTGAGCATTTCAGCGGAAAACGCCCCACAGGTCCTCAATGCCTGGCTCGCTGTTGCTCACGATGAGCACGGGCTGCTCAGGCTCGACGTCGACGGTGAAACGCTCTACAAGTTCGAAGAGCCGGACGAGGACGAGGATGAAACCTCGGACAACGTCAGCGACGAGTTCAGCGGCGTGTTCGAAAACGTGGACTTTTTTGAACCGGAGGGGTGCCCGCAGGGAGCTTGACGGCCACGAAGCCCCAGCGCGACCGCTCGATAATCAGGTGCTTTGATTAGGTATACTAAACTGGTATACTTATTGGGGAAGAAAGGAGAACGGCATTGGTCAGAGTACACGGGAACGCCCTCAAGCACGGGCTTACCAGCGATGAGGTCGCGTATGCGTGGGAGAACCCGATTCGGTGCCGCCAGCGAAACGGCACGGATGACCCGCCGCTCTGGATTTCGGTCGGCTCGCTTCCCGATGGGAGGTTTGCCGAGCTGATTGGATTCATGGATATCGACGGCGTTTGGTGCGTGTTCCACGCGATGGTGCCGCCGACGAAGAAGTTCAAGCGTGAGCTGGGATGGAGGTAGACATGAACGGAATCGTTGCCGAGAACGGCAAGGTCGTGACCGATGAGATGATTGCCGATTGGGAAAGCGCCCTTGAGCGCGATGAGTGGCCTAGCGGATGGGTCAACGTTGGCGAGGTTGTCGAGGGCAAGCTCCCGAAGGCCGTACCCGAGACGGTGACGCTGTCCCTCAAGGTTCCAGTTGCGATGAAGCGGGCTCTTGAGAAGGAAGCGAAGGCCGAGGGCAAGTCGACGGGTGCGTATGCCCGCGGAATCCTCGCCGATGGTCTCATGGCCATAGCGTAAAGCAGCAGGGGAGCTAACAGAAAGGGGGGCCTTGAAGGGCTCCCCTTTCCTGCCGGCGACCCTGTTGTGATTTGGGTCAGAGCTTCATGGCTAGCCCCTCCAAGCCCTCCTGAGCCTTTGCCAGCGGCTCAGCTCTTATGTATATACACTCTATATAAATTCTATATAGAGTGTATATACAATCTATATACTATCTCGATTCATGCGCAGTTCAAGACCCTCGACGATGAGGCGTGAGACCGTTGTATTGTGTTCAGCGGCATAAGTCGAAATCTCGGCTTTTTGTTCATCAGTCACCCAGAAAGTGATGCACTTTCCCTTTTTACGAGTGCTGGTCGAGTCACCTTTGTGGCGCGTATCCTGGTTTGCCATGAGGGTCGGCGCAACCTCCTCAGGCACCGTCATTCGACGGACTGGCCTCTTAGCCGGCATAGTGAATCTCCTCATCGTTACGCAAGATTTCTTTCAGTTCATCCCAAATCTCCTCATAGCCGAAGAGATCATCGCCAAACGAATTGCCGAAAAAGTTTCGCAGCCCTTCGCGGCGGCGGACTTGATGGTCGAAATAACTGAGGTCGGCATCTTCAATCTCGCTCTGTGCCTTTGCAAACGAAAGGGTGTTGGCCGCAACCTGAGTAAGCAGCACGCCGTAAAAGACCTCGCGCTTCGTAAGCGTGCGTGCGGTCTCGATGGTCTTCACAACGTCGGCCGCGCCCGGACCCGTCGGAATCACGACGAAGTCCGATGCCTCAGCAGCCTCGTCCATGATGTTGCCATTCGGTGGGCAGTCGATAAAGATCCATTTGTCAGGATTCCTGCGGTATTGGATGCCGGCGCGCCGCACCGTCGCCAGGTTCGCCGACGTTACGGAAAATGGAAGGGAATCATTGTTCTGATCGGCGAGGAGCGCCCAGAAGCTTGCGCTAGACTGCGGGTCGCAGTCGTAAACCTCGACGCTCTTTCCCTCGCGCTCAGCAGCTGTCGCCAACGCCATTGCCGTCGTTGTCTTGCCGACACCACCTTTTAAGTTCATAGCCGAAATAATCACGGGCGTTCCTCTCAAGTGCTGTTGTATCTAACAGTGAGTCTATATAGAAAGTATATACAGTCTATATAGACTGTATATACTTTTCTTTCAACTCGGCGAGCTCATCGCCTGTAAGCGTCCGCCCCGCGCTCCTCGCCGCACGCAGCCCCTCGAACAGGTCTGGCGCCTCGTGTCTCGCCCATTCAATTGCAGCTCGAACGCCGAGGGCGCGAGCTTTCATCAGGTCGGAACGCTTTCCCATAAGGTCGGCTGTCGTCATGGCGTCGAAGTAATCGTCGGTCTCAGTGTTCCATGCCTGGTGCTCATCATCGATGCCGATCTTGATCTGATTGAGAAGATCTTCGTTCTCGCGGACAATTCTCTCGA
>CAJMLP010000047.1:0-7754 GCA_905214215.1 uncultured bacterium | reverse complement strand
GTGATCCAGTTCCTGCGCGACCAGGACTACGGCCAGCCGCTGCAGTTCACCAACTACCGCTAATATCATTCGAAAGGACTGCTCTCCAACATGGATACACCGTTGGGCTCCGTGCTCTACATCACCCTCGGGTGCGCTAAGAACGAGGTTGACACCGACCGCATGCGTTCTCTTTTGACCGCCGCGGGCTACGAGGAGGCATTCGACCCACAGGATGCCGATATCGCCATCGTCAATACATGCTCGTTCCTCGCCTCCGCAACGTCCGAGAGCATCGAGACCACGCTCGAGCTCGCCAACGAGGTTCAGGACGGCGTTCGTTCTTGTCCCATCGTCATGTGCGGCTGTGTGCCGTCGCGCTATGGCGACGACCTGCCTGACGAGCTGCCCGAGGTCGCTGCCTTTGTGAAGGCCGACGAGGAGGACGGCGTCGTGGCGGTCATCGATGGCGTGCTGGGTGTCGAGCGTGAGATCGCTGCCTATATTCCGCAAGTCAAGCGCACTGTCGAGGGCGCCGTTGCTTACGTCAAGATTTCCGATGGCTGCAACCGCTTCTGCAGCTTCTGCATGATCCCGTATATCCGCGGTCGTTATCACTCGCGCAATGCCGAGAGCATTATCTCCGAGGTACGCGACCTGGTTGCCGGCGGTGTGCGCGAGATCGTGCTGATCGGCCAGGACACGGGTATTTGGGGCACCGACTTTGCCGACGAAGACGCCACCGATGGCTCGCCGCGCAATCTGGCGCAGCTGCTGCATGCCGTCGCCGAGGCCGTGCGCCCGCACAACGTCTGGGTCCGCGTGCTCTATCTGCAGCCCGAGGGCATGACCGACGAGCTTATCGATACGATTCGCGATATGCCCGAGGTGCTGCCCTATATCGATATCCCCGTGCAGCACTGCGACGCGCGCATCCTCAAGGCTATGCGCCGTTCTGGTTCGCGCCAGGAGCTCGAGGACCTGTTCCGCGATCTGCGTGAGCGTATCCCCGGCATCGTGATCCGTTCCACGGCCATGGTCGGCTTCCCGACCGAGACCGACGACGAGTTCCGCGACCTTATCGACTTTATGGACACCGTCGGCTTTGACTACACGAGTGTCTTTGCCTACTCGCAGGAGGAGGGCAGCCTGGCCGCTAAGATGGAGGGTCAGGTCGATGAGGAGGTCAAGCTCGAGCGCGCCCAGGAGGCCATGGACCTGGCCGAGTCGCTCGGTTTTGCCGCCACCGCCGCACATGTGGGCGAGCGCGCCCAGGTGATTGTCGACGGCATCGAGGAGACCGAGGACGGCGCCGAGCTGATCGGCCATGCTTGGTTCCAGGCGCCCGATTCGGATGGCGCGGTGCACTTGGACGCCAGTGAGGCGTCCGTGGGCGATATTCTGACGGTCGAGTTTACCGATAGCTTCTGCTATGAGCTTATCGGCCATGTTGTGGAGTAGGAGAGCATCGTGGCAAACGAGAGCAATAAGGAACTGACGAGTGTTTGGACGCCCGCCAACATCGTGACGTGCGTTCGCATCGTCTTTATCCCGGTGTTCATGATCGTGTCGGCGCTTTCTCACACGAGTGTTGCCGGTACAGATTGGAGCACCTTCGACGGCCCGCTCGCCGCCGCTGCCTTCATTCTGTATGTGATCCTGTCGTGCACCGATAAGGTCGACGGTTATCTGGCGCGTTCGCGCAACGAGATTACCGACTTCGGTAAATTCTTGGACCCCATTGCCGATAAGCTGCTGGTGTTCTCGGCTCTGCTGCTGTTCTTGGATTTTGGCGCTGTGACCGTGTGGTCCGTGTTCATTATCCTGTTCCGTGAGCTTCTGGTGAGCGCCCTTCGCATGGTCGCGAGTGCCGCCGGCGTGGTCGTTGCCGCCGATAAGCTTGGCAAGTACAAGACGGCGACCACGATGGTCTCCATCTGCGGTTACCTGTGCGTCTTTGCTATGGCCGGCTTGCACCTTGGCCCGCTGGCGCTGACGCTCGGCATCTACTCGGTGTCGCGCTTCCTGTACGCCGTTGCCGTTGTCCTGACCGTTATCTCGGGCGCCCAGTACTTCTGGAACTGCCGCAAGATCGTCTTTTCGGTCTAGGTTCTGGTGGGTATGACGGACTCTTTTGAGCAGATCTCCGCACATAACGAGGAGCTGGCGCGTCATATTGTCGAGCGCGCGAGCGCTCGGGGCGTGACGGTTTCGACGGCTGAGTCGCTGACAGCAGGTATGATCGCCTCGACGATTGCCGATATCCCGGGCGCCTCGGCGGTGCTGCGTGGCGGTGCGGTGACCTACTGCGATGAGATCAAGCATCGCGTTTTGGGTGTTGATCAGGAGACGCTCGACCGCTATACCGCGGTGTCGCATCAGACCGCGCGCGAGATGGCGGCGGGTTCGCTGGAGCTGTACCAGAGCGATATTGCAGTGAGCGCAACGGGTTATGCCGGCCCCGGCGGCGGCACTGAGGACGATCCGGCTGGCACTTTCTATATTGGCTGGGCGTATCGCGCGGCTGATGGGGAAGTGCCGGCCGTGGACTCTGTGCGCTGCCACTATGAGGGCGACCGTTCGTGTGTTCGTGCCCATGCGGTCGCGGAGGCATTGGGACGCATTGCCCTTGTGCTCAACTCTATGGAATAGACGTGTTTTAAGGGGCCTTCGGGCCCCTTAATTGTGGAGATAGGGACCCCTGACGAATTTAGCGTTTGCGCTGGTCATAGGTGTATTTTTGCCTTTCTTGTTCTTATTTGCCCCTTTGTGGTCAAGCATTTGGTCAGTGTTTGGTCGGCGTTTGGTTGGGTTTTGGAAAGACTGCCTGCATATGATTGGCCTGAACGGTTGACCACGAACAGCCGTTCGTTTATTATCGATGCAGGTTGTTAAGAGGAGGGCTATTCATGGCCAAGAATTCAGGTCCCGTACGTACCGTTCATGCTCGCACGACGGGTAAAGAGCGCGATGAGATGATCGCCACCACCAAGGCCGAGATCGAGAAGAAGTTCGGTCAAGGCTCCATCATGAGGTATGGTGACGGCGGCCCCGAGCTTGAGGTTGAGGCCATCCCCACGGGCGCTCTGGCACTCGATGCCGCTCTGGGTATCGGCGGTGTGCCGCGCGGCCGTATCGTCGAGATTTACGGTCCTGAGTCCTCCGGTAAGACGACGCTTTCGCTCGAGATCCTGGCCGAAGCCCAGGCAATGGGTGGCGTGGTGGCATTTATCGATGCCGAGCACGCGCTCGATCCCACGTATGCCGCGCGCATTGGCGTGGATATCGACGAGGTACTGATTTCCCAGCCTGATACGGGTGAGCAGGCGCTCGAGATTGTTGACATGCTCGTGCGTTCCGGCGCCATCGATGCCATCGTCGTCGACTCCGTCGCCGCGCTGACCCCGCGTGCCGAGATCGAGGGAGAGATCGGCGATACCACGGTCGGATTGCAAGCTCGTCTGATGAGTCAGGCGCTCCGCAAGCTCGCCGGCTCGCTGTCCAAGTCCAACACGACATGCATCTTCATTAACCAGCTGCGAGAGAAGATCGGCGTCATGTTCGGCAACCCTGAGACCACGACGGGCGGCCGCGCCCTTAAGTTCTTCTCTTCGGTGCGTATCGACATTCGCCGCATCGACAGCATTAAGCTTAAGGATGAGGTTATCGGTAACCGCGTGCGCGCCAAGGTCGTTAAGAACAAGGTGGCAGCTCCGTTCCGTTCTGCTGAGTTCGACATCATGTACGGTACGGGCATCTCTAAGGAGGGCTCGATTCTGGACATGGCTGTCGAGTGCGGCATTTGCAAGAAGATGGGCTCCTGGTTTGCCTATGGCGAGGACAAGCTCGGCAACGGTCGCGAGGCCGCCAAGGCGTTCCTGCGCGAACACCCCGATTGCGCCGACGAGATTGAGCATAAGGTCCGCCTTGCCTGCGGGCTTGAGTTTGATGACGATGCTCCGTCCGAGGTCGAGCTGACCGATCAGCCTGCGCCTGAGGAGTTTGACGAGCTTTACGCCATCGATGGTTCCGCCATGCTCGATGATGACGACGAGTAGCGGTTACGCTCATGTCGTATACGGTGACCGAGGCCACGGTTGTCCTTCCCGATAAGAAGGCGGCCTCCTCGTTCTCGAGCGGGTATGCGTCCAAAAAGCCTTGCGCACATATCGATTGTGAGCTTGAGGGCGGTTTTGAGCGGTCCATTTGGATTCCCGTGCGGGTCGCGCGCCTGTATGTCAAAAATCGCCCCGATCTTCCCTGTGATTGGGATAACTTTCGTGAAGCGGTGCAGCTCATCGAGCGTAAATGTGCACTTACCATGGTGACCGAGATGCTATCGCGACGCGACCATGCGACGGGTGAGGTCCGTGACAAGTTGGCACGCTACGGCTTTCGCCAGCCCGCGATCGATTTCGCCGTCGAGCGCGCCACCGAGTATCGCTTTTTAGACGAGAACCGCTTTTGCTCGTACTTTATCGAGGAACGCAAGCGGCGCGGTTGGGGACAGCGTAAAATCGAGACCGAGCTCAAGCGCCGTCATGTCGTGCTCGATGACATTCCCGGTTATCCCGAGGATTATTTTGCCGTCGAAGACGATTTGGCGCGTGCGTCAGCCCTGCTCGCCAAGCGGCGTGTTCCAGAGACGCGCGGATTCGAAAAACTGGTTCGGTTTTTGATGGGCAAGGGCTTCTCGTATCACATCGCCGCCGATGCCGTTAAGGCACGTCTCGATGCCGAACGTGAGGAATGTGCGGTTTAGGCGTATGCGTTTTGTGGCCCTGCCGTTCACCGCGTTTTAGCCGCCGTGCTGGGGCCATTTATTTGACAGTTGTTGTGGTTCAACGTACGATAAACACTGTCATTTGCTTTGTGATATGTGCTCATCTGTGATGAGTTTGTTTATATGTTTATCTGTATCCGACCCGCATAAGCTGCGCCCATATTACTCAAATGTCGCGAGCCGTTCGTAAGGACGGTTCGCTTTGTTGTGTAACGAATCCATAAAAAGGAGTGAGCATGCCTATCATCGCAGCGCTCGTTGGCATCATTTTGGGTGCCATCGCCGCCATTGCCTACATGCGCACCGCCAAGCAGGGTAGTCTTCACGAGGCCGACGAAAAAATCCAGTCGGCACACGCACAGGCTGAGTCCCTGATCGGTGATGCTAAGCGTCAGGCCGAGACCCTCAAAAAAGAGGCTCTGCTCGAGGCTAAAGAGGAGATCATCAAGAACAAGCAGGCCGCTGAGGCCGAGGACAAGCAGCGTAAGAACGAGATTCGTACGCTCGAGAACCGCGTGATGCAGCGCGAGGAATCTCTCGATCGCCGCAACGACGCTCTCGACAAGCGCGAGCATCAGCTGTCCAGCCAGGCCGGTCAGGTCGAGAAGCGCTCCCGTGAGCTCGAGGAGCTCTGCGCAAAGCAGACCTCCGAGCTCGAGCGTATCGCCGACCTTACCCGCGAGGACGCGCACAAGGAGCTCCTTGATAAGGTTCGCGGCGAGGTCACCCACGAGGCCGCCACGATCATTCGCGAGTCTGAGCAGCAGGTTCGCGCCGAGTGCCACAAGACCGCCCAGGAGATTCTGTCTCTGGCGATTCAGCGCTGCGCTGCCGATCACACTGCCGAGGTCACCGTTACCTCCGTGCACATTCCCTCTGATGACCTCAAAGGCCGTATCATCGGTCGCGAGGGTCGCAACATCCGGACCTTCGAGCAGGTTTCCGGCGTCAACCTCGTGATCGACGACACGCCCGAGACCGTCGTTCTTTCGAGCTTCGACCCGGTCCGTCGTGAGACCGCCCGCGTCGCCCTCGAGAACCTCATCGCCGACGGCCGCATTCACCCTGCCCGTATCGAGGAGATGTATCACAAGGCCGCCGACCTGGTTCAGCAGCGCGTGCGCGAGGCTGGCGAGCAGGCTGCCTTCGATACCGGCATCCACGATCTGCACCCCGAGATCGTCAAGACCCTTGGTGCCCTGCGCTACCGTACCTCGTTTGGTCAGAACGTGCTTCAGCATTCCCTCGAGGTCTCTGATCTGTGCGGCGTGATGGCTTCCGAGCTTGGCCTGGACGTTGTGACCGCCAAGCGCGCCGGCCTGCTTCATGACCTGGGCAAGGCAATCGACCACGACGTCGAGGGCCCGCATGCCGTCATCGGCGCCGAGCTTGCCCGCCGTTATGGCGAGAAGCCCGTTATCGTCCACGCTATTGAGGCTCACCATGCCGATGTCGACCCCAACACGGTGCTCGATGTCCTGGTGCAGGCCGCCGATGCTGTCTCTGCCTCTCGCCCCGGTGCCCGTCGCGAGTCTGCCGAGAACTACATCAAGCGTCTTGAGAAGCTTGAGGAGATCGCCAACTCCCATGACGGCGTCGAACGTACCTATGCCATGCAGGCCGGTCGCGAGGTCCACGTCATGGTCCAGCCGGACAAGATTTCCGATGCCCAGTCCACGGTTCTGGCTCACGATATCGCCCATCAGATCGAGGAAGAGATGGAGTATCCCGGTCAGGTGCGCGTCGTCGTGATTCGCGAGAGCCGCGCTGTCGATATCGCTAAATAACATGAGCGACGCGAACGAGCTCATCTCATTTATCGCGTCGATGTCGGGGGAGGGCAACCTTCGCGTCGAGGAGAACCTTGGCGAGGGGTATGTCCGCCTCCGCGTTTCGGAGGCCGAGCGGCGCCAGGCTAAGCACGACATTCAGCATGTCGAGGACATCGTCATCGAAATGCTCCGTAATGCTCGCGATGCCGGCGCCGACAAGGTCTATCTCGCCACGACCAAGGAAGATGGCGTCCGCACGCTTGTCTTTCTGGATAACGGTTCTGGCGTTCCGCAGGATATGCAAGAGCGAATCTTTGATGCCCGCGTTACCTCCAAGCTCGAGAGCATGAAGATGGACCGTTGGGGCGTTCACGGTCGTGGCATGGCATTGTTTTCGATTAAGCAGAACGCCGACGAGGCCCGTGTGGTCACGTCCGGCGTCGATCTTGGTTCAGCCTTCAAGGTGAGCGTTGCGGCCGACCGCCTCAGTGAGCGTGCCGATCAGTCCAGCTGGCCCCAGGCCGTCAAGGATGAGGACGGACGTTATGTCTGCGCTCGCGGTCCACATAATATTATTCGCGCTGCTTGTGAGTTTGCGCTCGAGGAGTTGCGTGGTTGCGATGTCTATCTCGGTTCTCCGTCTGAGATTGCCGCGACCCTTTATGCTCAAGCGTCAAGTCGGCTCGATACGTCTCGTCTCCTGTTCATTGATGACGAGAGCGAGCTTCCGGTTGTCGATCGTTTAGGCCTTGCTTCTGATGCCGAGGACTTTATCCGTATTTGTTCGGGTTTGGGTCTTGAGATGTCCGAGCGCACGGCCCATCGCATTTTGGCAGGGCAGATTAAGCCCGTTCGCGGTGTGACCGCGCGTCTGCTGCGCGAGCGTGATTCGTCCTCGCATGCGCCGACTCCTGTCGATCTCGCGAAGGATCGTCGCGGGCTACGTATTGCCAAGGATGACATGGCACAGTTTTCGCGCGCTGTGGAACGCGACTTTAATGACCTTGCCGCCCGGTACTATCTCAACCTTTGCGGCGACCCAAAGATCCGTGTTTCGCGTGATCGAATCACCGTGACCTTTGATCTTGCCAAAGAGGAATAGTGCCTTTACCGAGTCCACTCGGTACGATACAGTTGTTGCAGTTAAAACGTACTTTTAAATGCAGGAGTTTCTTCATGGATTGCCTGAAGGTATCAAGCAAATCATCGCCCGCGTCCGT
>CAJMLP010000046.1:0-8203 GCA_905214215.1 uncultured bacterium | reverse complement strand
GGTGGTTTAAAGCTGGCCGCTGCGCGGCCAGCAGACTAAAGTCTTGAAACAAAAAGCCGGGGCCCGCGCGATGCGGACCCCGGCTCAATACCGTGACGATATGTCAGTTACGCCCTACACGTAGAACAGGATGTCGTCGTAGGTCGGAACCGGCCAGTAGTCGGCTGCCACGATCTCCTCCATGGCATCCACGGCGGCGCGCAGCGTATCCATAGCAGGAACGACCTCGTGCGCGTACACGTTGGCCTGCTCCTGGCCATCGAGAGCCTCGGCCTTCTGATGTACGGCGTCGAGCGCCTTGATGGAGTCGTTGATGGCGGTGATGCCGTTGCAGAGCTTGTTGAGCGTGTTCTGCTCGCACTGCATGGCGGCCTCAGCACCGGCGGCACGAATAGTCTCAAGGCCCTTAGCGACCTTGGTGGCATAGGCGGTAATGACCGGACGATAGGTACGACGCGCCTCGCGAACCATCGTGGTGGCCTCGATGTTCATGAGCTTGTTGTACTTCTCGAGCTTGCAGTCATAGCGGCACTGAGCCTCGGCCTTGGTCAGGACGCCCGTCTCCTCAAAGAGCGCGATAGCCTTATCGGAAACAAAGGCGGGAAGAGCGTCGGCCGTGGTCTTGTTGTTGGCAAGGCCGCGCTTCTCGGCCTCGATGGGCCACTCGTCGGAGTAACCGTCGCCGGAGAACAGGATGCGCTGGTGATCGGTCAGCACCTTCTTGCAGTACTCGAGCGCGGCGTCCTGGAACTTATCCTCGGGCGTACCCTCGAGTGCGTCGGCGAAGGACTTGAGCGACTTGGCCACGGCGGCATCGAGCACCAGGTTGGAGTCGGAGACGTTCTGCTCGGAGCCGCAGGCACGGAACTCGAACTTGTTGCCGGTGAAGGCAAACGGGGAGGTGCGGTTGCGGTCGGTGTTGTCCTGCATCAGCTTGGGCAGGGTATCGGCGCCCAGGTCGAGCACGCCGCGCGTGGCATGGACGGAAGCCTTGCCATCGATGATCTTCTCGACGACCTCGGTAAGCTGGTCGCCCAGGAAGATGGACATAATCGCCGGAGGAGCCTCGTTGGCGCCCAGACGATGATCGTTGCCGGCCGAGGCAACGGAGGCACGCAGGAGCTCCTGATAGTTATCGACGGCCTCGATCACCGCGGTGAGGAAGACGATGAACTGCAGGTTGTCGAGCGGGGTGTCGCCCGGGTCGAGCAGGTTCTCGGACTCGGTGCCAAGCGACCAGTTGTTGTGCTTGCCCGAACCGTTGATGCCCTCAAAGGGCTTCTCGTGCAGCAGGCAGACCAAGTCGTGACGGGAGGCGATGAGCTTCATCTTCTCCATCATGACCAGGTTCTGGTCGATGGCCTCGTTCACCTCGCCATAGACAGGAGCGAGCTCATGCTGGCAGGGAGCGACCTCGTTGTGCTTGGTCTTGGCAGGAATGCCGAGCGCCCACAGTTCATCGTCCAGGTCCTTCATATAGGCCGAGACGGTGGGGCGGATAGCGCCAAAGTAGTGCTCCTCGAGCTCCTGGCCCTTGCAGGGGGCAGCGCCAAAGAGGGTGCGACCGGTGATGACCAGGTCCCTGCGCTTGCGGTAAGCGTCCTTCTTGATCAGGAAGTACTCCTGCTCATCGCCCACGGAAGGAACGACCTTCTTGGGGGTCTTGCCAAACAGCGCCAAAACGCGCTTGGACTCACGCGAGAGCGCAGTCATGGAACGCAGCAGCGGGGTCTTCTTGTCCAGGGCCTCGCCCGTGTAGGAGCAGAAAGCCGTGGGGATGCACAGGACATCGTCCTTGATAAAGGCGGGGCTGGTGGGATCCCAAGCGGTGTAGCCACGGGCCTCGAAGGTGGCGCGCAGGCCGCCGTTGGGGAAGCTGGAGGCATCGGGCTCGCCCTGGATGAGGTTCTTGCCCGTAAACTTGGTAATGGCGGTGCCGTCGTGGTTGGGCTCGAGGAAGCTGTCGTGCTTCTCGGAAGTAATGCCCGAAAGCGGCTGGAACCAGTGCGCGTAGTGCGTCGCGCCCTTGGAGATGGCCCAGACCTTCATGGCGTGGGCAACGGCGTTGGCCACATCCAGGTCGAGCGGCTCACCGTCCTCGAGGGTTGCAGCAAGGCGCTTCCAAATGTCCTTGGGGAGGTAGTCCTTCATGACTTCCTCAGAGAACACCATGGTCCCGAAGCGGTCAGTAAGTTCGGCCATACGGAACTCCCTTCGTATCGGCACCGCGTGAGAAGCGGTGTTGATTACTAACGAACGAGTCATAGATTAGGCTCGTCGTGTTTCCGCAACATTACCGTTATGTTGCTGTCACGAAACCAATCAATGAGGTTACCGCATCGCGGCGGCGTTGCCGCCCTCAACAGCCAATCAACTGTATAAATTGCAGACCTCTCCCCATGGTTTAAGGGTAGTCAATTTGGGATGGGGCTCTATTAACTGGTATTTCGCATCAGATACCAGTCTTTATAACCCCGCCCCCAATGAGCTGCGTTGTTATAGGGAATGTCGATAGCAAGGCATCTTTGATTGGTATCCCCGAATAGCGAGTGAAACTCCACCGTGACACAGTGGTGCTGTAGAATCCTTACAACACATCACACTATTACGTATCTAAAGGAGCACGATATGCGCGTCGACGAGGTTTTTAAGCAGGCAGCATCCCAGGGCACCGCACCCGTTTCGTTTGAGATGTTCCCGCCCAAGGGCGAGCTGACCCTCGACACGGCTCGCGAAGTGGCAGGCAATCTGTGCAAGCTTTCGCCGAGCTTTGTCTCGGTCACCTGCTCTGCCGGCGGCTCGGGCAACGGCGCCACCACCGCCCCCATCGCGCATATGATTACGAGCGAATTCAATACGCCCTCGGTGGCGCACCTTACCTGCGTTGGCCGCACGCATGCCGACATCGCCGCCAAGATCGACGAATACCGCTCCGCCGGCGTAGAAAATGTGCTGGCCCTGCGCGGTGATCTTCCTGCTGGCGCGACCGAGGACGACAAGCCCGCCTCGGACTACGCCTACGCCCGCGACCTCATCCCCGAGCTCGTCGACGCCGGCTTTTGCGTGGGCGCCGCGGCCTACCCCGAGGGCCACATTGCCTGTGAGGACCTCAACGCTTCGGTCGAATACCTCAAGCAAAAACAGGACGCCGGCGCGAGCTTCTTTGTGACGCAGCTCTTCTTTGACAACGAGTGCTTCTACCGCTTCCGCGAGCTTGCCGACAAGGCGGGCATCACGGTGCCCATCACCGCGGGCATCATGCCGTTTATGGGCAAGTCCCAGATCAGCCGCATGGTCTTTATGTGCGGCGCATCGCTGCCCTCCCCCGTCATCAAGATTCTCGCCAAGTACGAGAACGACCCCGAGAGCCTGCAGGCAGCCGGTGTAGATTATGCCGCCCGTCAGCTTTGCGACCTTAAGGAGCACGGTGCCGCCGGTCTGCACCTGTACACTATGAATCGTCCTGCGATCGCCGCGACCATTATGGAGCGCCTGGGGTAATGGAAAAACCGCACATCGATACAACCGCTGTCGAAGTGCCGGCCGACCTTGCGTCGCCGGCGCTTTACCGTGTCGATGCTGCGCACCATCCCCGTGTCGACCGTGCCGAGATGCTGCGGTATCTGGGCTACGGCGGCCAGCAGATTGAGCCCGAGCTGTCACGACGTATTGAGCTTGTGGTCGAGCGCCTTGAGCTGGACATTGAGCCCCGCGGCGTGCGGCGCGTGTTTACCGTCGATGCCACGGGCGTGGACGAGCAGGGAGAGCCTTGCATTCGCTTGGTCGGCACCAACGTTGAGCTGCGTGGTCGCGATATCTATCGCCATCTCAAAGACGCCCGCTTTGCCGCGCTCATAGCATGCACACTCGGCATGGACGCCGAGCGTCGTCTGCGCACCACGGGAGCCCAGCAGCCCCTGGAGGGAGCCGTGCTCGACGCCGCATGCTCTGCCTATGTAGAAGCCGCCGTCGAGCAGATGGACCAGCAGGTCAAGGCTGCGGCCGCCGCACACGGACTCGCCGGTAACTGGCGCTTCAGTCCCGGCTATGGCGACTGCCCGCTTACGGCCCAGCGCTCAATCGTGAATGCGCTCAACGCCACGCGGCTCATCGGGCTTACCGTCACGCCGACCAGCCTGCTCATGCCCACCAAGAGCGTGACCGCGGTGATTGGTCTGTTTGACGGCGAAGTCCACGACGCCCAGAGCCGCCCCACCTGCAATATCTGCCGCATGCGTGAGCACTGCCGCTTCCGCGCCGCCCACACCACCTGCTATTCCAGCCATTAGGAGCCCTCGATGTTTACTCCGCTTATCACTCATGATCTGGACGGTGCTGCGCTGGCGGCACCTGTCAATGCCGCGCGCTGCAACGGCGCCGCGTACAAGACGCGCACGATCGACGATCTGCGCATTAAGGACGATCGCCTGCGCGCCGCCATCGAGGGCACGGGGCACTTGCTGTTCGACGGCGGCATGGGCACCATGTTGCAGGCCGCTGGTATGAAGGCAGGCGCCCTGCCCGAGCTGCTCAACTTTGAGGAGCCCCAGGTCATTACCGACATTCAGCGACAGTACGTCGAGGCCGGCTGCGACGTGATCACCGCCAACACCTTTGGCGCCAACGCCCACAAGCTCGACGGTACCGCCACCGTGGCAGATGTCTTTGCCGCCGCTGTCGCCTGCGCCCGCGCAGCCGGTGCCCACTACGTCGCCGGCGATATCGGCCCCATCGGCGCGCTGCTGCGCCCCTTGGGTACCCTCAGCTTCGACGAGGCCTACGACCTCTTTGCCGAGGAAGTGCGCGCCGGCGTCGATGCGGGCGTGGACCTCTTTATTATCGAGACCATGACCGACCTTGCCGAGATCAAGGCGACCGTCCTCGCCTGCCGAGAGAACTCCGACCTGCCCGTCTTTGCCACCATGACCTTTGAGGAAGACGGTCGCACGTTCCTGGGCACGAGTCCCGAGGTGGCCGCCATCACGCTCGACGCCATCGGCGCCGACGTTTTGGGCATCAACTGCAGCCAGGGACCGGTCGAGCTCCGAGGGCTCGCCGCACGTATGCTCACCGTTACGGACAAACCCGTTATGGTGCAGGCCAATGCGGGACTGCCCCACGTGGACGACGACGGCAACACCGTCTTTGATATCCAGGCGCCCGAATACGCCAAAGCCGTCGCCGGCATGATTGAGGACGGCGTGAGCGTCGTGGGCGGCTGCTGCGGCACCACGCCGGCGCACATGGCCGCCTTGCGCACGCTTATCGATAACCACACGCCCAGTCCGCGCCACCGCAAGCCCAGCATGTCGGTCACGAGCGCCCAGACGGTCGTGGACCTCCCCTGCGACGGCCACAAGATCGCCGTCATCGGCGAGCGCATCAATCCCACCGGCAAAAAGCGCCTGCAGCAGGCCCTGCGCGACGGCGACCTGGACTACGTCGTGAGCCAGGGCATCAGCCAGCAGGAGCAGGGCGCCGACATCCTGGACGTCAACGTGGGCCTGCCCGAGATCGACGAGGTCAAGGTCATCCAGCAAGCGACCGAGCAGCTCCAAGGCTCCACGCTGTTGCCGTTGCAGATCGACTCCACCGACCCCGCCGCCGTCGAGGCCGCCGTACGTCGCTACGCCGGCAAGCCCATCATCAACTCGGTCAACGGCAAGCAGCAGATCATGGACGAGATCTTCCCGCTGGTCGCCCACTACGGCACCAACGTCGTCGGCCTCACGCTCGACGAAGGTGGCATCCCCGATACCGCCGAGGCTCGCTTCGCCATCGCCGAGCGCATCGTGACCGAGGCCGCCCGCTACGGCATTGGCCCGGACCGCATCCTCATCGACTGCCTGGTCATGACCGCCTCGACCAATCAACGCCAGGCCGAGCAGATCCTGCGCGCCATGTCCCTGTGCAAGGAGCGCCTGGGCGTCAAATGCGCGCTCGGCGTGTCGAACATCAGCTTTGGTCTGCCCGCGCGGCCGCTGCTGGGATCGGTCTTTTTGGCCGCCGCCTTTGGTGCAGGTCTGGACGCCCCCATCATGAACCCGGGTTCCAAGCGCTTTATGGACACCGTCTACAGCTATCGCGTGCTGAGCGTTGAAGACGAGGGCTCGACCGGATACATCGAACGCTACGCCGGCTGGACCGACCCGTACAAGATTGCCGCCAACCCGGCGGCGGCTCAGACCGCATCGACCGACACCGCGCCCGCTGCCGGCACCGCCGGCACCGACGGCAACGACGACCCGATTCGTCGCATGGTCGTCTCGGGCCGCAAGGGCGAGATCGCTGCCGAGACCGAGCGTCTGCTGGCAGATCACGACGCCATGGACCTCATCAACAATCACTTTATCCCCGCCCTCGACGAGGTTGGCGTCCTCTTTGACCAGGGAAAGTTCTTCTTGCCGCAGCTCATGGCCTCGGCCGAGGCGGCACGCGTAGGCTTTGACACCATCAAGCGCTTGATGCCCGCCGGCGAGATTGCCGACAAGGGCAAGATCTGCGTGGCCACCGTCAAGGGCGACATCCACGACATCGGTAAGAACATCGTCAAGATGCTGCTCGATAACTACGGCTATACCGTCTTTGACCTAGGCCGCGACGTCGATCCGCAGGAGGTGCTCAAGACCGTACGGGAGCGCGACATCAAACTCGTCGGCCTCTCGGCGCTTATGACTACCACGGTCGTCGCCATGGAAGAGACCATCAAACTGCTTCATGCCGAGGTGCCGGGCGTCAAGATCATCGTAGGCGGCGCCGTACTCACCCCCGAATACGCCAAGCAGATCGGCGCGGACTACTACGCCAAGGACGCCGCCGAAAGCGCCCGTATCGCCGAAGAGGTCTTTGGGCAGTAACACAACGGAAACAACCGAGCACCAAAACGTGCCGCACGCGCCACTTGGCACGTGCGGCACGTTAGAATAGAAAAGACTATGCTCGTTTTGGCAGATAGGAGCGCAAGGATGGCGATCACGCCCGCAGAAATCGCGGAAACCCGCGGCATGGTTGAGGAACAGAACCTCGACATCAGGACCATCACCATGGGTGTTTCGCTCATGGGTTGCGGTGACGAGAACCTCGACCGCATGTGCACGAAGATCTACGACCACGTGACGCACACGGCTGAGCACCTGGTCGAGACCGCCGAGAACCTCGAGCGCGAGTACGGTATCCCCATCGTCAACAAGCGCGTTTCCGTCACCCCGGTGGCGCAGATCGCCGCATGCTGCAAGGATGAGGACCTCACCCCCATCGCGCATGCCCTCGACCGCGCGGCCGAGACGCTCGGCATCGATTACCTGGGCGGCTTCTCCGCGCTCGTCCAGAAGGGCATCGGCGACGCCGACCGCCGCGTCATCCAGTCCATCCCCCAGGCGCTCGCCACCACGAGCCGCGTCTGCTCCAGCGTCAACGTCGCCAGCCTGCGCGCCGGTATCAACATGGATGCCGTGCTCATGGCCGCCCAGACCATCATCGATGCCGCTAAACTCACGGCCGACCAGGATTCCGTCGGCGCTTCCAAGTTTGTCTGCTTTGCCAACATGGTCGAGGACTCCCCGTTTATGGCGGGCGCCGTCCACGGCGGTGGCGAGGCCGACGCCGTCATCAATGTAGGCGTCTCGGGCCCCGGCGTTATGGCCGCTGCCCTGGAGACGCTGCCCGATTCCGCCTCGATGATGGAAGTCGCCGAAAAGATTAAGCAGACCGCCTTTAAGATCACCCGTGCCGGCGAGCTCATGAGCCGCGAGGCCGCCCATCGTCTGGGTGTCGAGAAAGGCATTGTCGACCTGTCGCTGGCTCCCACGCCTGCCATCGGCGACTCCGTCGCGCGCATCCTCGAGATCATCGGCGTGGGCACCTGCGGTGGCCCGGGCACGACCTGCGCGCTCGCCATGCTCAACGATGCCGTCAAGAAGGGCGGCGTCATGGCCAGCTCCAGCGTGGGCGGTCTTTCCGGCGCCTTTATCCCCGTGTCCGAGGACGCCGGCATGATTGCCGCCGTCGAGGCCGGCGCGCTTTCGCTCGAAAAGCTCGAGGCCATGACCTGTGTGTGCTCCGTCGGCCTGGACATGATCGCCATCCCCGGCGACACCCCGGTCGAGACCATCGCCGGCATCATCGCCGACGAGATGGCCATCGGCGTCATCAACAACAAGACCACGGCCGTCCGCGTGATTCCCGCCATCGGCAAGGGCGTGGG
>CAJMLP010000045.1:0-8447 GCA_905214215.1 uncultured bacterium | reverse complement strand
AAGCACTTAATGTGCTTTCCGTCTTGCGCAGGACTGTAGAGCAGCAAACTTAACCCCCGCCCCCAGCCCCGGAGACCCTCCCGGAGGGACCGAAAAATTTTTTCAAAAAAGTTGTTGCGCGCCGGACAGACTTCTGTGTATACTAATCCCCGCAGCGCACGCGAGCGGAAACAAACGCGAACGTCTGCCTGGGGAGTTAGCTCAGTTTGGTTAGAGCGCCGGCCTGTCACGTCGGAGGTCGCGGGTTCGAGCCCCGTACTTCCCGCCAACGCAATTAAAGCCACGTCTTCGGACGTGGCTTTTTGCGTTTGATGCACTTTGTTTCGATAGAACGATCGCCCTGGCGCATCTTCGCCCAGAATCCCCGCGCCTTCGGGAACGCAAGTAAAATCTAATAAGTCTATCTGTCTGAACAACAGCTTTGTTGCGCAACACCTGTTCAACGAGACAGGGGGTTAGGTTATACTAAATTGCACTGTAGGCCGCATCTGATGCATTTCGCTCCAAGCGCGGCACTCAGTGGATATCCGATTTACCATTTGGATGTCCTGCGGTCATTTAGCGTCTCGACACAAGCTCGGCCCCGGAGCTCGTTCGAGCTGTTCGTATTCCTTGAAAGGGGAAAAATGGACATATCGAGGAAGACTGATTACGCCCTTCGTATGCTGGCGATGCTTGCCGAGGATCCGGAGCGTTTGCTTTCTGTTCGCACCGCTGCCGAAGAGGTCAATGTTCCGTATTCGTTTGCCCGCTCGATTCAGCACGGTTTGGTCCAGGCCGGTATTGTGGAGAGCCTGCGTGGCGTCCACGGTGGCATGCGTCTCAAGGTCAGTCCGGACGACGTCACCATCCGCCAGGTCGTCGAGGCCGTTCAGGGCCCTATGGTTATGAATGATTGCACCGCACCCGATGGCGACTGTGCACGCATGGGCACGTGCTGCTATCATCCCCTGTGGGCCGGAGCTCAAGCGTTGATGCGCGATTACCTCGATTCCGTTTCGCTCGGCGACATCGTCGCTCACCGCCAGTTCCCGGCCGTCGATCCCAAATTCGCCGACCGCGAAGCGTTTCCCGAGTACGCCACCTGCGCGTGCGCTTGCCGGGAGGAATAGCGCCGCATAAGGAGCATAGATATGATTCAGGACCCCTTTCGTTCGATGATTCGTTCGGAAGGGGTCCTGCGTTATCGCGACCTTCCGTGGCGCCGCACGCGCGATCCGTACATCATTTGGCTTTCCGAGGTCATGTTGCAGCAAACACAGGTGCCACGCGTGGAGACGCGTATGCCGGCGTGGCTCGATCGCTTTCCGACCGTGCAGGCGCTTGCCCAAGCCGCGCCTTCCGATGTTTTGGACGCTTGGCAGGGCATGGGCTACAACCGACGCGCTCTGGCGCTCCACAAGGCCGCTCAGCGCGTTGTGGAGGACTGGGACGGTGAGTTTCCGCGTGAGACGCGTGACTTGGTCGCTCTGCCTGGTATTGGCCCGGCAACGGCGCAAGGTATCCGGTCGTTTGCGTTTGACCTTCCAGGCGTGTATCTGGAGACCAACGTGCGCACGGTCTTTCTGCATCACTTCTTTCCCGATGTACCGGCTGTTCCCGACCGCGAGCTGGTGCCGCTGATTCAGGCGGCCTGTCCGGCGGTCCCCGGTGCGGCGACCGACGAGATCGCTCCCTTTGCCGTGCCGCTCGATGATGCCGACACGCCGCGCGCGTGGTATTACGCGTTGCTGGATTACGGCGCATATCTAAAAAAGACGTTGCCCAATCCGTCCAGGCGCTCGGCGGGCTATAGCCGTCAATCAAAGTTTGAGGGCTCACGTCGCCAAAAGCGCGCGCATATCGTGCGCATGTTGCTGGCAGCGCGCGATGGCCAACCGGCGGGGATTACGCTTGCTGATGCCGTGGTGGGCGTTAACGATATGGAAGCGGCGGCTGGGCGCGGGCCGGTCGAGCGCGAGCTTGTCGCGGGCATTCTGGCCGACCTGGAGCGTGAGGGCTTTTGCCGAGCCGAGGGCGATCGCTGGCTGAGCATTTAGCCCGTGGAAATCTGAAGAACAGGATTGTAAGGTTTAGATTTCCGACATGAGGGCATCCTAAAGACGAGGCCGCTCGAAGCCTACGGGCGGCATGCGTTGAAGGGAAGTACACCTATGGATTTTGAGAATTCCCAAACCAAGAAGAACCTCGAGACCGCTTTTGCCGGTGAGTCCCAGGCACACACCAAGTATCGCTACTATGCCTCCAAGGCAAAGAAGGACGGCTACGTTCAGATCTCGAACATCTTTGCCGAGACGGCTGGCAACGAGTCCGAGCACGCCAAACTGTGGTTTAAGTATCTGCACGATGGCGCCGTCCCCGATACCCTGGACAATCTGCGCGATGCCGCCGCGGGTGAGAACTACGAGTGGACCACGATGTACGACGAGTTTGCCAAGACCGCCGAGGAAGAGGGCTTTGCCGAGATTGCCGCAAAGTTCCGTGGTGTCGCCGCCGTCGAGAAGGCCCACGAGGAGCGCTACAACAAGCTCGTCGAGCGCATTGAGTCGGGCGAGGTGTTTGAGCGCGAGGGCGTAAAGGTGTGGAAGTGCCTGAACTGCGGACATCTGCACGTTGGTGCCGAGGCACCTGAGGTGTGCCCGGTGTGTAACCACCCCAAGGCGTACTTTGAGGAGCAGGTGGTGAACTACTAGCGCTTGGCGCTGGCTGCTGCGGAGCGCAGGGCGGGGAAATACCTTTCCCTCTCGCTCACGGCTTCGCAGAGTCGCGCGAGGCAAAGGTATTTCCCCGCCTTGCGCTCCGGCGTTGGGTCGTCGCGTGCTCGATACAGAAAAGCTGATAAAAAAGGTTGTGTGCGGGGGTGCGGACAGAAAGTTGGACCGCGGGGCGGTCCGGACTGGAGGTTCGCATGTACAGCAGGGAGAAGGTCGAGCTCTTCCTCCTGGCGACGGAGGACGGCATGGGCCCCACCGCCGCCGCGGAGTTCGCGGGGGTCTCGGTGGGCGCGGCCAAGAAGTGGGCGACGGGGCACCTCCCGCACAGCTACACCGGGGCGCGCTGTAGAATCGTGGCGAGGAAACCGCCACGGAAGGAGGCCAGCTTGGGCCCCGACAAGTCGATCTACGCCCCGCCCGCGACCGGCCCGCTCGCCGGGCTCAACGAGGACCAGATAGAGAACCTGCTGCTCAGGGCGGTGTTGGCCGACCTAAAAGCGGAAGGGTGGGACCCGGCTTCGATCTCGAACAGGAGCAAGTGCGAGCTCGGCGAGAGATTGAGGCGGGCGACCGCCCTGCCCCTCCGCTCGATCACAGGTTTCTTGAGGATATCGAAGAGCTCCTATGAGTACTGGAGGCCCCGCGTCGCCGCGCCGCGCGACCGCGACGCCGACATACGCGACCGCGTGGTGCGCATCTTCCGCGAGGGCTCGGGGTGCTGGGGGTACCGCACCGTCTGGGCGCGCCTGCGCCGCGAGGGCGTCCGCGCCAGCGAGAAGCGCGTGGCCCGCGTGATGCGCGAGGAGGGCCTCGAGGTCGTCTACAACAAGAGGCGCGCCCGGGGCTACAGCTCCTACGCCGGCGAGGTCTCCAAGGCGCCGGAGAACCTCGTGAACAGGAAGTTCCGCGCCGACGAGCCCAACCGGCTGTGGCTCACCGACATCACCGAGTTCAGGCTCCCGGGCGGCGAGAAGGTCTACCTGAGCCCGGTCATCGACTGCTTCGACGGGATGCCCGTCGCCTGGTCGATCGGGCTGCACCCCGACAAGCGCCTCGCGAACTCGAGCCTGCTCAAGGCCTGCGCGGCGAGGCCGGCGGGCGCGCGCACGACGATCCAGTCGGACCGGGGCGGCCACTACCGCTGGCCGGAGTGGATCGGGATCTGCGAGGAGAACGGCCTGGTCAGGAGCATGTCCGCGAAGGGCTGCAGCCCGGACAACTCGGCCTGCGAGGGCTTCTTCGGGCGCCTCAAGAACGAGTTCTTCCGCTACAGGGACTGGGAGGGCGTGACGGCCGAGGAGTTCATGGGGAGACTCGAGGCCTACCTCGTGTACTATCGGGATGGGCGCATCAAGAAGTCCCTCGGGTGGCTGAGCCCGATGGAGTACCGCAGGAAGCTTGGATACGCCTAGGCGCGGTCCAAGAAATCGTCCGCACCCCCTGCCGCCCCTTTTTGGGGCGGCACGTTTTTGTGGGGTCCCGGTCTCCACAATTTTCGTCAAGCTATTGGTTAGATTTTGGTCAGTTGGCGTAAGGGTGGAAGGCCAAAAGATTGTTGGCGAAAAAAGCTCAGAGAAAGTGCTGGTAGGGGAGTTGTTGAGCTTTTCGACAGCTTTTGAGCAAAAGAAACTTTGTGGCTATTGCCGGCGATTGCGTTGTCGCGGTCATGGCGGTGCGGGATGCTGGTCGTAAGCGTCGAATGCTCCGATTTTGGAGGCCAGCATGGATCTGTTTCTTGAGACTCCGCAGCAACAAGCTGAGCGCATGCTGCGTCAGCAGCAACGACTCATGGAGATGCAAATGCAAGGGGTTGCCAACCAGGCGCCCGTGCAAAACGTCGTGCCCGCTGCTGTACCTGCAGCTGTGCCCGGGTGTGAATCGGCGCCAGAGGCCTATTCCGTACAGCAGGATTCATATGCGCAGGAGCTCGCGTTCGATAAACGTCGTGCGCGTCACCGTCGCTGGGCCCAGCGCCTGCGTACGCTGGCGATGATCGTGCTGATCCCGCTGGGGCTCGCGGTAATCTTCTTGGCCTCATATGCCCTCACGTGCATTCTCAACGGCGCCTCGCCCAATGAGGTACTTCAGCACTTGGCAGCTCTCGGTCAGCGCTTGGGGGATGTCGCAGCAACCATCCGCGCCAGCTGGGAGAGCTAGCGGACCAGCACCCATAGCGCAAAGGTAACTTGTCTGCGCTCGATTGGACATGAGCTGCGTTTGACAGGGTAAGATTGATCGCGGTTTTGATTGGTGCTCGATTGGGTTTGTTGGGCGGAGTTTATGTCTGCTATTGATATTGTGCTTGTTGTGATCGCCTTGGTGGCGGTGGGGGTTGCTGTGGCTTGCGCCCTCCAGCTCAAGAGCCTGCGTGCCGAGTTGCGGGAGCGTGGCGACAGTAGCGCGGAAACGCTGGCAGCGCTCGAGCAGGCCAACAGCACGCTCGACACCCTGAACGTCGCGTTGGCCGAAACCCGCCGCACGGCCAATGCCATCGCGCAGCAGCAGACCACCGACGCCGCCGTAGAGCAGCAGCGCTACCTGACCATTGCGCGCGAGTTCTCGCAGGCGGGTGACCGTATGGATGACCTGCGCCGCGAGACGGCCCAACAGCTTGGCGCCAACCGCGAAGGCATCGAGCACCGCCTGGACAAGGTGCGCGAGACGGTCGATGCCCAGTTGGGCGCCATCCGCAAAGACAACAACGTGCAGCTCGATCAGATGCGTGCGACGGTGGACGAGAAGCTCTCCCGTACGCTCAACGATCGCCTGTCGGCATCGTTTAAGCAGGTGAGCGACCAGCTCGAGGCCGTGTACAAGGGCCTGGGCGACATGCAGTCTATCGCCACCGGCGTGGGCGACCTTAAGCGCGTGCTGGGCAACGTCAAAGCGCGTGGCATTTTGGGCGAGGTGCAGCTGGGCGCGATCCTGGCGGACATCCTCACGCCCGACCAGTATCTGGAAAACGTCGCCACCAAGCCCGGCGCCTCGGAACGCGTTGAGTTTGCCGTCAAGCTGCCGGTGGACGAGGGCGACCCCGTGCTGTTGCCGATTGACTCCAAGTTTCCGGGCGACGCGTACGAGCACCTGCTCGACGCGCAGGAGTCGGGCGACGCGGAGGCCGTTGCCGCTGCGCGCAAGGCGCTCGATATGATGGTGAAGCGCGAGGCAAAGGACATCTGCGAAAAGTACCTGAGCGTACCCGCGACCACCAACTTTGGCATTATGTTCGTGCCGTTTGAGGGCCTGTATGCCGAGGTCGTCAGTCGCCCCGGGCTTATTGAGACCCTGGGCCGCGACTATCACGTCAACGTTGCCGGCCCCAGCACCATGGCCGCCATTCTCAACAGCCTGCAGATGAGCTACCAGACGTTTAGGCTGCAAAAACGTACCGACGACGTACTGCGCGTGCTCTCCGCCGTCAAGGCCGAGCTGCCGCGTTATCAGGCGGCGCTGCGCCGCGCCCAGCAGCAGATCGAGACCGCGGGCAAAACGGTCGAGGGCATCATTACCACGCGCACCAACGTCATGGAGCGCAAACTCAAGGACATCGACGCGCTGGAAGACGCGCGGGAGGCCGACGCGATTTTGGGCTTGGAGTCCGCAGACCTGCCCGCAGACCAAAAAGACGAGGACTAGCTGCATCTGACGGCGGGGCGCCTGCGCAAGCACGGCGCGGGCGCTTTTCGCATCGCGCTTGCCTGAAGTGCGCTTCAATGTGCAACAATGGCGTTTCGCCCTATCAGATGCGAAAGGAAGCCCATGTCTCAGAGAAGCACCAGCCCGCTCAGCCGCTCCACCGTGCGCCGCACGTTGCAGCGGTTTTGGGGTGTCACGCGCACGCAGCCGCTGATTGTCTTTCTCTCGGTGCTCTCGTCGGCGGGCTACATCTTTTTGCTGACGTTTGCCAATACCTATGTGATGGCCCTCATTGTCGACCGCATTCAAGCCGGTCCCGTGGCGGGTGACCAGGTGTTTGAGGTCTTCGGCCCCTATATCCTGGCGCTCGTGCTCGTTAACCTGGTGGGTCAAATCCTCTCCAAGCTGCAGGACTACACCGTCTACAAGCTCGAGATTGCGGGCAGCTATCACCTGGCGCGTCTGTGCTTCGACACGCTCTCCAACCAATCCATGACATTCCATACCAGCCGCTTTGGCGGATCGCTTGTGAGCCAGACAAGCCGTTTTATGAGCGGCTATACGGGCTTGGTCGACGTGACGGTGTATTCGCTCATCCCCACCATCACCTCGGTCATCTGCACCGTGGCCGCACTCGCTCCGGTGGTGCCCACATTTACCGTGATCCTGGTGGGCATCATGGTCGTCTACATTGCGTTTGTCTGGCTTATGTACAAGCGCATCATGCCACTTTCGGCCGCGACGTCCGCCGCGCAGAATAAGCTCTCGGGTGTGCTGTCCGATGCGGTAACGAACATCTTGGCCGTCAAGACCTGCGGGCGAGAGGACTTTGAACGCGATCTGTTCGATGCCGCCGACCGTGCCGCGCGCGATGCCGAAACGGTATCGATGCACGCCATGATGCAGCGCAACTTTACGACCTCGGGCCTTATCGTCATCACCATGGCCGTGGTGAGTGTGTTCGTGGCGGGCGGCAACGCGTGGTTTGGCATCTCGGCCGGCTCGCTCGTCATGATCTTTACCTACACCTATAACCTCACCATGCGTCTGAACTACGTGAGCTCCATGATGCAGCGTATTAACCGCGCTTTGGGCGATGCGGCAGAGATGACGCGCGTGCTGGACGAGCCGCGTCTGGTGGCAGACGACGAGAACGCCCCCGAGCTCAAGGTGCGCGAGGGCGCAATTGATTTTGAGCACTTGAGCTTTGCGTACCGTGACGCTGCGGCGGGCGAGAACGTGTTCGATGACCTGACACTTCATGTGGCGGCGGGCCAGCGCGTGGGCCTGGTGGGCAAATCGGGCTCGGGTAAGACGACGCTTACCAAGCTGCTGCTGCGCCTGAACGATGTTCAGGGCGGCCGCGTGCTCGTGGACGGTCAGGATGTCTCGCGCTGCACGCAGCAAAGCCTGCGCCGCCAGGTTGCCTACGTGCCGCAGGAGGCGCTGCTGTTCCACCGCTCCATTCGCGAAAACATTGCCTACGGTCGTCCCAACGCCACTGATGAGCAGATTCGCGAGGCCGCGCGCCTGGCCAATGCCCTGGAGTTTATCGACCGATTGCCCCGTGGCTTTGACACCATGGTGGGTGAGCGCGGTGTCAAGCTCTCGGGCGGCCAGCGTCAGCGCGTGGCTATCGCCCGCGCCATCCTAACCGATGCGCCGATTCTGGTACTCGACGAGGCGACCTCTGCCCTTGACAGCGAGTCCGAGGCGCTGGTGCAGGAGGCGCTCGAGAACCTGATGCGCGGGCGCACCTCCATTGTGGTGGCGCACCGCCTGTCCACCGTGGCGGCACTCGACCGCATTGTGGTGCTGGCCGATGGTGAGATTGTCGAGGACGGCACGCATGCGCAGCTCGTCGAGGCGGGTGGCGAGTACGCGAGCCTGTGGAGCCGTCAGACCGGCGCATTCTTGGAGGCGTAAGCGTCTCGGACGTGGGACAATTGTGCCCATAAGTTTATTGTGCCGTTGAGCCGAGGAGTCGTTATGCCACGCGAGACCAATGCCGCCAAGCGCGAGCGCGCCATCGAGGTGTGCGGGCGCCTCAACCGTCGCTATGGCCCGGTCGAGTGCTTTTTGGACCACGAGAATCCC
>CAJMLP010000044.1:0-8649 GCA_905214215.1 uncultured bacterium | reverse complement strand
GCCGAGCGCAAAATGGATTCTAAAAAACACCTTGCCAAATAGGAGCGTCAGGACGCAAAGAGGCTCCGCAGCGCGAAGCGCGAAGCGGAGCCTCTTTGCATGTCCGAGGACGTTCCGGAGAGAAGCCCCGTCACGCCCCCGGATCCCCGGTGGGAGTTCTAGACCTTGTCGGCCTTAGTACATACCGCCGCCCTGCTGACCAGCGGTGGCAGCAGCGATAGCGTCCTCAAGCTGAGTGTTTTTGGGCACATCGGAGACGGTAGCCTCGGTGATGAGAATCAGGCTTGCGACAGAAGCAGCGTTCTGCAGGGTGACGCGGCTGACCTTGACGGGGTCGAGGACGCCCATCTCAATCATGTCGCCCCACTCACCATTGGCAGAGTTGAGACCCTGGCCGGCGGGCAGCTCGGCAACCTTGTCGACCACGACAGCGCCCTCAAAGCCAGCGTTCTTGGCAATGGTAGCGACCGGAGCGGTCAGAGCCTTCTTGACGATGTCGACGCCGATCTTCTCCTCGGGGTCGTCGATCTCGACAGCGTCGAGTGCAGGAGCAGCATCCATGAAGGCGACGCCGCCGCCGGCGACAATGCCCTCCTCGACAGCAGCGCGGGTTGCCTGCAGGGCGTCCTCGACGCGATGCTTGATCTCCTTGAGCTCGGACTCGGTAGCAGCGCCGACCTTGATGACGGCAACGCCACCGGAGAGCTTGGCCAGGCGCTCCTGGAGCTTCTCACGGTCGAAGTCAGAGGTGGTGTTCTCCATCTCACCCTTGATCTGAGCGATACGAGCGTCGATGGCCTCCTTGGAGCCAGCGCCGCCGACGACGACGGTGTTGTCCTTGGAGATGGTGACGGACTTAGCGGTACCGAGCATATCGGCGGTGATGTCAGCGACCTTCACGCCCAGCTCGTCCAGGGCAGCCTGGCCGCCGGTGAGGACGGCGATGTCCTCGAGGATGCGCTTGCGGCGATCGCCGTAGCCCGGAGCCTTGACGGCGCAGACGTTGAGGGCGCCACGAATCTTGTTGAGAACCAGGGTAGGCAGAGCCTCGCCGTCGATGTCCTCAGCGATGATGAGCAGGCCACGGCCAGCGCGCTGGACAGCCTCGAGAACAGGCATGATGTCCTGAACGCTGGAGATCTTCTGGTCGGTGATGAGGATGTACGGATCCTTCATCACGGCCTCCATGCGGTCGTTATCCGTGACGAAGTAAGCGGAGACATAGCCCTTGTCGAACTGCATGCCCTCGACGGTGTCGATGGTGATGTCGAACGTCTGGGAATCCTCGACGGTGATGACGCCGTCCTTGCCCACGACCTCCATGGCCTCGGCGATCTTCTCGCCGACCTCGGGGTCACCGGCGGAGATGGTACCGACGGAAGCAATCTGCTCCTTGGTCTCGACCGGCTTGGCCTGCTTCTTCATCTCGGCGACGGCGGCGTTGACGGCCTTGTCGATGCCGCGACGGATGGCCAGCGGGTTGGCGCCAGCGGCGACGTTGCGCAGACCGTCGTTGACGATGGCTTGAGCGAGCAGGGTTGCGGTGGTGGTGCCGTCACCCACGGTGTCGTTGGTCTTGGTGGCGACCTCCTTCACCAGCTGGGCACCCATGTTCTCGATGTTGTCCTCGAGCTCAATCTCCTTGGCGACGGAAACGCCGTCGTTGGTGATGGTCGGGGCACCAAACGTGCGCTGCAGAGCGACGTAACGGCCCTTGGGGCCCATGGTGACGGTAACGGCGTCGGCCAGAGTGTTGACACCCTTGGCGAGCTTAGCGCGGGCATCGGTGTTGAACGTAATGTTCTTTGCCATGGTAGGTAATCCTCCAAAAGAAACGTGACTCGCGTCGCCGCTTCCGAGTCCTATGCGGCGGGCGCGTTCAAAGACGAATCAGAGATTCTGACGAGACTAGGCCTCGACGACAGCGTAGATGTCGTCGGCGCGCATCAGCAGATACTTCTCGCCGTCGACCTTGACCTCGTTGCCACCGAACTTACCGTAGATGACAACGTCACCGACCTTGACGTCCATGGGGATGCGCTCACCCTTGTCGTTGACCTTGCCGGCACCAACGGCAACGATGGTGCCGCGCTGCGGCTTCTCCTGGGCGTTGCTGGCGATATACAGACCAGAAGCGGTCTTCTGCTCGGCCTCGTCGGGCTTGACCAGAACACGATCTGCAAGCGGCTTCAAAGACGACATGCTTGTCTCCTCCTTTTTGGGCCGCGCGGTTATGCCACGCGAATTAACCCTTTTTGTTTGCGTACGCGTTGAATGGTACCCACGAATGGCGGGTTATACAACACGGAGTCAAAAAATCTTATTTTTTGGCACTTAGATTTTCTGAATGTCGGAGGATAACTTATGCGCAGCCCCAAGGCGGACCGGAAAGCATGAAGTTTTAGCGCGGCAACTTTGTGAATCAGCTTCTCAAGACTACAATCCTCCAGATGAAATATGCCCAGATGAGAGGAAGGGAGGGCAGATGACCGATGAGCTGAGCACCTCGACATGGCGAGATATAGCACCGAATCGCGATGCACGCGACTCCATGCCGCCCGTTCGCACTCGCCTGCTCGCCCTGGCTCTCGTCTTCTCCCTTCTCGCGGTAACCATCCTCTCCCCCATCGCAACCGCCCATGAGTTGCATCATGACTGCACCGGCGCGGGCTGCACCATCTGCGCCGAGCTCGCCGGCAATCTGTCGATCGCCCGTGGCGGTGACACCGTCCCCGTGGGCGCGACATCGTTCATCACCCTCTTGCTGATCTCCGCCCTAGCCGTCATCGGCACCGAGCGATCTTCATATGCCCCGGTCACCCTATTATCCCTCAGGGTCCGTCTGGACGATTAACGGCTCCCAATTGAATCAAATAGCTACCGCGTGCCACGGCGGCATCGCCTTCGGCCGTCGGCACCCCGACGCAGCCGTTTTCAATTCAGGAGCAATCTATGGACAACCGAATCTACCGTCGCCATCCCAAGCGGCGTCCTATTCGTCACCGTGGCCCCATGGCGGCGGCATATATGCCCCTTTTAAGTGCGGTCTTTGCTCTCGCCGCTTCTGACGACAATGCGTCCAGCTCGACCCCGTCGAGGGGCTCACTGACAAACAGCTTAAAGCCGGCGAGGATTACCCACCCATCATGAACGACAACCTGGAGAAGCTCGTGAAGACGCTGAACTAGGAGTAAGGAACAGAGACGATGAAGATGAGCATGAAGGATCTGAAAAGCTGGATGACCGACCATCCCTACCCCCGTACGCTGGCAACGATCGGCGGCGCATCGATATGCTCGATGCTCGCCCTCGAGCTGCCCTCCAACCATGAACTATGGAAGATGCAGGCCGGACCGGCACTTTTGGAGCTTTTGCTCATCTTCTGCTTCTTGTGCCTGTTGTTCTATCTGCCGCACCGCCGTAAGACCTCCGCAATCGTTGGCATCGTTGCGCTCGCCAGCATCGGTATCGCCGAGTACTTCGTAATCACGTTCAAATCGATGCCCATCCAACCCGGAGACCTGTTCGCCCTCTCGACCGCTGCGACGGTCGCCGGCAGCTACACCTATGAGCTCAGCACTTTCTGCTTCATGGGGCTTGCTGCCGCGGCCTTGGGAATCGCGCTTATCGTCCTCATTCCGCGTGATGCATGTGGGCGACCGCCGCGCCGCTCATCGGAAACGTCCCCCGAGTCCATCGACCATGCGATGTCTGCGTCCTTGAAATCGAAGGACTCAAAGGCGTCTCCGGCAACCGAGGGGACATCGACAGCGCCGAGGGAGCATCCAGTCGCAACCAAATCCAAACTCCCCCTCTCCGTCGACCGTCGTACCGCACTTGTTGCCGGAGCCGCACTGGGGGCGCAGGCCTTCATCAGCTATTACGACACCTTGGGCATCAAGCTTCATACCTGGAAGCCCCTCGAAAGCTATTACAGTCAGGGGTTTCTCCCCACCTTTATTTCGAGCGCGCAAAAAATGGTGCCGCCTAAACCCAAGCACTACAAGAGCGGTGAGGCCTCGGCGATCATCAAGCGCCTTGCCGCGCGCTGGAACGCGGGCACGAACGGCATCGCCGACCCCTCCCGTGCCGCTGCCGTCGAACAGTTTGACCAGCTCAAGCCCTCAGTCATCTGCATCATGAACGAGTCCTTCGCCGACCTTTCAATCTTTAACGAACTGGGCTGTGGCTATAAGGGGCCCGAGCGCTTCAAAGCCATCGATAACGCGCTTCTGCAGGGAGTGAGCTACATGAGCGCCTTCGGTGCCGGCACCTGTAACAGCGAGTTCGAGTTCTTAACCGGACACTCCATGGCATTCCTGGGCGCTGGCGTCTACCCGTTCATGAGCTACAACCTGGCCCCGAGCGAGAACCTCGCCCGTCAGTTCAAGAGACTCGGCTATCGCACCGTGGCCATGCACCCCAACCACGCCACCAACTGGAATCGCGAGAACGTCTTCGCGGACATGGGATTCGACGAGTTCCTCTCGATCGAGGACTTCGCCGGCGCACCCGAGCTCTGCCGCAAGGTCACCGACGCCGCCACCTACGACAAGTGCCTCGAGGTACTAAAGCAGAGCGACCAGCCGATCTTCATCCACGACGTGACGATGCAAAACCACTCCGCCTATGACACGGGCTTGGTGCCCACCGACCAGCAACTGCACCTTGCCGTCGAAGGTGTGTCCGACAAAGTTATCACCTGGACCAATGAATACTGCTCGCTCATGGAAGCGTCCGATGCCGCCTTCGCCGCCTTCCTGGAAAAGCTGCGTGATCTCGACCGCCCCGTCGTCGTGGTGATGTACGGCGACCACCAGCCGTTCTTCACCGACCGCTACAACGACCTCTACTTTACCGATGAGGACGATGCCACCCATACCGAGCGCATCTGGCAGACACGCTATGTGGTCTGGGCGAACTACGATGTCGCCGGCAACGCACAAACGAGTGGGGAACTCAACACAAGCATCAATAACGTCGGCGCACTCGCACTCAATGCCATCGGTGCCCCGCTCACCGCCTACCAACGCGCACGCTTGCAAAACCGAGCGCACATGCCGGCGATAAACGTGGTGGGGGCGCAGGATGCGCACGGCGTTTGGTATACAGCCGAGGCCAAGAACGTTCCCGCCAAGACCGCTAATGCGCGCGATCGCCTGGACCGCATGCAATATCGTAAGCTCTTCGACCACGAAGGCTCGGTCTTTGCCACCCATAAGCAGGCGGCCGCCAACGAAACCGACCCCAACGCAGCTCCGGGAGCCTAGGGTTGACCAATCTCGGGCCCGGTATTCAGAAAAGTCAGTGCAGCAAAATGGCGATGCGGACAGCGACTTGGGCATGGTTTTCGCCGCTCGCACGGGTCCCCTGGGAAGCAGCGTGCATTTTTGGGAGTTTTCAGCAGGCCAGGACGTCTGCATACGCGCCGGACACACCATATTGGTCCCAAGAACGCCTTTGACCGGCGATTTGGGTCGGCGGGCAAACCCCATCAGGACAAAAAGGCGTGCCTCGCGCCGCACCGGACCCCAAAATGACGTCGATCTCCGCAATGCCACCCGACTGCAGCGGCACCGGCAGAGCTCACGGTGCTGAATACTCCATTTTTTGCACGGCCCAGGCGGGGGTACATCAGGACCGGAAAGAACATCTCAACTTTTTATGCAATCTGCAATGGGAAGTATTCAAAACACCAAGAGACAGCATTACTGACGTCCAAATTGAGCGCGGGGCAGCGGCGCCTCCGCCCCGCGCCCAAATCAAGCAGAGCGGGAGCGCTCCTAACGGACCCCATAGGCAAACAAACGCGGCTCGAGCGCCATCCCAAAATAGGCTGCCCGAGCCGCGTTTAACGGTACGGCATGAATATTAGCGCTCGTAGATTAAGTTGCCTGCCAGATAGGTTGCCTGAACCTTGGTAGCCTGGAGCTCTTGGGGGTCGATGGTGAGCGGGTTTTGGTCCAGGACTACCAGGTCGGCGTATTTGCCGGGTTCCAGGCTGCCGAGGTTTCGCTCGTCGCCTGCCGCGTAGGCGCTGCCCAGGGTGTAGTTGCGCAGAGCTGTAGCCGCGTCGATGCGCTCGCTGGGGAGCCAGCCGCCCTCGGGCCAGTGGCTGCGGGGATCTTGGCGCGTGATAGCCGTGTAGAGCACGTTCATGCTGGTAACGGCCGTGATGGGGCTGTCGGTACCGAAAGCTTGACGGATACCGCGCTGCTGATAAGTTGCGAACGGCCACATGATGCGGCTGCGTTCCAGGCCCAGGTCGCGCTCCGGGCCACCCGGGTCGAGCGTGATGTGGCAAGGCTGGCTCGAGGCAATGACGTTGAGCTTGCGCAGACGATCGATGTCCTCGGGCAGCAGATTCTCCAAATGCTCAAGCGTATTATGGCCGTGCGGGGGCAAACCGTAGAGCTCTGCCGCCTCCTCAAAGATATCGAGTGCGGCATGGATGGCGCCGTCGCCGATAACGTGGATGCGCACGGTGTGGCCGCGCTCGGCTGCCGCCAGAACCAACTTGCGCATGCGCTCGACAGGAACCGTCAGACGGCCCTGGTCGCCCGGGAAGCGCGGGTTGGTATAGGGCTCAGTGAGGTATGCAGTATGCTCGCTCGACACGCCGTCGAAGAACTGTTTAAAGCCTGGCGCCGAGAGCAGCGCATTGTTCGCGTAGCGGGTCTGGAGCTCTTCCAAGCGCGATTGGTCATCCAACAGCGTGGGAAACAAATGGGCGCGGATTCCCAGCTTGCCGGAGGCCTGCAGCTTGTCGTAAACATCGTCGCGAATAAAGTCACAGCCCGGCATGGGCATGAGCGACATATCGCAGATTGAGGTGATGCCTTGCTCGGCCATACGCTTCATCTGGTCGGCATACGAGCTCGCGATGCGGTCCTCGCCCAGCCACTCAAGACAGCGCGGCAGCAGCTGCATGGCCGCAGCCTCGTGAGCGATACCCGTAAGCTCCCCATTTGCATCTTTGTCGTAACTGCCACCCGCCGGAGGCTCGCTGTCGCGCGTAACGCCGAGCGCCTCGAGTGCGCGGCTGTTGAGCCACAGCGTGTGCCCGTCGCCCGAGTACATAACGCAGGGACGATCAGGAAATGCCGCATCGAGGGAGGCCTTGGTAGGGTGCTCGGGCGGATCCCAGCGGTAATCGCGCCAGCCCTGCGTCACGACCCAGGCGTCGTCGGGCAGGTCCTGGGAAAACTTGAGCGCGTCCTGCACCAGCGCCGCCTCGGACGTGCCCATATCCATGAGCATATACGGTGAGGAGCCAACCGAGGTATGGAAGAAATGCAGGTGCGCATCGTGGAAACCGGGGCAGACAAACTGCTCGCCGTAATCGACCACCGGCGTGGCAGCAGGTGCGGCGTCAATCACGTCATCGGGCGCACCGACTGCGACGATGCGATCGCCCGCAATGGCAATCGCCAGCTCGCGGGCGGTATCGATACCGTCTTGGGCGGTAAAAACGTTCTTGGAGCGGATAATCCGATCGATATGTTGCATGGGCATCCCCATCTCTGGCAGGAAATTCAACACCCCCGAGTGTACTCCCCCGCCCTTGCAACAAAACTCCAAGCGGCAAACGGCAGCTTTGCCAGGCCAAGTGGCAGGTGGCATACTGGAATGAGCCTGTACGATTTTGCAAAAACCAGCAAGGAGCAAATCGACCATGACGAAGACCAAGGCACAGCAGATTATGGCGGCGACCGAGGTGCGAGCGGCTGACGACGTCACCGCAGCCATCCAAGATATCGCCGCCGAGTTTGAGCCCTACATCATCAAGCAGCGCCGACACTTCCATAAGCACCCGGAGCTGAGCCTTGCCGAGGAGCGCACGACCTCCGACATCGCCAACCAGCTCGACGCCATGAATATCCCCTACGAGCGTCCGCTCAAGACCGGCTTGGTGGCAACGCTTCGCGGCACCGCGTCGGATGCCTACCACGAGGACGGCACGCCGCGCCGCCGTATCCTGCTGCGTGCGGATATCGACGCCCTGCCCGTCACCGAGCAGACCAGCGAGGATTTCGCCAGCGTCAACGAGGGCTGCATGCACGCCTGCGGCCACGACTGCCACATCGCCATGATGCTCGGCACGCTGCAGATCCTGCGCCATATGACCGACGACATCCACGGCGAAGTCCGCATCGTCTTCCAGCCCAGTGAGGAAAACGGCCAGGGCGCCAAACTCATGATCGGCACGGGCGTGCTCGACGGCGTCGATGGCGCCTACGCCGCGCACATCTGGAGTGAGGTCGACGCCGGCACCGTGAGCTGCGAGCCCGGACCGCGCATGGCCAATACCGACTGGTTCCGCATCGATGTTCGCGGCACCTCATGCCACGGTGCCATGCCCCAGCGCGGCCACGACGCCGTTATGGTGGCCGCCGAGATCGTCAATGCCCTGCAGACCATCGTTTCGCGCGAGATCAGCCCCTACGAGCCGGCCGTCATTACCGTCGGCGAGCTGCACGGCGGCACCGCGCGCAACGTTATCGCCGGCACGGCCTACCTCGCCGGCACGGTGCGCACCTACGGAGATTCGACCCACGAGGAAATGCCGGAGCTCATGCGCCGCATCGTGGAGCATACCGCGGCCGCCTTGGGCGCCGAGGCAGAGCTCACCGACTACACCATCGCCAA
>CAJMLP010000043.1:0-10545 GCA_905214215.1 uncultured bacterium | reverse complement strand
TCGAGGCCCATGATCTGGTCAAAATGCTCTTTAACGCGGGGAACGGAGATGCCGATAATCACCTGGGCGGTCTTGCCCGTAATGATGAGGCCCTTGGCGCCCACCGCGACAAACGACGCATTATCTGCAACGATGGAAGGGTCTGCGACCTCGACGCGCAGGCGCGTGGCGCAGTTGGTTGCGCCCACGATATTGCCAACGCCACCTAAAAGCTGAATTACCCGCTCAGCGAGGACGTGATCTTGATCGGATTGAATACTGACCTCGCCATTGGGAGATTGCTCTTTGGCAAAGCCGCTTCCCGTTAAACGATCGATTGCCGCGCGATTGGAGACATGATCCTCGCGGCCCGGCGTCTTAAGGTCATAGACCAAGATGAGTGCTCGAAAACTAACAAAAAAGATGAGGCTAAAGGCAAGACCGATACCGAGCGCCAAAAGGTAGGAGCCGGCATGCATTCGCATGAGTGGGATGAAGTTGAAGGCCGTCATTTCCATGAGACCGCCCGAGAAGATGCCGACGATACCGAAGAAGTTCATGGTCATGGCAAGGCAGGAGGATAGGACGGCGTAGAGCAAAAAGAGTCCAGGATAGGTGAACATAAAGAGAAACTCGAGCGGCTCGGTGACACCACAGACCACCGAGGCGACGATGGCGGGCAAAAGGATGACCTTAAGGCCGGCGCGGCGTTCGGGTTTGGCGGTGAAATAGAATGCTGCCGCGATGGCGGGAAGGCCAAAGAGCTTGCCCCAGCCGGTGGCGGTAAAACCTGCCCAGGGCGCAAGTTCATTTAAAGGGCGCGTGCTATGGGAGAGAATGGGGAGTAGGTTGGTCCACGTGGCGTAAATACCGTCGTGAATGACCAGATTGTCGTAATAGATGGGCATATAGAGCAGGTGGTGCAGCCCCATGGGCTCGAGTGCTCGCTCCAAAAACACAAAGATGCCCACGCCGAAGGGGCCGACGCCCGCAAGTGCGTGGCGCAGCGTTTCGGTCGCGGCGTATGCGAAGGGCACGATGGCGGCCGAGATGGCGGCAAGGGCAAACACGGCAAAAAAGCTGATGAGGTAGACCAGCGAGGAACCCGAGAAGGTGCCGAGCCAATCGGGAACCTTGGCATCGTAGAAGCGGTCATGGATGGCGACGACGGTTGCCGATACCGCCAGCGGGCCGATAATGCCGGTGTCGAGCGTCTTGATGCCGTCGATGACGGTGATACCGCTGGCGGGGGTCAAAGATGATGGGTACTTAAGCCCAAGGTTGTCTCCGCTCAGCTTAATGATCTCGCTCAAAAAGAAGCAATAGGCAAAATAGGCCACGAGTGCCTCGAGGCAGCAGCGTGCCGGTTGCTTTTGGGCAAGACCGATAGGCAGCGCTACGGCAAAAAGGAGCGGGAGACGTTTAAAGACCGTCCACGAGCCGCGCTGGATGATGGTCCAGAAAACGTACCAAGGGGTTCCGTATACGGCGAGGTCGCCGACGATGTCTACGGTCGTGGCGAGGGCGGAGATGCCGACCATGAGGCCTGATATAGAAAACAGCATGGCGGGCGCGAACATGGCTCCGCCAAAACGTTGGATTTTCTGCAGCATAATATGCCTTCCGGATGCAACATGCTGTGCGAGCAAGAACGTTTAAACAATGAACTCATTGTAGAGGACTGGCTGCTTGCCGCATTGACGGTTTTGATTCGGTCCGATTTGGGTTTCGGGGGAACCGTCGACGGTAAATAATCCGTACTTTACCGATAATCGGTTTAAACAACTTTAAGAAATGCTATCGTGCCTAGCCATACATATTCATTAGAGGTGAAATCATGCCAAAAGCGATTTACGAAGGAATCTACCGCGAGATCCGTTCGCGCATCATCGACGGGACCTATGCGTTTCAGGAGATGCTGCCAACCGAAGCCGAGCTGACCTCGGAGTTTGGCTGCACGCGCAATACCGTTCGACGCGCCTTGAGCATGCTGGCCGACCAGATGTTTGTGCAGCCTATACACGGTAAGGGCGTGCGCGTTATTTGGCTTAAGGGCGAAACCGACATGCTGGGCGCACTCGAAGAGGTTGAGTCGTTTGGCGAGTTCGCAAAACGCAACAATGCCGTCGCATCGACCGAGGTCAAGTCTTTTGAACATTTGATTTGCACTGAGCAACTCTCTCGTCGCCTGGGCTTTAAGGTGGGCGAGGAGCTGATTCGCGTCGTGCGTGTCCGAAGCCTCAACGGCAGCGCGCGCCAGGTGGACCACGGCTACTTTTTGGCGTCGATCGCCAAGGGCCTGACCCCCGAGATCGCGGCGGATTCTATCTACGGCTATCTGGAGCACAAGCGCGGCATCAAAGTGATGGCGAGCCGCCGTACGGTGAGTGTCGAGCTCGCCAACGATGAGGACTGCAGCTACTTGGACCTTGGCAAGTACAACTGTGTCGCCGTCATGGAGAGCCAGTCGTACACTTCGGACGGCATCTTGTTCGAGGTCACGCATGCCCGCACGCATCCCGAGATCTTCCACTACCGCGTCAACTCCAAGCGATAGCCGGCTAGCTCGCAGCCTGACGAGACTCATGCCCTCAAAGAGAAAACGCCCGGTCAAACCGACGATGCATCGGCTTGACCGGGCGTTTTCTCTGCATTCGATAACAAATAATTGTTTATACAAAACTTGTCAAGTATCAAGTTGAAATTACCGTTCACCGAAGTTTTTCTACCGCTCTAGTAATACTTGTTCAAACAACTAGCCAAATAGCGTATTGTACAAGTCAGCAAAAGGGGCAAAGTCCCCGAGCCAATCTCCGAAGGCGGCGGCAAAGGGTGCCGCCACGGTGTGAAAGGGTGGATTGTAATGAAGAACGAAATGAGCAGAAGGCAGTTCCTGGGCTTTGCTGGTTCCGCGGCTGCGGTTCTTGGTCTGGGCCTCGTGGGCTGCGGTGGTTCTGCCGGCTCTGGCTCCTCTGCTTCTGGTGACGCTGCCGAGGTTTACTTCCTCCAGTTCAAGCCCGAGGTCGACAAGGAGTGGAAGGAGATCGCCAAGGCGTACAAGAAGGAGAAGGGCGTCGAGGTCAAGATCGTGACCGCCGCCTCCAACACCTACGAGGAGAAGCTCAAGTCCGAGATGTCCAAGAGCTCCGCTCCGACGCTGTTCCAGGTCAACGGCCCCACCGGCCTTAAGAACTGGAAGGACTACTGCGCCGATCTGTCCGACACCAAGCTCCGCGGTGAGCTCATCGACGACTCCCTGGCGCTGCAGTCCGACGGCAAGGATCTGGGCATCGACTGGGTTCAGGAGAGCTACGGCATCATCTACAACAAGGAGCTCCTCAAGAAGGCCGGCTACAAGGCCGAGGACATCAACTCCTTCGACAAGCTGAAGGCTTGCGCCGATGACATCCAGGCCCGCAAGGACGAGCTCGGCGTTGACGGTGCCTTCACTTCCGCCGGCATGGATGACTCCTCCAGCTGGCGCTACACCACCCACCTCGCCAACCTCCCGCTCTACTACGAGTTCGAGAAGGAGCACAACCAGGAGGACGACGAGATCAAGGGCGAGTATCTCGACAACTTTAAGCAGATCTTCGACCTGTACATCACCGACTCCACCTGCGATCCTTCGCAGCTCGCCTCCAAGACCGGTGACGACGCCACCAACGAGTTCGCAACCGGCAAGGCCGTCTTCTACCAGAACGGCTCTTGGGCCTACGCCGACCTCACCAAGGCCGGTATGACCGACGACCAGCTCGGCATGCTGCCGATCTACATCGGCGTCGACGGCGAGGAGAACCAGGGCCTGTGCTCCGGCGGCGAGAACTACTGGTGCGTCAGCTCCCAGGCTTCCGAGGATGCCCAGAAGGCCACCGAGGACTTCATGTATTGGTGCGTCACTTCTGACACCGCCACCAGCATCATCGCTGACAAGATGGGTCTGACCGCCCCGTTCAAGAGCGCTAAGGAGACCACCAACGTCTTCTCTCAGCAGGCCGTTGCTATGGCCAAGGACGGCAAGAAGACCGTCGCTTGGGACTTCGTTTACATCCCCTCCGAGGAGTGGAAGAAGAACCTCAAGCAGGCTCTCATCGCTTATGCTGCCGACAACACCAAGTGGGACGGCGTCAAGAACGCCTTCGTCGATGGCTGGAAGACCGAGAAGGCTGCTTCCGAGTAAGCAGTTGCTGCCCAAGCTATCTGATTAGCGACAGGGGGCGGGCAGACGTAGGTTTGCCCGCCCCCTGCATATTGAAAGGACCCTTCTATGGGCAAAGCACTCAAGCGCTGGTGGCCGCTCTTTATGCTGCCCACGTGCCTGGCGTTTATGATCGGGTTCGTGATTCCCTTTATCCAGGGTTTCTATCTCTCGTTCTGCCAGTTTATTACCATCAATAACGCGCACTTTGTCGGTATCGAGAACTACGTGCGCGCGCTGTCCGATCCGCAGTTCTCCACGTCGTTCTTCTTTACCGTGGCGTTTGCCTTCCTGTCGACGGTGCTCATCAACGTGATCGCGCTGGCCATTGCGCAGGCGCTCACTCGCAAGGCGCTCAAGGGCACCAACATCTTCCGTACGATTTTCTTTATGCCTAACCTGATTGGCGGCATTGTACTGGGTTACATTTGGCAGATTCTGATCAACTGCCTGCTCTCCAACGTGGGTGCCCAGCTTATCGCCCTCAACTCCGCCGCTGGCTTCTGGGGCCTTATCATCCTGACCCTGTGGCAACAGGTCGGCTACATGATGATCATCTACATCGCCGGTCTGCAGTCCATTCCGTCTGACTACATCGAGGCCGCCAAGGTCGATGGCGCTACGGCATGGCAGACGTTTTGGAAGGTTAAGATCCCCAACCTGATGCCGACGATCACCATCTGTCTGTTCCTGTCCATCACCAACGGCTTTAAGCTGTTCGACCAGAACCTCGCCCTTACCGGTGGTGCCCCGGCGCACTCTACCGAGATGCTCGCCCTGAACATCTACAACACGTTCTATTCGCGTGCTGGCATCGCATGGCAGGGCATCGGTCAGGCCAAGGCAGTTATCTTCTGCATCCTGGTTGTCGCTATTTCTATGATCCAGCTTAAGGCCACGAGGTCCAAGGAGGTGCAGCAGTAATGAAACGCGATAAGGCTATTAACCGCGCGCTCTCGATCTTCTTTACGATCCTGTCGCTCGCATGGATCTACCCCGTGTTCATGATTGCGCTCAATTCCTTTAAGAAAGCGACCGCAATCAGCACCACCACGGCGTTCGATCTGCTCACGCCCGAGACGTTCAACGGCCTCGCAAACTACGTGCACGCTCTTAACGAGCAGGGCTTTGCCTCGGCGTTTATGTACTCGCTCATCATCACAGTCACGTCGGTCGTGCTGATTCTGGTGTGCTGCTCCATGTGCGCTTGGTACGTGGTGCGCGTCAACAGCAAGATCTCGAACTTCTTCTATTACCTGTTCGTGTTCTCGATGGTTGTACCGTTCCAGATGCTCATGTTTACGCTGTCCAACCTGGCGGACCGCATCGGCTTCAACACGCCGTTTAACATCTGCTTCATCTACCTTGGTTTTGGCGCGGGCCTCGCGGTCTTTATGTTCGCCGGCTTTGTAAAGAACATCCCGCTCGAGATCGAAGAGGCGGCCATGATCGACGGCTGCAACCCGGTCCAGGTGTTCTTTAAGATCGTCCTTCCCATCATGAAGCCCACCTATCTTTCGGTCGGCATCCTCGAGACCATGTGGGTCTGGAACGACTACCTGCTGCCCTACCTTACGCTCGACTCCACTAAGTACAAGACCATTCCTATCTTGATCCAGTACTTCCGTGGCGGCTATGGCCACGTTGAGCTCGGCCCCATGATGGCATGCATCATGATGGTCGTCATCCCCATCGTCATCATGTACATCTTCTGCCAGAAGTACATCATTGACGGCGTTGTGGCAGGTGCCGTCAAGGGCTGATGCCGTAACTGTTTTGCAAGTTTTGGCGGCTCCCCTCAGCGCGGCGCCGCGTATCGAAAGGTAAAGACATGGCCGAGATCGTTCTCAAACATGTTCAGAAGGTGTATCCCAACAACGAGTCAAAAAAGAAGGGCTTCTTTGGCAAAAAGAAGAAGACCGAGGAGAAGAAGCATAACCTCAAGGTTACCGAGGACGGTGTGCTCGCTGTAGAGGACTTCAACCTCACCGTTCACGACCAGGAGTTCATCGTCCTCGTTGGCCCCTCTGGCTGCGGTAAGTCCACGACGATGCGCATGGTCGCCGGCCTGGAGGACATTACCTCGGGCGACGTGCTCATCGACGGCAAGCGCGTCAACGACGTGGCACCCAAGGACCGCGACATTGCCATGGTGTTCCAGAGCTATGCTCTGTACCCCAATATGACGGTGTACGAGAACATGGCGTTTACGCTTGAGCTCAAGAAGGTCCCCAAGGACGAGATCGACCGCAAGGTTCGCTCCGCTGCCGAGATCCTGGGCATCACCGAGTACCTCGACCGTAAGCCCAAGGCGCTTTCGGGCGGCCAGCGTCAGCGCGTCGCCATCGGCCGCGCCATCGTGCGTGATCCTAAGGTCTTCCTGATGGACGAGCCGCTGTCCAACCTGGACGCCAAGCTGCGTAACCAGATGCGTGCCGAGCTCATCAAGCTGCGCCACGAGATCAAGGGCACCTTCATCTACGTCACCCACGACCAGACCGAGGCCATGACCCTCGGTGACCGTATCGTGGTCATGAAGGACGGCGTCGTCCAGCAGATCGCCACTCCGCAGGAGGTCTTCAACCATCCCGCGAACATCTTCGTCGCCGGCTTTATCGGCGTGCCGCAGATGAACTTCTTCGATGCCCAGCTGGTGCGCTCGGGCAACGGCTTTACCGTCAAGACCGAGGATATGAACGTGGCGCTCGCCCCCGAGACCTGCGCTCAGCTTGCTCTCAACTGGGACGGCGGCGACGTGAAGGAGATCACGGCCGGCGTGCGTCCCGAGCAGATTCTGCTTGCCGACAAGGACGAGGAGGGCGCGCTCCAGGGTACCGTCGAGGTGACCGAGCTCATGGGTTCGACCGAGCATGTCCACGTGACCGCTCCCGATGGCCAGTTCGTCCTGATCATTCCCGTTGTCGACCTTGAGGCCAAGGGTGCGCTCAAGGCGGGCGACCCCATCTGGTTCAAGTTCGAGAAGAACGCGACCCACCTCTTCGATAAGGTATCTGGCAAGAACCTTATCTAGGCCCGGTTCATCCAGGCCCTCCCTTTGGGCGACTGCGGTATTGCCATCCTTTTGCCGCGGTCACATATAAGGCTCCCCTCTCGTCCACTGGGCGAGAGGGGAGCCTTTCTTTGTGCCGGGGCTGCCCATCTGTCAGTTTGTCTTGATCTGTAACAGATAGAGGGCCAAATTGGGCCTAGATGTTACAGATCGAGACGGCGTCGAGCTGCCCGTCCTTCCATCTCAATCCGTAACACGAGAGGCTGATTTCGGCAGTTACCTGTTACAGATTGAGATTACTTTAGCCGCCTTGCCCGTCTGTCTCATTCTGTAACAGGTAGACCCGATTCCAGCGGTTATCTGTTACAGATTGAGACAGTTTCTTGCAATAATTCTGTTTGTCTTGATCTGTAACAGATAGACCCAATTTTGCCGGTTAGGTGTTACAGACCGAGATTGTTTGGTCGAGGCGGGCCACGGGCAATACGCGGGCACAAAAAACGGAGCCGTGTTGCCACGACTCCGTTTCTCAAGAGGATGGGTAAGGGGAATGAGCTAGCTCAGGTGCCAGATCTCGTCGTTGTACTGGGAGATCGTACGGTCGGACGAGAAGGTGCCGGCGTTGGCGATATTGATGAGCGCCTTGCGCATCCAGGCGTCCTGGTCCTCGTAGTCGGCCAGCACGCGCTCCTTGGTCTGGATGTACTCCTCAATGTCGAGCAGGGCCATAAACCAGTCCTTGCCCTTAATGTCGTCGTGCAGGCGCTGCAGGCGCTCGGCGTTGCCGGTTGCCATAAAGGCCGGGTTGGTGATGAAGTCCACCAGCAGTTTAATGCCGGGCTTGCGGTAGAGCGCACCGGCGTTGTAGGTGCCGTCGGCGTAGAGCTGCTCGACCTGTTTGGACGAGGCACCAAAGGTATAGATGTTCTCGTCGCCCACGAGCTCGGCAATCTCCACGTTGGCACCGTCGAGCGTGCACAGGGTTAGGGCGCCGTTGAGCATGAACTTCATGTTGGAGGTGCCGCTCGCCTCCTTGGAGGCCAGGCTGATCTGCTCGGAGATGTCAGCGGCGGGGATCACGCGCTCGGCGGCGGTGACGTTGTAGTTCTCGATCATGACAACCTGCAGGTAGGGAGCCACGTCGGGGTCGTTTGCAATCCACTGCGACAGCGTCAGGATCAGATGGATGATGTCCTGCGCGATAGTGTAGGCAGGGGCCGCCTTGCCGCCAAAGATGATGGTGACGGGGTGCTTAGGTCTGTTGCCGTTCTTGATATCGAGGTACTTCCAGATGATGTAGAGCGCGAGCATCTGCTGGCGCTTGTACTCGTGGATGCGCTTGACCTGGACGTCGATGATGGCGTTGGAGGGAATGGTCACGCCCTGCTCGAGCGCCATGAACTGGCGCATGATGGCCTTGGCCTCGGCCTTGGTGGCGGCCAGGCGCTCAAGAACATCTTTGTCGTCAACGAACTCGGCAAGCTTACTCAGGTCGCCGGTGCTGCGCCAATCGGTGCCGATCACATCGTCGAGCAGGCTGGCGAGCGCGGGGTTGGCGCCATGGATCCAACGGCGGAAGGTGATGCCGTTGGTCTTGTTGGAGAACTTCTCGGGGTAGATCTCGTAGAACGGATGAAGCTCGGTATCCTCCAGGATCTTGGTGTGCAGCGCGGCGACGCCGTTGATGGAGAAGCCAAAGTGGATGTCCATGTGGGCCATGTGGACGGTGTCGTATTCGTCGATGATGGCGACGCGTGGGTCGTCGTGCTCGGCCTTGGCGATCTCATCGAGCTTGACGATAATGTCGGCGATGGCAGGGGAGACCTTTTGCAGGCTGGCGAGCGGCCACTTCTCGAGGGCCTCGGCAAGAATCGTGTGGTTAGTGTAGGCGACCATGGACCGTACGATGGTCACGGCCTCGTCAAACTCGATGTCGTGCTCGGTGGTGAGCAGGCGAATGAGCTCGGGAATGACCATGGTGGGGTGCGTGTCATTGATCTGGACTACGGCGTAGTCGGCCAGGTCGTGCAAGTTGCTGCCGCGCTCGATGGCCTCGTCGATCAGGAGCTGGGCGGCGTTGCTCACCATGAAGTATTCCTGGTAGATGCGAAGCAGGCGGCCCTGCTCGTCGGAATCATCCGGATAGAGGAACAAGGTGAGGTTCTTGGCGATCTCGGTCTTGTCGAAGTCGATGGAGCTGCCGGGGACCAGGCCGTCGTCGACACTTGCCAGGTCGAACAGGCGTAGGCGGTTCTTGGTGGGCTGGCCATAACCGGGTACATCGATGTTGACGAGCTTGGAAGTAACGGCAAAATCACCGAACTCGACGGTGTAGGAGCGGTCGTCGTCGACTAGGATGTCCTGCTCACCGAGCCACTCGTCGGGGACGGCCTTCTGCTGGTTGTCGACAAAGCGCTGGCGGAACAGGCCGTAATGGTAGTTGAGGCCCACGCCATCGCCGGTCAAGCCCAGCGTGGCGATGGAATCCAGGAAGCATGCGGCCAGACGGCCCAGGCCGCCGTTGCCGAGCGACGGTTCGACCTCGAACTCCTCGATCTTGTTGAGGTCGTGGCCCGCGGCGGTGAGCTGGTCCTTAACCTCGTCATAGATGCCAAGGTCGATCATATTGTTGATGAGCAGCTTGCCGATCAAAAACTCGGCAGAGATGTAGTAGAGCTTTTTCTTGCCGTTGTTGAGAGGACAGGCGGCAGAGCGCTCCTGCACGAGCTTGGCCAGCAGCTTATAAATACGACGGTCATCGAGCTGCTCGAGCGAGGTGCCAAAGGACTGCTCGGCAAGATCCGCAAGATTGATACGGGGCATGTTTCCTCCTGTGATGGGTTGATTACATGTCAGAAATTCAAAAGAAGCCCGCGCGAGGGATTGGAGTGGCCTCGCGCGGGGAAAACGGACGCGTCCGCACGATGGGGTGGGGTCGGGCGCGGTGGCTCCTATTGGGGAAGCTCAATTTCGTCTTCCGACGGGATGCGGAAGTAGGTCTCGGTCCAGCCGGTGAGCTTGTGCTCGAGCTCGCGGGTGATGGCGCCATCGAGCATGCGCCAGGTCCAGTTGCCGCCCATGGTGGCGGGAGTGTTGATGCGCGCCTCGTTGCCCAGGTTGAGCAGGTCCTGCATGGTGTAGATGCAGGTATCGCTTACGCTGGCGGCGATGGCGCGGTTGAGTGCATCGGCCATGGGCTCGCCTGCCTGCTGGTGGGTGTACAGGGCCGCCTGCTCGCGCTGACGCGGGGTGGCCGTTCCCTCAAACCAACCGCGCGCCGTCTCGTTGTCGTGTGTGCCCACATAGGCGACGGTGTTGGCAATGTAGTTGTGCGGCAGGTAGTACGAGTTGGTGCCCT
>CAJMLP010000042.1:0-11705 GCA_905214215.1 uncultured bacterium | reverse complement strand
GCGGCAGCGGCGAGCTTGCGATCGGCGTCGGCTGCAGGAGCCTTCACCTTATTGAAGAGCTTCTGCACGGCGCCAGCAGCAGAATCAGTCACGCTCGATACGGCATTGCTGGCCTCGGCCACGCTGCCCGTGACCTCGGAAATGTCGCGAACGACCGCCTCAACCTCAACGAGGTTAGACGTCAGAGCATCAACGGCAGTCTTGCTCGACTTGAGGAGCGGCTCCATCTGGGCAAGTGCCGGCGTAAGCTCGTCAACGGCGCCATCAAGCTTTGCCACCACGGGCTGCGCCTCGGCAATCGTATTGTTGAGGTCGGTTACCGTCTTGTCGAGCGAGTCGACAACGGTGCGGGTTTTGCGCAGGGTGAGCGCAAGCTCAACGATAGCCCACACGCCGGCAACGGCAAGCAGCAGCAAGGCGATTTGAATGGGACTCATACAAGCCTCCCAAAGGAATCGAAATACAAACGCTTTCCATGGTACCCCAAAGGGGACCGAACATGCCAAGAGCAGCAACGTGGGACAAAATTATCAGCAGCTACTTCGGTGCATTCCCGCTGCGGTCGCGTTCGCTTTGCTCTACGCGCCATTCTTCCCAACCGCGGCCGGCAGACTGCCAAAATGCACCGCGTTCTAAGCCTTCGGGCAAATAGCGCTGGTCGACCCAGCCTTCGGGATAATCGTGCGGATACTTATACACACCGTATTCATCGCTGCCCGGGCGATGGCGATCGCGTAGATAACTCGGCACCTCGCGAAGCCCACTAGAGTGGATATCGGCCAGCGCCGCATCGATCGAAGCCTCGCACGCGTTGGATTTAGGCGCCAAGCACACATAGAGTGCAGCCTGAGCCAGGTTAATGCGGCACTCGGGATAGCCAATGACCTCGGCAGACTTAAACGCGGCATGTGCCACCAAAAGTGCCTGCGGATCGGCATTGCCAACATCCTCAGAAGCCTGAATCATAATGCGACGGGCGATAAACTTAGGATCCTCCCCCGCGTCAATCATGCGCGCGAGCCAATAGATCGTGGCATCGGGGTCGCTGCCGCGCATGGACTTGATGAACGCACTGATAATGTCATAGTGCATGTCGCCGTTTTTGTCATACGAAAAACCGCGGCGCGGGTTGGCAATCTTCACGTCATCGACGGTGATGGGATAACGCTCCCCCGCCGCCGGCGCTGGCGTCCCTTCGGTATCGGGACGCGTGACGGCAATCTCGCTCGCCAGCTCGAGCGTCGTCAGGGCAGAGCGCGCATCACCCGCGGCCAGCGTGCAGATGGTCTTGACCGTATCATCATCGGCAGAAAACTTTCCGTTCAAGCCCTGTGGTGCCTCGAGCGCACGCTCAATAAGCGTGGCGATATCCTCATCCTTCAGATGTTCAAGCTCCACCACGCGTCCGCGCGACAACAGTGCCGAATTGACCTCGAAGTACGGGTTCTCCGTCGTAGCGCCAATCATAATGACGGTACGGTTCTCAACTGCATGCAGCAGGGCATCCTGCTGCGACTTAGAGAAGCGGTGAATCTCATCGATGAATAGAATGGTGCGGCGGTCGTACGTATTCAGGCGCGTCTTGGCCTCGTCAATCACGCGGCGCAAGTCCTTTACGGTGCCCGTCACGGCGCTGACCTCGACAAACTCGCTCTTGGTATGGTTGGCGATAATGTGGGCCAGCGTCGTCTTACCCGTACCGGCCGGCCCGTACAGAATCACGCTCGAAAGCACGTCGTGCTCGATCGCGGCACGCAACCATGAGCCCTTACCGACGGCCTTTTGCTGGCCCACATACTCGTCGAGCGAATTGGGGCGCATGCGCACCGCAAGCGGCGCATTCTGAAAGGAACGCTCGCGCGTCGAAGCAGAAAAAAGGTCGTCCATAGCCATCCCGTGCATCAATCAAAAACGTTTTCCACAAACAGTATACCGAATAAATACGAACTACCGTTCGTTAATATAGGTACGATGCGGAAACTTTAGACCCGGGAACAGCTTGCTCGTCAGCTCGCAGAAATAACCGTCCGTCATGCTCGCGATGTAATCCACCACGGCTTGATCCTTGTCGTCCTGCCAGGCATAGGTACGATCGTAGTAGGAAAGCTGCTGCTCAATGCGCGAAATATGGTGCTTAAAGATATAAGAGGACTCGTCGCCACTGTTTAGATCCCGCAGGCAACGGTCGTAGAGCTTTTCGAACGCCTCACGCAGCTCCTCCTCGGAATCGCCTTCGATACCGCCCTTGCTATAGATCTTCTCGTAGTTCTCGCGCTTGGCTCGGCGAATTTCCTCAAACAGGTCCTCGCTCATCTCGATGCGCGGCTTACCATAGCTATGCTCAACGATATCGATGGAAGCGTGCGTGAGGATCCAGCTGTTATAGGCGCCGCCCCGACCATCGTCAAAAGCGTCGGGCGAAAGCAGACCCGCCGCGATCGCATCCTGACGGTCACGACCGACGTAGGCAAGAATATCCGAGATGCGAACGACGCAGCCCTCGAGCGTCATGGGACGCAGGTGCCCAATGGCGCCATAACCCGTGGCGATGCAGTCCTCGACCGCCTGATCGAACTGGTCAAAGGAGCCCATATCCGACAATTCAAACACGCGCTGCTCGTACTCGCCGTTATGGCATAGCACGCCGTCGAGCGTCTGGAGCGACACGTTGCGGCCGTACAGCGCGTCGAGCACGCGGACGGACTGCACGTTATGGAAAAAATAACGACCCGTACGCTCGTGATAGATATCGTTGAGGAAACGCTCGCCGGCATGGCCAAAGGGCGTGTGGCCCAAATCGTGGCCCAGGCCAATCGCCTCGATCAAATCGCAGTTGAGGCCCAGGGCACGGCCGATATCGCGGGCAATGCGCGAGACGAGCTGCACATGAAGGCCGCGCCGCGACAGGTCGTCGTTACTGCGAAAGCTAAAGACCTGCGTTTTGCCGGCATAACGCGTGTACGCAGGAAGATGAAGAATCTTTTCGGTATCGCGCATAAACGCCGGACGCATAAGCGTGCCTTTGTCGGCAGCGCGATCTATACGACGAATGACCTGGTCGTCGCAGCATCGATAAGGATTAACGACACCCGAGGCGCGGTCGGCGGCGATACGCTCGACCAGCTCGGGCGACAACGCCGCGGGAATGCGGTCCATGCGCGCCTTAATGACGGCCGTTTCTTGATTAGTTGCCATGGCATGCTCCTTAAAAAGGATGCGCAATCGGTTACAATGTCCAGCCCACGACCTCGATTATGGCAAAAATCGGCACCAAAAACGGGAGCAATGGCAGGGAGCGCGATTTTGTGATGAGGCAGGAGAGGGCAAGGACCAGGAGCGCGGCGGCAAATGCCACGATGCCGCCCAGAGGGTCGAGCGTGCAAAGCGCGAAAAGTGCCTTGGCATCTCCCATGCCGATGCCCGGGATTTGGCGAAGACGACGCCAGAGGGACTCAGTCAGAACGAGGGCAAGATACACGATGACGGCAAGACCCGCGTGGTCAAGCGTTGTGTTCAAACCGAGGTCGAGCCAAACGCCCGCAAACGCCGCCACGGCGCACGCGCCAGCAAGCTCATTGGGAAACCGCCGCTCACGGGCATCAACCACCGCACCGGCAAAGACGCAGATCCAAAATGGGATGTAGAACATCGTGCACCTCCATGAGCAGCTGCTCAAAAGCAAAAACAACCACAAAGGTGCACCCCCTTTGCGGTGGTTCTGGTCGTGGTTACTTGGCGCCCTGCATGACCTCGTCGAGGGTAACGTTAACGGCGTGCTGCGTGGGCACCCAGTCGACCTTCAGGAACAGCGCGGCAACCGTGATGGGGATATAGCTGAACATAAAGATCGGGAAGGTAAACAGGTTGGTCACCAGGCGCCACTTTTGAGCGCAATGAATGTGCTTGTACTCAAAGATGGTCGTGAGCAGCGCCAGGATAAAGAAGGTCTGGTACATCATCACGAACGTCATAATGAGCGAAGCGGCGCACGCCTGCATCTCGACTTCGGTTGCCAAGAAACCATGCGAAAGGCCACCCACGATCAGGAACGTCGCATTGGCGAGCATGGAAATCAGGGACAGCAGCATGCCCGGAGCGATGGTCATAAACATGTCATATGCGGCAAAGCGATGATAGCGGAACGTCGACTTGACCAGATGCTTGCCGTAGGTAAAAAAGACCTGGTAGAAACCCTTGGTCCAGCGCATGCGCTGTTTCCAGGACGCCTTAAACGTCACCGGCTGCTCGTCAAAGAACTCCGCCGGCGCATAACCGATGCGGATGCCGTGAATGGCGCAGAACGTGGTGAACTGGATATCCTCGGTCAGCGTATGGAACTGCCAACCGTGCATGCCCTCGATCACGCTCGCCGAGATAAGGTAACCCGAACCCGAGACAGCGCAGGACGTCTTGCAGATATTACGCGCGTTGTTGAGGAAGCGGGCCTCGCGCAGATACCAGGTAGCATTAGCTGCCGAGATCCACGAACTACCAAAGTTCTTAGAGTTACGATAGCTCGTGACCACATGAAAGCCCTGGTCAAAGGCATCATTCATCTTGGAGACGTAATCGCGGGAGATAACATTGTCGGCATCGAAGATAAAGTAGCCCTCAAACGTGTCGGGATACTCGTTGAGAATGCGATCGAAACCAAAGTCCATGACCCAGCTCTTGCCCTTGCGGGCCAGGTCATTGCGCTCGTAAACAATGGCACCGGCCTCGCGCGCGAGCTGCGCCGTGTTGTCGGTGCAAGCATCGGCGACCACGAAGACCTCGATGAGCTCGGACGGATAATCCTGATCCTTGATAGAGCGTACGAGATTGGCGATCACGGTCTCCTCGTTATGCGCCGCAATGAAGAAGGCATAGCGGTGGAGTTTTTTGGCCTTGGGAGGCGCGACCTCGCCACGAAGAGCGCCAATGACAAAGAAGACCACCTGGTACAGAAAGCAGACCGTGAGCAGCGTAACCACAATCTGGTTGAAGATCACGATGGGTGTGTTGGTTTGTAAAAAGGCGAGCATGCAGGCTCCCGAGAACGCGTTACGTAAACAACCGTATATCTTACCGTAGGCTAACCGAGTTCAAGAAACCACCTAATACTGGTTAGGCCTCGAGCAGACCGAGCTGCGGAACGATTTCGTCGCCGGCGGCAGTGCGGCCGAGCGAGCGCGGGGCTAGGTCATCCAGAACGGCGGCGAGATCCCACGGCAGCTCATCGCGGCACTCAATGTGCTCCCCCGTCACGGGATGATCGAACGCCACACGCCAGGAATGGAGGAATTGCCTGGTCAAACCCTGGTCGGCACGCGCATCGCACTTACCGTAGAGCGGATCGCCCACGCAGGCGTGGTTGATATGGCGCATGTGCACGCGAATCTGATGCGTGCGACCCGTAAACAGGTGGCACTCGACAAGCGTATAGCCATCGTCAAAACGCGTGGAATCGAAGCGCTCGAGGACCCTAAAGGTCGTAATGGCCTGGCGCGCGAAAGGATCGTCCGAAACCGCCATCTTGACACGGTCGCGCGTAGAACGGGCAATGCCGGTGTTAATGGTGCCCTCGTCCATGGCAATGTGGCCGTGGACGAGCGTAATGTAGCGGCGGTCGAGCGTGCGCGTGCGGATGAGATTCTGGAGCGCGCGCTGGGTGTCGTCGTCTTTTGCCGCGAGCATAAGGCCCGAGGTGTCACGATCCAGGCGATGCACGATGCCGGGGCGGTCCTCGCCCTGCACGGTGCCCAGATGGTCAATGCCACAGTGATAGACCAAGGCGTTCGCAAGGGTGCCGCTCTCGTGGCCATGGGCGGGATGGCACACCAGACCGCGCTGCTTGGAGAGCACGATGAGGTAGTCGTCCTCGTAGCGGATATCGAGGGGAATGGCCTCGGGAATCACATCGGTGGGATCGTGCGGCTCGGGCAAATCGACCGAAATACGGTCGCCGGAGCGCACGGCATACTTTTTTGACAGGCATGTCTCGCCGTTGACGGCAACGGCACCGCCCTCGATCAGATGCGCGCAGGCAGAGCGCGTAGGGCAGCCGTCATTAGCGCCCAGATAGGCGTCAAGACGCTGACCAGCGGCATCGTCGGCAACAAGGATATGGATGTCGGCCATTAGCGCTCGCTCCTTTCGCGAATCTTGCGGGCACGCTCCCCACGCTGCTGGGCCTTGCGCTTAGCGCGGGCCTCGTCACGGGCGTTGAGCTCGGCGGTCGCGTCGACCTCACGGGCGGCAGGGCTCAAGAACATATAACCGATGAGCGCCAGCACGACGCCGAACGTAATGCTGATATCGGCCACGTTAAAGACGGGGAAGCCGATGAAGGTGGTGGCAATAAAATCGGTCACGAAGCCAAAAGCCAGACGGTCGATCGCGTTGCCAATGGCGCCGCCCGCGACCATAGCCATGCCCACAACCTCCAAGCGAGCAAGCTGGGGCGCGCGAAGCAAGTACACCGCGATCGCAACGATAACGACAAACGCCAGCACGGCAAACGCGAGGCCATGTCCCTCGCCCATGCTAAAGGCAGCACCGATGTTACGCACGAAAAGGAAGTCGATCACACCGGGGATAACAGTCACATGCAGAGCATCGCCGACGGCACGAACCGCAAGCTTGGTCAGCTGGTCAACAAGCAGCACGGCCAACGCCACGCTACCAGCAACACCCAACCGCCAACGCAAAGGCGGCGTCATATCCGCAGAACGACCCAAATCAATCCCCTACCCTCAAAAACATCGAATTACGTTTAACGCAATTAACCATCTTATATTGACACACGCAGAACGCACGACATATCCACCAACGCAAGCTAAATAACCAGCATAAAAAGAAAGCGGCATTCCGAAAAACAGAATGCCGCTTTTATTCAGCGGAGCAAAAGGGGCGAGGGCGCCCAAATACTCCCTATAACTAAAATGCCGAGTTACCGTGCCTTAAAGGGCATTCGCACACCTCTCGCAGATATGTGCGTGGCCGTTGTACTCGCCGACGGTGGTGCGGTAGTTCCAGCAACGGTCGCAGCACTCGCCCTCGGCAGCCTCGATGGCAACGGAGAGCTCCTCGCCCTGGGTCAGTTCAACAGCGGAGACGATGTAGAACTCGGCCAGGTCAACGGCCTTGTCGCCGGTCAGCAGCGCATACATCTCGGCGGGAACGACCGCCTTGACGCGGACCTGTTGGCTCTTAGTGAAGGTGCCGGCGGAGCGGGCATCCTCAAGGGCCTTGGTCACGGCGCTACGGAGCTCGAGCGAAGCCTCAAGCACGCCCTCAAACTCATTGGCCTCGTCGACCGTAATGGGCGACTTATACCAATCGAGCAGCGCGGCGTACTTCTGGTGATCGACGCAGCCGGCGGGTGCATAGGCCATGGCCTCGTCGACCGTGTAGGACAGGATCGGCTGCAGGTCGCGCATGAGCATCGAGAAGAGCTCGGCAAGCACGGTCTGGGCGCTGCGGCGCTCGAGCGAACCGGGCTTGTCGCAGTACAGACGATCCTTCAGGGCGTCGAGGTACACGTTGGAAAGCTCGGTAACCACGAAGTCGTAAAGCGCACGGTAAGCGCGCGGGAACTCGTAGCAAGAGTAAGCGTCGTCGACCTCGGCCTGGACCTGGGTCAGACGGGCAACCATGAGCTTGTCGAGCGGCAGCAGGTCGGCAAAAGCGACGCCGTCGGTCTCGGGCTCAAACTGGCCCTCGAGCTCGGAGAGCAGGAAGCGCAGCGTGTTGCGGAAACGACGATAGGCATCGGACGTACGGGCGAGAATCTCGTGATCGATGGAGACGTCGGAGCTGGTATCGACCGAGGCGACCCACAGACGGATGATGTCGGCGCCCATCTCGTCACAGACCTTATTGGGGTCGATGACGTTACCGAGCGACTTGGACATCTTGCGGCCCTGGCCGTCGAGCGTGAAGCCCTGCGAGACGACCGCCTTGTACGGAGCGTGGCCGTTGGCGCCCACCGAGGTGAGCAGCGAGCTCTGGAACCAACCGCGGTGCTGGTCGGAGCCCTCGAGGTACACGTCCGCCGGATACTCCAGCTCGGGGCGATACTCGCAGACGGCCTTCCAGGAGACGCCGGAGTCCCACCACACGTCGAGGATGTCCTTATCGGCCTTGAGGTGATGGCCGCCGCACTTGGGGCAGACGCAGGCCTCGCCCAGGTAGCTCTCGGGAGCGTCAGTGAACCAGGCGTCGGAGCCCTTCTCGTGGAAGAGCTTGATGACGGCGTCGAGCGTGGCGTCGTTCATGACCTTCTCGCCGCAGTCGGCGCATGTGTAACTGGGGATAGGCACGCCCCAGTTGCGCTGACGGCTGATGCACCAGTCGGGACGCTGCTCGACCATGGCGCCGATGCGGTTGGCGGCGTGAGCCGGATACCACTTGACGTTCTCACGGACCTCCTTGCCAGCCTGCTCGCGCAAACCGGTCTTGTCCATCGAGACGAACCACTGGTCGGTAGCACGGAAGAGCACCGGGTGCTTGCAGCGCCAGCAGTGCGGATAGCTGTGCGTGATCTTCTTCTCGAGGACCAGGGTGCCGCGCTCGCGCAGGAACTCGATGATGTGCGGGTTGGCCTCATCGGTATCCATGCCGCTAAAGGGGCCGCCGGTGCCAAACTCCTCGCCGGTGTAGAACTTGCCGTCGTCATCGACCGGCATGCAGATGTCGGTGATGCCCTCCTTGAGGCAGGCGAAGTAGTCGTCGACGCCGTGGCCAGGCGAGTTGTGGACGATACCGGTACCGTCATCGACACCGACGTAATCGGCCAGCAGCGCCACGCCCTCAACGCCGTCAAAGATCGGCTGCTTGTAGTGGATGTGGTGGAAGGTCTCGGCAGGAACCACGTAGGGCTTGCCGTCGACCATGACCGGGGTATACTCCCAGCCAAACTCCTCGCAGCACTTGGGAGCCAGGTCTTCGAGCATGACCTCGGCACGGCCCTCGTGTTCAACGGCGACGTAGGCGGCACCGGGCTTGAGGGAAACGGCCTGGTCGGACGGGATGGTCCACGGCGTGGTCGTCCAGATGATAAAGTCGACCGGGCCGTCGAAGTCCTCGAGGCCGGCGGGCTTGGAAGTCATCTCAAAGCGCACGAAGATGGACGGGCTCGTCTCGTCGGAGTACTCAATCTCGGCCTCGGCCAGCGCGGTGTGGCAGTGCTTGCACCAGTGAACCGGTTTGTGGCCGCGATAGATCATGCCCTTATCGAACATGGCCTTAAAGACCTCGATGTCGGCGGCGTCATGCTGGTGATAGAGCGTCAAATAGGGGTTGTCCCAGTCGCCGAGCACGCCCAGACGACGGAAGCCGGCCTTCTGCAGCTCGATGTTCTCGACAGCGAACTTGTTGCAGAGCTCACGGATCTTGGCCGTGGAGGTCTGGTTGAACTTCTCGGTGCCGAGCTTCTCCTCGACCTTGTGCTCAATCGGCTGACCGTGGCAGTCCCAACCGGGAACATAGGGAACCTCATAGCCCTGCATCATCCAGTAACGGTTGATCATGTCCTTGGAGATCTTGTTCATGGCATGGCCGATGTGGATCGGGCCGTTGGCGTACGGAGGACCGTCGTGCAGCACGAACTTCTTGTGACCCTCGTTCTTCTTCAGAACCTGCTCGTAGACCTTGTTGTCCTGCCAGTCCTTGAGTCGCTTGGGCTCGGACTTGGAAAGACCGGCACGCATGGGAAATCCGGTTTTAGGCAGATTCATCGTCTGCTTGTACTCGTTTGCCACGGTACCCCTTTCTTGTCATGGGCGCGCACGCCCTCTGGGCACCAAAAAAGCGCCCGTCCCTACAAGCTGGGACGAAGCGCCACAAACGGGCTGCACGCCCGCAAAAGCTCTTCGCTTAACCACCCAGCTTAGATGCCCTCGCCCGCGTATTCGCGCGCTCGCATCCGTTACTCGGCTGGTCTGTATCGACGACCATCTCGGCGATGTCTACTAAGACGAACCTGCGCGGCACGTCCGTTGGGACCGCAGCTCCGGGGTGATTTTCATCGGTCGCATGCACGGGTTCTCAGCGCTCCCCGCTCTCTGTGGCATGCGGACGGCCGACTACTCGTCCCCATCAACGCTTATGCGCTGTATGGTAACACGGTCAACGCCGGCGAAAAACCCTCAACATCGGTTTCATACTTTAGAAACTTCTCGCGATCGCAAGCACTCACTTGGAGCAAAATACCTGAAAGCACTTTATCTAACGAAAGAAGGCTGCTATGCGCACGATTGGAATGAGCGACTACACCGTCGGCGAGGACTGCTTTGACGAGCTGCCCGGCGCACTGGACGAGTACGGAGCGACCAAGGTCGCGATTATCGGTGGTAAACGAGCACTGGCAGCGGCGCTTCCCGGTATCGAAGCGGCGCTGGAGGGCACCGACGTCGAGATTCTGGAGACGCGCGTCTACGGCACCAACAGCACGCGTGCCAATATCGCCAAGGTTGTGAACTCCCCTGCCTGCCAAGAAGCCGACGTTCTTATCGCATGCGGCGGCGGCAAGGCGCTCGACACCGTCAAGACAGCGGCCATCGAGCTCAAGAAGATCGTCTTTACGGTACCGACGATCTGCTCCAACTGCTCGGCCGCGACCGCCATTGCCGTTGTCTACAACGACGACGGCTCGCTCGAGGGCTATTCGTACCCAAACCGCCCCGCGCACATCTTCATCAACCCCAAGATCATCGCCGAAGCTCCGGCGGAGTACTTCTGGGCGGGCGTGGGCGATGCCCTGTCCAAGCAGCCCGAGGTCGAGTACGCCACGAGCGCCGGCAACCTGGAGCACACCGCCGGACTTGGCCTGGCACTCGCCCACACCTGCTCCGAGCCGCTGTTTACCTATGGCGTGCAGGGTCTAGAGGACGTGCGCCAGGACCTGTCGAGCGAGGCCGTCAAGCAGATCGCGCTCGACATCGTGGTCAACACGGGCTATGTCTCGAACCTGACCAACCAAAACGATTACTACTACAACTCGAGCGTGGCGCATGCGTTCTACAACGCCACGTGCAGCATCCCGCGCGAGGGCTCCTACCTGCACGGCGAGGTCGTGAGCCTGGGCGTGCTCGTGCTGTTTGCCTATACGGGCGATACCGAGAACCTTGAGCGCTACGCCGCCTTTAACAAGCAGATGGGGCTGCCCGTGACGCTTGAGCAGGTCGGCCTTTCCGAGGCCGATATCCCTGCCCTGTGCGAGTTCGCACACGCCACCAACGAGTGGAAGCAGGGAAACCCCGAGCCCTTCACCGACGAAAAGTTCGCCGCCGCCATCAAGACTGCCAACGCCTACGGCCACACGCTCTAGGACTGGCCCAAAACCACCACAAAAGGGACAGGCACCTTTCTGGTGGTTTTTTATTGCTCCAGCATTCAGTTCGTACTCGAACCCGATTCTTTACGAGAAAGGGTTCGGGTACGTTTTTTGTTTATCGGAAATTCTGCGGAAGGACTACTCGGAACGGTAAACAGGAACGAACAGAGGCAGGGTATCATCGTAGTGATGGTATCCTGCCTTTTGTTTTGCGGGATCAAGGTCGCTTTATGCGAACTTGATCGCCACTTATATGGCGCATTGATGGCAATTGCTTCGTACGTGCATACCGGGAGCCTGTACACCTCTGGCAAGGCGTAACACACTAGACTTTGTTCCAAAGTCCGTGTGCTAAGGGGCAGGCCCCTTAGAATTCCTGTGGAGTGTG
>CAJMLP010000041.1:0-11720 GCA_905214215.1 uncultured bacterium | reverse complement strand
CAGTATGTTGCCTACAGCAGCCTCGATGTCCACGCACACATCATCTCTGCCTTCGTGTTCAATCCGTTTGCCGGAGAGTGCGAGGGTTACAAGGCCGTAGAATACGAGCCGAACAAATGAAATGCGGTATCGACGCATAGGATTAAACTGACGATTGCTTTGCACCGAAAATACGCCCGGAAAGCCGCTATGGGTGGCGGCCCGGGTTAAATTGAGAGGCCCGTCCGATCACTTTCATGTGACGAACGGTCGGGCTTCTTATTCCACTTGCCAATGCTCGGCTCATATTGGAAGAAAGCTACGCTAATGTTTGCGTGATACTCCTATTTTTTCCGAAGAAAGAATCGGATAATGAAGAATAACAATAAAAAAGGTGCCAGATATAAAGCAAGTACAAAGGTTAATCCAACGAGACCTTGCAATAATGGCATAACTCCTCCCAGACACGAGATTTTGGTATTTGTCCCCATCTTATTTTGAATTGGACCAAATAGTTCCTAGACACAAAAACTACTCGTCAACTGGATCGCACCAATCTGCTGGCAAAACACAGCTTGATTCTTTATCGACATAGCACCAATCCGCAACAGGGCACTCGGCGATGTCGTAAAAATTGCATATATCAACTCCAAGACAACAAGGCTCAACGGGAGTATGTTCATTTGAACCAACAGGATGGATATGCTTCATAACAGCTCCTCACCTTAATCCAATTAGAGACTACGTTTGATCAATGCCACAGTGATCTACAACGCAGATGCTGCCGCCATCCATGTCATAGTCGCAGTAATCGTATGCACCACAGCCATCTGCTTTATCATAAACAGTACAGATGTCAGTAATGCCCAAGAGGCAGTCAAAAGACATCGGCTTCACGCCTGCCTCGTCGCCACTTCCTGGATTAATCGGATGAATATGCTTCACGACTACCTCCCTTTGAGTGCAGAAAAACCTCAATATTGTGTATAACAAACCAAGATGTCTAGTTCACCATATTTCTAGAATGGTTTCGGCGAACGTAGCAATAAGCTTCGCAGACGGTAATCAGAAGAACGAACACCTCCACAATGGTGACAGCAATGCGCTGAACCGCTTATTCCGATACAGTAGCTTCTCGTTGATTTTTCTCCTGCGAAGATGAGTGGCGGGAAATAAGGTCAAAAGCCATCTCGTAGCACATTTTTCTATATTCACATGATGCAGGGTGTAGACTCTTGGGCAAGTAGCCGTGCTCGTCTGCAGCCTCCCAGCTACAGCCCCCACCACAGAAAGACCGAGCCCAACAGTCCGTACAGTCAATTCTTTTTTCGACACCCTGACTCCAGTTTTCAATATACCTAGTTTCGTCAATTCCGGTGACGATGTTGCCCATTTTGAATCGCATCATCCCGACAAACCTGTGACAGGGGTATACGTCCCCTTCGGGAGTCACGGAAATAAAACGCCTGCCAGCCCCGCATCCGACAAAGGCGATCCTGTTGCTCATAATCAAATCAACTGCAGTTTTCAATGTTCTAAACAAGGGCTTTTCCCCTTGATCAATCTGTTTGAGATATTGATCCGCCAAATCTATTAGGCCCGCCCTGATTTTGTTTAATGAGTGTTCGTCGAGTTTGATATTCTCATCGAATGAGCTCACGGGCGAGAAGTAAATCCTTCTGAAGCCCATCTCTTTAAACTGAAGATAGTCTTCAACAAGGTTACAGTTATTATTTGTTAAGGTCGCTCTTGCGCCGAAGGGGAACGACTCGGAAAAACGACGAACGTTTTTGTCGATATCGGAGAAAGAGCCGCCTCCCGTCTTGTACGGGCGCGATGCATCGTGCTTGCATCCTGTACCATCGAGACTAATCAGAACAGAAAACCCGTGCTCCTTGAAAGAATTCACAGCAGTGTCATTCAAAAGCGTTCCGTTGGTCGTAATAGAATAGGTAAAGTTTCTATTGGGGTATATTCTTTTTGAATAGTCGACCGTTTTCCATATCAGCGGCTCGTTAATCATGGGTTCCCCACCAAAAAAGACGATTGCAAGCGTTTCGTTTTCCGATGAACTTGCGACGAGGTAGTCGACCGCCTTGAAGGCTATCTCGTCTGTCATCAGCAGAGGAGACGTTCCATAATCTCCTTTACCGGCAAAACAGTAACTACAACCAAGGTTGCATGCATGTGAAACGTGGAGTTCGATGGATCTAAGTTTTCGAGGCGTGTCTTTTGTTAAGAAAGTCCGCTCAGACAATCGTTGATACTCATCAATGTCGTCTTCAAGTTCTGCTATGGTCGTTTGGTCGTAGCCTTTCGCAGCAAGTGACTTTGTTAGCAACTTCGAGTTGACCGTTCTTCCCGATGCTTCAAATATGCGAAGCGCATCTTCTGATGCTTGGTCAACCTGAAAGCAATTGCGAGTGACCTCATCGAAGCAGTAACGACGATCACTTACTGAGAAAAAATGCATACGTTCCTCAATTTCATGCTGGACTGGCACTAACCTTGTTTATTGTTACGCAGCTATAAAAAACCACCAGCGGGGATTCGGTGTGCGGCCCAATCGGACTCCCAAAAGGTTCTATTTGAGACTGGCAAGCTTTGTGTTGTTGGCACTTCGACAGCGCTCTTTATTCCAACATGGAGCCTCGCAGTTTGAGTCGACTTGCCTCTGGAAGGTCCGATCTCAACTTGATTTAGGATGAAAACAGATTACAGGCGCGCTCCTCTAGAAAGAAAGGAAACCAATCGCCGCCTTTCACCAGGAAAGTTTTTATAGCCCACCTCGAGCAAAATGAAAGATGCGAGAGCGATTGGGGAACAACGCGAATCTCCCCTTTTGGGTGGGAGCGAGCCTTCAGCCACCGGCGAACGACTCGCCCTGGTCAGAATCTGGAAGTGGTGCCGGGCCGCTTGGGCCTCCCCGGTGACTTCGTGGGGCTTACCTGCCTGACGTCGAGGAGTACATCCGCAAGATTCGTTCCCTATGCCGTTTGCTCTCACGCCCGCCTTGGTTCCAAGTCGGGCGAGCACGAGGTCGCGCCGGCGCATCCGCTGGGACTGCTGCGCGTGCAAAACGGCTACGCGGTGAGCGTCCCGCGCTGGATTCAGCCGAGTGAGGAAGGCGTCGAGATCGGCGCGCTGGCAACGGGGGAGGGCGGCATCACCGATGTGGGCGATGACGTTTCGGCTCGCCATGCCCACGTGTGGTGCGATGACCAAAATGTCTGGTACGTTGAGGACCTGTCGTCCACCAACGGAACCGTGGTGGTAAACGACGCGACGAACGTCTGCACCCAGGTCGAGCCCGGCCGCTCCGCCCAGCTCAACCCCGGTGACGAGCTCAAGCTCGGAGAATCCACAACCTACGCCATCCTCCTCGGCGCCCTCTGACTCATCTCCTAAATAAGTTGCGGTGAAATAGGGGCTGTTTAAGGCTACGGCCGGCAAAAACAGTTCCTATTTCACCGCAGCTGCCATTTGGTCCCTCGGTGACGGAAGGATCAATTTTGCCCTTGATGGTCACCCAAGGTAAACCTTTACCGCCCGCCTATATTTGCCGAAATTACACTTGACGGCGGGGTACAATAAACCCGCATGCGGATTTCCGTTGCGGGCGCTTCCCATCGCCGGGGCGTGCCCGGGAGCATCCGGCATGCGGCCTTTGCGGCGCTCGGTCATGTGCAAGACGGGTAGCTGGGCTTGTGGAGCGCGTGCAGCCCTCCTCGCCTCGGCATGCCTTCTCTCCACGCCATGTACCTGCTGCTGAGCCTGCCTGCCAGATGATTGGAAGCAACAGCGAAAATCCCATCACGCCAACATCCCGGCGATCGCCGGGGCCTGTATACCTATATGAGAGGAGAGGGGTATATGGCGCGTAAGTTTAAGTCTATGGACGGCAACGAGGCGGCCGCATATGTTTCGTATGCGTACACCGAGGTAGCGGGAATCTATCCCATTACGCCGTCCAGCCCGATGGCCGACCATGTCGACCAGTGGGCGGCCCAGGGTCGCAAGAATATCTTCGGCACCCCGGTCAAGGTCGTCGAGATGGAGTCCGAGGCAGGTGCAGCCGGTACCGTTCACGGTTCGCTGGGCGCCGGTGCTCTGACCACCACCTACACGGCTTCTCAGGGTCTGCTCCTGATGATCCCGAACATGTACAAGATCGCGGGCGAGCAGCTCCCGGGCGTCTTCCACGTCTCCGCGCGTTGCGTCGCTTCCCACGCCCTGAACATCTTTGGCGATCACTCCGACGTCATGGCCTGCCGCCAGACCGGTTTCGCCATGCTCGCCGAGGGCAACGTCCAGGAGGTCATGGACCTCTCGCCGGTGGCTCACCTTGCCGCCATCGAGGGTAAGACCCCGTTCCTTAACTTCTTCGACGGCTTCCGCACCAGCCACGAGATCCAGAAGGTCGCCATGTGGGACTACAAGGATCTGGCCGAGATGTGCGACATGGACGCCGTCCAGGCTTTCCGCGACCACGCGCTCAACCCTGAGCACCCGCACACCCGCGGCAGCCACGAGAACGGCGATATCTTCTTCCAGAACCGTGAGGCCTGCAACAAGGTCTACGACGAGCTTCCCGCCGTCGTCGAGGGCTACATGAAGAAGATCAACGAGAAGCTCGGCACCGATTACGGCCTGTTCAACTACTACGGCGCTCCCGATGCCGACCGCGTCGTCGTGTGCATGGGCTCCTTCTGCGACGTGCTCGAGGAAGTCATCGACTACCTCAACGCTCACGGCGAGAAGGTCGGCCTGGTCAAGGTTCGCCTGTTCCGTCCGTTCTCCATCAAGCACTTTGTCGACGTTCTCCCCGAGACCGTCCAGAAGATTGCCGTCATGGACCGCACCAAGGAGCCGGGTTCCATCGGCGAGCCGCTCTACCAGGACGTCGTTTCTGCTCTCTACGAGGCCGGCAAGACGGGCATCAAGGTCGTCGGCGGCCGTTACGGCCTGGGCAGCAAGGATACGCCTCCCGCGTCCGCGTTCGCTGTCTTCGAGGAGCTCAAGAAGGACGAGCCCAAGCGCGAGTTCACCATCGGCATCGTCGATGACGTGACCAACCTGAGCCTGCCCGAGGCCGAGGATGCGCCCAACACCGCAGCCCCCGGCACCATCGAGTGCAAGTTCTGGGGTCTGGGTGGCGACGGTACCGTCGGCGCCAACAAGAACTCGATCAAGATCATCGGCGACCACACCGACAAGTACGTCCAGGCCTACTTCCAGTACGACTCCAAGAAGACCGGCGGCGTCACCGTCTCGCACCTGCGCTTTGGTGATTCCCCGATCCGTTCGCCGTACTACGTGACCAAGGCCGACTTTGTCGCTTGCCACAACCCCAGCTATATCGTCAAGGGCTTCAAGATGGTCCGCGACGTCAAGCCGGGCGGTACCTTCCTGGTCAACTGCCAGTGGAGCGACGAGGAGTTCGCCGAGCACATGCCCGCTGTGGCCAAGCGCTACATTGCGAACAACAACGTCAACGTCTACCTGATCGACGCTATCGACCTGGCCGCCAAGGTCGGCATGGGCAAGCGCACCAACACGGTGCTCCAGTCCGCCTTCTTCGCGCTGGCCAAGGTCCTGCCCGCCGAGGACGCCCTGCAGTACATGAAGGACGCGGCTACCAAGTCCTACATGAAGAAGGGCCAGGCCATCGTCGACGCCAACCACAAGGCTATCGATGCCGGCGCTACCGCCTTCCGTAAGTTCGAGGTTCCGGCCGACTGGGCAACTGCCGAGGATGCTGCCCCCATCGAGCTCTCCGAGGAGACCAAGTCTGCCATCGCCCAGCAGGTCAAGAACCTGCTCGAGCCCATCGATCGCATGGATGGCGACAGCCTGCCTGTTTCCGCCTTCGTCGATTGTGCCGACGGCCAGTTTGAGCTGGGCGCCTCCGCATACGAGAAGCGCGGCGTCGCCGTGGTCGTTCCCCACTGGGACGAGACCAAGTGCATTCAGTGCAACCAGTGCGCCTATGTGTGCCCGCATGCCACCATCCGTCCGTTCGCGATGACCGAGGACGAGGCTGCCGCCGCGCCCGAGGCTACCCGCACGCTCGACGCTATGGGCCCCAAGGCCAAGGGCATGAAGTTCACCATGGCCGTGTCCCCGCTCGACTGCATGGGCTGCACCAACTGCGTCAAGGTCTGCCCCAAGGGCGCCCTCGAGATGGTTCCCACCGAGCAGGAGATGGACCAGCAGCCCGTTTGGGACTACATGGTCGAGAACGTCTCCGAGAAGAAGGAACTCATCGCGGCCAACGTCAAGGGCAGCCAGTTTAAGCAGCCCTACCTGGAGTTCTCTGGCTCCTGCGCCGGCTGCGCCGAGACCGCCTATGCACGTCTGGTGACCCAGGTCGCCGGCGACCGCATGTTCATCTCCAACGCCACCGGCTGCTCCTCCATTTGGGGCAACCCCGCTGCCACCGCTCCTTACTGCAAGGACAAGGACGGTCACGGCCCGGCGTGGAACAACTCCCTGTTCGAGGACAATGCCGAGCACGGTCTGGGCATGGCCGTTGGCTATGAGGCCGTTCAGCACAAGCTGATCGCCGCTACCCAGGACATCATCGCTGCCGATGGTCCGTCCGATGAGCTCAAGGCCGCCGGTCAGGCTTGGATCGACTCCGTCAACGACGCCGAGGCCTCCAAGACCGCTGCCGCTGCCTACGTTGCCGAGCTCGAGAAGTGCGGCTGCGACGCTTCCAAGGCAATCCTCGCCGACAAGGCTTACCTCACCAAGAAGTCCTTCTGGATCTTCGGCGGCGACGGCTGGGCCTACGACATCGGCTTCGGTGGCCTGGACCACGTCCTGGCTTCCGGCCACAACGTCAACGTCTTCGTCTTCGACACCGAGGTCTACTCCAACACCGGCGGTCAGGCCTCCAAGGCCTCGAACCTGGGCCAGGTCGCTCAGTTCGCCGCTGCCGGTAAGGTGACCAAGAAGAAGTCTCTGGCCGAGATCGCCATGAGCTACGGCTACGTCTACGTGGCACAGGTTGCCATGGGCGCCAACCCGGCTCAGACCCTCAAGGCCATTCACGAGGCCGAGGCCTACGACGGCCCGTCCCTCATCATCGGCTACAGCCCCTGCGAGATGCACTCCATCAAGAAGGGCGGCATGCAGAACTGCCAAGCCGAGATGAAGAAGGCTGTCGAGTGCGGTTACTGGAACCTCTTCCGCTTCAACCCCGAGGCTGCTGCCGGCAAGAAGTTCTCGCTCGATTCCAAGGAGCCCGCGGGCGGTTATCAGGAGTTCCTGATGAACGAGGCCCGTTACGCTTCGCTGACGCGTTCCTTCCCCGAGCGCGCCGAGGAGCTCTTCAAGGAGAACGAGCAGGCCGCTATGGACCGCTATCAGCACCTGCTGAAGCTCAAGACGGTGTACAACGAGGCTTAAGTCTCCCACCGCAGGATCTGAGGGCTGACCTTCGCGGACGTCCTCGGACATGAAAGAACCCCCGCTGCGCACTACGTGCGACGGGGGTTCTTTCGTCCTGCGGAGTGTCCGCGAAGGTTAGCCCTCAGATCCTGCTACGACTACGTCCTCGGATTGTGGGGCTGAATGAAGGACGTGGCTGTGGGGGTGCCTTGTCCCGGTCGCTGTTTCGCGGCGTGGCCGCGAAACCACGCGCCACTTTGGGCATGGAGGGCTAGCTGATTGTGGCCTTCTGCTGCCCCAGTGCTGTTTCGCGCTTTGCGCGAAACATCGCAGCACTTTGGGCATAGTGGGGGAGTTGGTTGTCGCTGCCTTCTATCCCCTTGCTGTTTCGCGCCTTTGGCGCGAAAGGCGCAGTACTTTGGGCGTGGGGGCTGGCTTGCGGACTCAGATGACCTAGAGAGATATGGGTGCAAACGAGAAATCGTTGTTGGGGTCGTCCTTTTCCATAAACTCATCGAGACAGAATGTCATATAGATTGGAACGTAAAGGATCTTGCCCTCTTTGCAAAGGTTTTCGTGGCTCAGCACAACGGCCTCGGGAATTTTGTACTCGCCCACACTCATCAAACGGTCGAGGGCTGCATGTGCTCGAACTTTCTTGCCCGATTTGACTTCGATTGGGACAACATGCCCGCGGGCACCTTCGATTACAAAGTCGACTTCACCGACCTCACGCGTTTGGTAGTACCACGTATCTGCTCCGAGGGCAACGAGTTCCTGTGCGACCACGTTCTCATAGAGGCCGCCGAGGTTGGGGGTTTTCATGTCAAGGTAGACGGCGCGTGCCGTGCTGCCGGGATACCGCGATGCGAGCATACCTGTATCGGACTCGTATAGTTTAAAGGCCGTCGTTTTCTCCGTCCTCTTGAGAGGACTTCGTGCCTCCGTCACCTGGGGGACCATCAATCCAACGCCTGCGTTCACCAGCCATAGGAAATCCTGCTCGTATTTTTGAAGACGAGCTCCCTCGCCTAGAGACGAGACGATAAAGCGATGGGACTCCGCCTCAAGCTGAACGGGAATTTGCTCGAAAATGGAGCGAACGTTAAACGCTCGAGTCGATGCATATTTAGAGATATCGCTTTTGTACTGATCGACTAGCTGAATTTGAAGCTCACGCGTTCTCACGAGCGAATAGCCCGAATCGATATAGTTCTGAACGACCTCCGGCATGCCGCCGCAAACGATATAAGCTCTAAAGTTTTTGAGCATCGCCTCATGAATAAAATTTTCGACGGGACGCCTCTCGACAAGGCAGCTGCGGATGTCTGCAAGCACATTCTCGCTGATGCTGTTTGCCCAACAAAACTCTTCAAAATCCATTGGCCGCATAACAATGTGCTCGACATACCCCACCGGGAAAGAAGAGATCCCCTTAAACTCAGTCCCAAGCATAGACCCCGAGAAGACATAGCTAAAGCGTCCGTCCTCGACCAGCGCCTTCATAAGTGTAACGATCTGCGGATACTCCTGAATCTCATCGACGAAGATAAGCGTGTCTCCTTCAACAAGCGGTGCATCCGCAAGAAGGGCCACACGGTTGATGAAGTCAATGGAGTTCTTAGCGCCAACAAGTACGTCTCTTGCCTCGGCATCAAGTAGCAGATTGACCTCATAATACGAAGCGTAGTTGCTCTTTCCAAACGCGCGAATCGCATAGCTCTTGCCAATCTGACGCGCACCGGTAACAAGCAGGGCCTTATGGGAGTTATTCTTCCAGCTCAAAAGCCTATCAGTGACCTTGCGGCGTAGCATTAAAACACCTCATTGACAAAAATTGGCAAATAGATTTGCCCCTAATCATACAAAAATTGACAAATAGATTTGACCCAAATCATACAAAAATTGGCAAATAGCAAAGCTCACTTAGGCCTCAAAGCCAGCGAACCAGCACGGTACTTTGCGAAAAGGCTGGCGGCGCCGTTGTTGAGGGTGGCCAGGTTGACAGTGGCGCCGTTAGCGTTCTCGGCTGCTTGGGCGCGCAGGAGCGAAAGGGCGTCGGCAGCGTTCATGCAGAAGCCGACGGTAAAGTTCCATACTGCGAACTCGCAGTCGCTTGCCGCGGGGTGAAGCGCGATCGGCTATCCCTTATGTTGGATGAAAAGCCCCATGTTTTTGCAGGGGTGCATACTCGTCAAATTAATGTATAGAATCGCGTATAGTGCGAGTAAGATATTGCGCTGTCCGTTTTGTGTTTAGCAAAGATATAGTTTGCATAATCTGGTCTAATCCCTGCTCTATTTAAATAAAGTTGCACGTAAATGGCGTAGATATGCCTGAACTGGGCTTCTTTACGCTGAGCGGGTAAAATCGACCGTTCGCCGCTTAGGTATTTTCAAAATGAATAAAATGAGCGATAAAGAGAATATAAACCTTAATAAACTCGCGTATCGCACGGACGCGGGTTATTAATGGGTTGTAGGCCTTTTACAGAAAGGATTCCAGCAATGTCTAAGCCTCTTGGCAAGCCCGATCGTATTGTCGTCGCCCTCGGCGGCAACGCCCTCGGCAACAACCCCGTCGAGCAGATCGAGGCCGTGAGCAACACCGCCCACGCTCTCCTTGGTCTTATCGAGCAGGGCAACGAGATCATCATCACCCACGGCAACGGCCCGCAGGTCGGCATGATCCAGAACGCCTTCGCTGCTGCCCACGATGCCATCGGCACCCCCGAGATGCCGCTGCCCGAGTGCGGCGCCATGTCCCAGGGCTACATCGGCTACCACCTGCAGCAGGGCATCGGCCGCGAGATGCACAAGCGCTATAAGCGTTGGCACGCCGCCACCGTCGTCACCCAGATCGAGTGCGACCCGGATGATCCCGCGTTCAAGAACCCGACCAAGCCGATCGGCCCCTTCTACACCGAGGAGCAGGCCAAGGAGTTCATGGCCGAGGATCCCTCCAAGGTCTTCGTCGAGGATTCCGGCCGCGGCTGGCGTCGCGTCGTCGCCTCCCCCGATCCCAAGAAGATCGTCGAGGCCGACTCCATCCTCAACCTGCTCGACAACGAGTTCATCGTCATCGCCTGCGGTGGCGGCGGCATCCCCGTCGTCCGCGACTACGAGAACAAGGGCTGCTACAAGGGCGTTCCCGCCGTCATCGACAAGGACCTGGGCGGCGAGCTGCTGGCTGAGGACTGCGACGCCGACGTTCTGTTCCTGCTGACCGCCGTTGAGCATGTCGCCATCAACTTTGGCAAGCCCAACCAGGAGGAGCTCGAGGACCTCACCGCCGACGAGGCCGAGCGTCTGGCCGACGAGGGTCAGTTCGGCAAGGGCTCCATGGAGCCCAAGGTCCGCGCCGCCATCAAGTTCGCCCGCTCCCGCAAGGGCCGCACCTGCATCATCGGCGCCCTGGACAAGGCCGCCGAGACCATGGCCGGCCTCTCCGGTACCCGCATCCACGAGTAGTCCCTACTCCGTTGCCTCTCCCGTGGGCGCCAGGCAAAGCGCCCACAAACTAGCCTCTCTTCATGAGCCCTGCAGTCCGCTCCGGCTGCGGGGCTTTTGCTATCGGTAGTCATTGGGGACAGACTTAAATGAGTAGCACCAATCAACTGCGGAAAGTGCATCCCACAATGAGCGTCCAAAATGGGGTACAGTTTCCCCGGGGCCCTCAACCGGAAAAATCATCCCTGAAGTTGCCCGAAAAATGGCCCCCAGTTTCCCAAACAGGCCGCTAACGGAAAGCGCATCCCGCTATCGAACTTCAAAGCGGGGTGCGCTTTCCGTGCCAGCAGTTCCGGGCATCCAGAGACCACTCAATTAAGTCTGTCCCCAATGACTAGTAGTAGGCCCACATGGCTTCGACTTCGTTAAGGACCTCTACGACACCCCAGCGGCGGGCGCTGCGGCTGGCCGAGTTGGGATCGAAGACTTCAATATGGTCGGCGTCGTCAATACCGTAAAGCACAATGTAGTGGCCGACGTTGGTAAAGGTGCCCGGCCGAACGGCGGCGATGACGGGCGCTCCCGAACGCAGTGCCTGAGTCATCGAGTCACGATCGTTATGGAGCTCCGTTCCGTTAAGTCCCAACTGCCACGCGCCGCTCGTCATAAACGACCATTCGGTTGCACCGGTGGGGGCGTAGTTGCCCGCCTCGGAAAGCGCGCACATATCGATGGGGGTCATATCGGTGCGTCCCGTCTTAAAGATATAGACCATGGTGAGGCACGTGGGCCCGCATGCATTTTGGCGGATGGTGCCGCCGGCGTAAGGCAGCTCCGACCACGCAGGGTCGATCTGATAGATATGGGGCATCGTGCCGGCTTGCCATTGCGAGCGCG
>CAJMLP010000040.1:0-11750 GCA_905214215.1 uncultured bacterium | reverse complement strand
TAAATCAACCCAAAATGCTGCATCGCTGTGACGGTACCGTCGTGTGCGACATCGTTGGTCACGTAGTCGGCGACCGCCTTGACCTCGGGCATGGCGTTGCCCATGGCCACGGCCGTCTCGACCGCAGCGAGCATGCCCAGGTCGTTGCCCGAATCGCCAAAGCCAAAGGTGCGCGCGTTGCCGGTGCGACCCAGGTATTCCAGCGCTCGCGCCACGCCCACGCCCTTGTCGATGCCCTTGGGGCTCAGCTCGCGATTCTGGCCACCGGTGTTGCACAGCTCAAACTCGCGATCGATAAAGCCGTCATCGTTGGCTACGCGAGCCAGGTCGCTCGCGTTAATGCACACCTTGCCTACGCGCAAGCGGCCATCGACGCGCATCTGATCAACGCCATGCACCACGCCGGCGCCTAGCAGAAATGACTGTTCGACACCAACTGGCTCAAGTGAATAGGTGGCACCGTTCGTCTCGAACAACGCCTCACCGCCCGCCACAATAATGCGGCGCGCGAGCTCCTCAACAATGTCCTCGTCAATGCAGTCCTCGTGTGCCACGCGGCCCTCGACCTCTAGCGTGGCCCCCGCCATGGCCACGATACCCGCAGGTTCGAGCGCACGCAGGCCGTCGGCAATCAGCCACAAGGGGCGACCCGTGCAGATAAATGCCTGGTGACCCGCATTGCGCAGGCGATGAAACGCCTCGATGACCGCCTGCGAGGGGCGCACCGCCGAAAAATCCTTATCGGTCATATCGTCGGGATCGAACGACGTCAGCGTGCCGTCCACGTCAAAAAAGAGCACGGCGGAATCGGGGCACGCATCAATCATATGGGTTCCTTTCGAGGGCGATGGCAAACGAAGCATCCATCATATAATGGAGCGACGCAACCAGAGAGGTCACCCATGGAATTTTACGCAAGCTGCCCCGAGGGCTTTGAGTCCGCACTCGCCGACGAGCTTAAACGGCTTGGGCTTTCGCATGTACGCCGCCTTAAGGGCCGCGCTACGTTTGAGGGCGAGCTCGAAGAAGGCTACCGCGCCTGTCTGTGGTCGCGCCTGGCCAGCCGCGTGTTTGTGGTGCTTGGGCGCTTTGAGGCGCAGGATGCCGATGCGTTGTACGACGGCGTTTACGACATCGCCTGGGAAAGCATCGTTCACCCGGGCGCTACCATCGCCATCACCGCCCGCGGCGTGACCGAGCAGCTGCGCAACACGCGCTTCTCGGCCCTGCGCGCCAAGGACGCGCTGTGCGACCGTCTGGCCGAAACCACGGGCCGTCGCGCCGACGTCGATGCCGCCGACCCCGATGTTCACCTACTGCTTTCGCTGCGTCAGCGCCGCGCGAGCATCAGCCTGGACCTTTCGGGCGACCCGCTGTTCAAACGCCTGCCGCCCGCTGCGACTCGTGCCGGCGAGGGCGCACACGTGTTGCGCCCCGACTACGCCGCCCTGGTGCTGGCGCAGGTCGGCTGGACCGCACTATGCGAGCGCGAGCTGACGGCCGACGATTACGAGAACGAAGCCCTTCCCACGCTGATCGATGCCTCGTGCGCCGGCGGCGGTCTGCTGCTGGAGGCCGTGAACATTCTGACCGACCGCGCCCCGGGCGCCACACGCGAGCGCTGGGGCTTTGAGGGCTGGCAGCTGCACGATGCCGCCCTGTGGGAGCAGCTGCTTGCCGAGGCGCGCGAGCGCGAGGCGGCAGCGCGCGAGCGCCAGGCGCGCATCGTCGCCGTGGACATTGACCCCGCCGCCCGCAAGACCGCTGAGCGCATGGTTAAATGTGCCGGCTACAAGCGTTTTGTCGACTTTTGCGCCGCCAAGTCCGCCACCGTGCTGGACCATGCAGGCGCTGTCGCCGGCGCCGCCGTGGTCGCGGATACGACCGAGACACCGCTTTCGCTCATGCACGACGCCATGACGCTGGCCGGTGAGCTGCGCCGCGCGCCCGAGCTTGCCGCGGCGCCGGTCGCCGCGCTCACCCGCGACGGATTGCTGGCCCGCGCGCTCCACGCCGAGCCCGAGCGCTCAATCGCCGTTATGCCCAACAACGAGGAGGCGACCGTCGAAGTCTGGCCTTCGCTCGACCACGCCGCCGCAGCGTTTGAAGCTGCGACCAGTGCGGATGGCGAGGCCGAGGTTGCGAATGCCAACGAAGTCAACGATGAGGCCGCAGCTTCTGCCATGCCCGAGCCTGCCGCCATGCTCGACCTGGGCGACGGCAAGCCGCTGCCCGTGCTCATCCCCGAATCCGAGCAGTTCGCCAACCGCCTGCGCAAGAACGCTCGCCTGCGCCGCAAGTGGGCCAAGCGCGAGGGCGTGAGCTGCTACCGCGTCTACGATGCCGACCTGCCCGACTACTCCGCCGCTATCGACCTGTACGAGGGTTGCCCGCAGACGCCGGGCCGCTGGCTCGTCATCGCCGAATACGCCGCGCCCAAGACCATCGACCCCGCACTGGCCCAGGCCCGTATGCTCGACATTCTGGCCATCGCGCCGCGCATCCTAGATGTTCCCGCCGAGCATGTGCACGCCAAGGCCCGCATGCGTTCGCGCGGCGGCTCGCAGTACGGCAAGCAGGGCGCCGGCAAGGGCGCATCGGGCGAGCGCGCCAATATCGCGCGTCGTCGCCTGCCGCTCATCGAAGAGGACGGCCTCACCTTTGCCGTCAACTTTGACGACTACCTGGACGTCGGCATCTTCTTGGACCACCGCGTCACCCGCAACCTGGTGCGCGAGCACGCCAAGCAGGCGCGCCGCTTCCTCAATCTGTTTGCCTACACCGGCACTGCCACCTGCTACGCGGCCGATGGCGGCGTCGAGGAGACCGTGACGGTCGACCTCTCCAATACCTATCTGGACTGGGCCGAGCGCAACATGCGCCAGAACGGCTTTGTGGGGCCTCAGCATCATTTTGTGCGCGACGACGTGCTCGCCTGGATTCGCGACCAGCGCCAGACGCGCAACCGCTGGGACCTGATCTTTGTCGACCCGCCCACGTTCTCGAACTCCTCCAAGATGGGCCGCCGCACCTGGGATGTCCAGCGCGACCATGTTGAGCTTTTGGCTGGCGTATCGCGCCTGCTCGCGCAGGGCGGCCATGCCATCTTTAGCTGCAACCTGCGCGGCTTCCGCCCCGAAACGCGCAAGCTCGCCCGCGCGGGCGTGGTGCTGGAGGACATTACGGCGCAGACCATCCCCGAGGACTTCGCGCGCAACCAGAAGGTGCACCACTGCTACATCGTGCGCCGCCTGCCCATCGAGGACGCCATGGCCGAAGTCGGCTTTAGCGCCGAGGAAATTGCCGAGCGCGTCGAGGAACTACGCAACCCCGAGGCCCGCAAGCCTCGCGCAGCAGCACCCGCGCACGCGCAGGCCGGCGACCGAGGGCCGCGCGGCGACGGCAAGTCCAACTTTGCCGGCAAACCCTCCCCCGCCAGCAAGCCCAAAAAGAAGAAGTTCTACGCCAGCAAGCCCAAGGGCAAGTAACAAAGTTGCGGTGGAATACGGACTGTTTTGCCTGGAATTAGGCAAATTTAGACCGTATTTCACCGCAACTCATATTGGGATGGTGGTTGGCGATCTAGCCTTGGATGACCAATCGGTAGCCGATGCCCACATGCGTCTGGATATAGCGCGGATGCGCGGGGTCGGACTCGATTTTCTTGCGCAGCGTGCCCATAAAGACGCGCAGGCTCGCCAGGTCGCTCTTGGTCGCCGTGCCCCAAATCTCGTGCAGGATAAACTGGTGCGTCAACACCTTGTCGGCGTTGTGCGCCAGCAGACACAGGAGCTTGTACTCGATCGGCGTCAGGTGCAGTTCCTCGCCATCCATCATGGCGATGCCAGCATCAAAATCGATATGCAGCTCACCGGTATCGAACGAGCCCTCGGAGGCAACGCCGCCCGTTTGCGCATACGAAAGGCGCCTGAGCGTCGTGCGAATGCGCGCGAGCAGTTCCTCGACCGAAAACGGCTTGGTCAGGTAGTCGTCGGCACCAGCATCGAGCGCGCGGATCTTGTCCGCGTCCTCGCTGCGCGCCGAGACCACGATGATCGGCATGCCCGACCACGTGCGCACCGACTCCACCACCTTGACGCCGTCCATATCGGGCAGGCCCAGATCGAGCAGCACAATGCTCGGCGCCTGCGACGAGGCGGCGGCGATGGCGGCATGAGCGGTCTCCACAGCCATATGGCGCAAGCCGTGCGCCTCGAGCGCGGCGACGATAAGGTTGCGGACGGCGGGGTCGTCCTCAACGACCAAGATGAGCGGTTTCACGGCAGAGTTCGGCACAGCGCTACTCCTTATCAAACGAAACGTCGACGGCGGGAAGCTCGATCGTAAAGACCGAGCCGTGCGGGTCCGCCGCGGCAACCTCTATGCTACCGCCATGCGCCAGCGCAATGGAGCGGCAAAGCGAAAGCCCCAGGCCCACACTGCGTCGGCTGTCGGCCAGGCCATGGTTGGCGGTGTAGAACGACTCAAAGATGCGCTCGCGGTCCTCGGGCGCAATGCCCGGGCCGTCGTCGGCGACCGAACACCTCACGCACCCGCCGTCGACGCTAATCGAAATCACGATATGCGAGCCCGCGGGCGTGTAGGTAATGGCGTTGTTCACCAGGTTTACCACCAGCTGCACCATCAGGCGCGCATCGACGTTGACGAGCGCCGGCTCATCGCACGCCACCACCTTAAGGTCGTGCTCGCGCACGGCCGGGTTTACGTGGCGCAGCGCCTCCTCGACGATATCGTCCATAAGCTCGAGCGTAGTCGACAGATGCATGCCGCCGCCCTCGAGCTTGGTGATGGCGAGCAGATTCTCGACGGTAGCATTGAGCCATTGCGCGTCCGAGCGAATGGATAGGAGCATACCGCGGCGTGTCTGGTCGTCAAGCACGGCCGTGCCGGTCGAGCCCTGGTCGAGCAGCACGTCGGCATTACCCGAAATGCTGGTAAGCGGCGTGCGCAAATCGTGCGAGATGGAGCGCAACAAGTTGGCGCGCAGCTGCTCGTTTTTAGCGAGCACCGCCGCTTCCTCACGGGCCTCCATGGCGCGGGCGCGATCGAGCGCCAGCTCGCCTTCGCTCGCGATGGCATCGGCAAGCGTCCGCTCCTCGGGCGTCAGCGCATCGGGCTCGGCGACAATGGCGAGCACCCCCACCACCGAGGCGGGATCGCCCGCGCGCACCATGGTGTCACCCGAGCGCACAGTCAGGTATATGCCATAGAACGCCGAAGCGCCATAGGTGGCATCGAGCGGCGTTCCCACATAGGCGGACGCCGAGAGCCGCGGCGGCATCTGCGGCGCCAGCTGGTGCACCGGCGCGGCATCGCCCACGGCCGTGTACATCGTGCGCGGCAGCAGGTCATCGTCGTCGGCATCGGCGCTATACCACACGACCGGACAGTCCGAAAGACGCGCCAGTTGCGTTGCCATAGCATGCACAATCTGTTGCTGATCGCCGCACCGCTGCAGCATGCGGTTGGTCTCGAGCACCATCTGCGTGCGACGGTCGCTGGCGGCAGCCTGCGCCAAGGCGCGGCGCAGGGCCAGCGCAATCGAGCTCGACACGAGCGAGACCGCAAACATAATGAAGAACATGCCGGGATAGGCGCGGTCGATAAACGACAGCGCGTAGCGCGGGTCGACAAACAAGAAGTTGTAGAGCGCCACGGCGGCGGCAGAGCTCAGCAGGCAGTACAGGCGGCTCCAGGTAAAGAAGGCGCACAGCTGCACGGCAAACACATAGACGATCATGATGCTCGGCGCGAGACCCGGATGGTCGAGCAGCGCGCCCACAACCGTCGCCGCGACCAGCAGCCCCGCCGATACGCAGGCGTCATACAGAGGGCTGCGACGCGTCAGCGTTGTACGCCGCCACCAAAAGTTATCGGCAATATCGCCGTCCGCATGGACGTCCATCAGCGCCCCGCCCCTCTCTCAAAAACAAAAACCACCACAAAGGGGACAGGCACCTTTGTGGTGGTGGCCTCCTTGTGGTGGTTCCAAGTGTATAGCCTTTGCAGCCCGCGGTCGCTAGACAAACAGCAGACGTCGACTACGGACGCTCGTCGGGAGCCAGGCGCTGCATCTTGCTCACGGCCTTAAACTTGGTGAACAGCGGCACGTACTCAAAGCTCACGTTGGAGTTCTCCAGGCCGTACCAGCGCGCAGGCGTGCCGGCGGCGCGGCGGATGATGTACTTGAGCGTAATGGCCGTACGCTCGCTGGGCTCCACGTCGCTTTCGGGCGCCAGCAGCTTGCGGATCATGACGAACTTAAACGTACCGATGTTGCCCGGGTCCTTGTAGACCGAGTAGTCATGCGTCTGCGCCGGCAGCTCGCCGCTGGCAGCCAGGTCCTGAACAACCTGGCGCAGGTAAGCATTGACGCGCTGGTTGATCTTATAGCCCAGGTACAGATGCACGCGGAATACGTAGTCGGTGCCGAACGTCTCGACCGAGTAGGCAAAGGTATGCGGCTCCTCCATGGTCTCGACATTCACGAACCACCAGGCGCGAGCGCGCTTGGGGTGCTTGTCCAAAATCGAGTAGACGATATCGCGGTCGATATAGTCGGTGTTGGTGTCCTTGGTCAGGTACACGATGTTGTCGCTCATGAGCTCGTAGCGATCGTCGTCGCGCAGGCGTTTGAGCTGCGGCAGATAGCTGCGCAGCGGCAGCAGCGTAAACTGACGTTGCTCGACCGCCGTACCGTTGTACCAGCACACCATAATGCCCATGATGAGTGCAGCCATAAGGATGGTGAAGTAGCCGCCGTGGAAGAACTTGGTGAGCGAGCTCACAAAGAAGAAACCCTCGAGCAAAAGGAAGAAGGCAGCAAAGATCCACGGCGCGACCTTGAGATTGCGCTCCACGTGCAGATAGAAGAAGAGCAGCATTGTCGTGCACATCATGGTCAGGGTAATGGCCAGGCCGTACGCGGCCTCCATGTGCGCCGAGTTCTGGAACAGCAGCACCACGACGACGCAGCCCACGAGCATGACGTTGTTGACCATGGGGATGTAGAGCTGGCCCTTGGTCTCGGCAGGATAGAAGACCTGCATATGCGGCATGAGGTCCAGGCGGCTGGCCTCGGACACCAGCGAGAATGCGCCGGTGATGAGCGCCTGCGAGGCGATGATGGCCGCGACGGTGGAAAGGCCGACGGCAAAGGGGCGCAGACCCGGGGCGAGCATCTGGTAGAAGGGGTTGAGGTCGGCGATACCCATGAGCTCCGGGTTGCCGGCGTTGTTGATAAGCCACGCGCCCTGGCCCATGTAGGACAGCAGCAGGCAGCACTTAACGAACGGCCAGGTGGCGTAGATGTTGCCGCGGCCCACATGGCCCATGTCGGAGTAGAGCGCCTCGGCACCGGTGGTGGCAAGGAAGCAGCTGCCCAGAATCATGATGCCCGCGTGGTTGTTGGGGCTCAGCAGAAAAGCGATGCCACGCAACGGGTTGAGGCACAGCAGCACCGCGGGATACTGGCAGACAAAGAACAGGCCCGTGCCGCCCAGGAACAAAAACCACAGCGTCATGATGGGGCCGAAGGCGTGACCGATCTTGGCCGTGCCGATGCGCTGCACCAAGAAGAGCGCGATGATGATGGCAAGCGTGATGGCGACGACACGACCCTGGTCGTCACCGAGCACGGCATGGACCGCCGGGATGGTGCGCAGGCCCTCGATGGCCGTGGTGACGGTAACGGCAGGCGTCAGGATGCCGTCGGCGAGGAGCGCCGCGCCGCCCAGCATGGCGGGGATGATGAGCCACTTGCCGCAGCGCTTGACCAGGCTGTACAGGGCAAAGATGCCGCCCTCGCCGTGGTTGTCGGCACGCAGCGAGATCAGCACGTACTTGACGGTCGTCAGCAACGTGACCGTCCACACGACAAGGGAGAGCGCGCCGAGCACGAACTCCTGCGTGACGCTTCCGATGCCGCCGTTGCCAGCAACGAGCGCCTTGGTTACATACATGGGGCTGGTGCCGATATCGCCATACACCACGCCCAGCGTGACGAGCATCGCCGAGATGCTCACAGGAATCGCAGCGTGCGAGGCTACTTCCTTTGCCTTTTGTTCCATAAGCCGGTTTCCTCCCAATTTTAACGTTCGACGGGATTATAGGTAATCAGCCCATATTTTAATGGCACCGTTTTCCCAGCTAGATAAACATTTATGCGGCCTTTAGGCCACCGCGGCGATATGGAATGTGACAAAGGGACGCCCCTTTGTCACATTCGTCATTTGCCGAGCCAGTTTTTGAACCACCACTCCATGGAGCGGCTCATCTCGGTCATAAAGGGACTGGTGTGCTTGCGTGTGTAGATATCCACCACGCGCTCGCCCACCTCGCGGGCGTGCGGGCGAAACATCGCATCCATCTCGGCCACCTGCGCATCCATCGTCGCGGCGTCGGCGCGACAATAACGCTCCTCGTGCACCAGGTTCACCACGGGATGCGCGATTGCCGGGCGCTCCTTACGGGGCGTGCCGATGATGAGCATCGACAGCGGCATGGTATAGGCAGGCAAGTCCAGCAGTGCGGCAACTTCCTCGGCGTTCTCGACGATATCGCCGATATAGCAGCTCCCCAGCCCCAGGGCCTCGGCGGCAACCACGGCGTTTTGGGCGGCGATCACGGCGTCCTGGGCCGCGATGGCAAAGTCGCCCAAACCCGGCGCGCGGCGAGGTGCCTTGCCCGTGCGCTCGACAAACTCGGGCTCAAAGCAACCCACATGCTCAAACAGATCGATCCACTTGGCATAGTCGACTACAAATATGAGTGCCCAGGGCGCCTTGGCGATCATGGGCTGATGATCGCACAGGTCGGCCAGGCGGTCCAGCGTAGCCTGCTCGCGAATGCTCACGATGGAATACATCATCATGGCACCCGCCGACGGTGCGCGACTCGCCGCATGCAGGATCGCCGCCCGCTGCTCATCGGTCACCGCTACGGGACGGTCGTCGTCATCACGCGCGAAGGCACGCGTGGAGGAACGGTGCTCCAAAATGTCCAGTACCGCGTTGCCCGTAGTCTCGACCGGATAGCCGTACGTATCCACGCCCGCAGCTCCGTCGCCGCCCATGTCCGCCTCGCAAACCTGCTCGCTCATCGCCCTACCCTCGCCATTTCTTTAAGAAGCCTTTACGTTTCCGTGTAATTCCCGTCCATTATCGCGCAGGTCGCCACTACATTGCGCCACACCGTCACACGCGCGCGTTAATATGGCTGGTTGTTGTGCGCAGCCACCAATCGCTGCGCATATCTTGGTAACAATCGGGTAAATCCCCGCTTTCGTAGGTTTTAGTTTGTGAGGAGTCTCAGCATGTTCGCTGCCGCCATCTCGCTCGTCGGTCTTGCGGCGACCGTCTACCTTGTCTTGCGCGAGGCCAAGGCCATTTGCGCAAAGTCGGGCACCGTTGCTAAAAGCGCTCTTGGGTGGAGCGTCGCCTTCGGCCTGTTCCAGCTCTTTTTGACCGTCTGGGGCGCTATTGGCCTCGTCGCCCAAAACGAGCCGCTCGCCTTTGTGATGCTCATCCTGACCAACGCCATCCTCACCGGCTGCGCTTGGGCCAGCATCGCCCGCGACCGCATCGCCCCGCGCGTCTTTGCGTTCGCCGCGCCCGACGCCCCCGCTCCCACCGGCAAGCTCGCCCGTCTGCGCGGCGCCTTTGTGGGCAAATCGCTCGTCGCCGCCGTCCTGTGCCTGCTGCTCGCCGGCGTCTTTGCGCTGCTGGGCATGGAGGTCTCGTCCAACCACGACTTTACCTGGGTCTACCCCCTGTGCATCCTGCTCGAGTGGGCCATCATCACCACGCTCATAGTCGGCCTGTTCTTCCTGTTCCAGCGCCACGGCGCGGCTCCCGCGGTCCTGGCCTTTGCCCTCTTTGTCCTGGGCATTGCCGAGTTCTTTGTCATCACGTTTAAATCCATGCCCATCCAGCCGGGCGACCTTTCGGCCATCTCCACCGCCGCCGCAGTCGCCGGCAACGGCTACACCTTCTCCATCTCGCTGTTCTGCGTGCTGTCCATGGGCTTTACCGCCATCGCCATGCTGCTATGCGAGTACGCCGGCCTGGTGGCACCGCACCGTCAAAAGGGTGCCGCCAACGCCAAGCGCATGCTGCTCATCAACCTGCTCGTGGCGGTGCTGTGCCTGGGCGGCGTGACCGCGCATGTCACGCTCATCGACTACTACAACACCCTCGGCATCACCGTCTACACCTGGCGCCCGCTCGAGAGCTACTGGCGCGAGGGCTATCTACCTGCCTTTATTAGTGCAGCACAGTCCATCAAGCCGCCCAAACCCGCCGACTACTCCGTCGACGACGCCAAGGCCACGCTCAAAAAGTACGCCAAGGCCTACGACAAGTCCGATGCCGCCAAGAGTGACGAGCGCACCGCCGCAAAGGAGCAATTCGACAGCGAGAAGCCCACGGTCATCGCCATCATGAACGAGACCTTCTCGGATCTGTCCATCTACCAGAACATGCGCGCCGGCTACGAGGGCCCGCAGTACTTTAAGAACCTGTCCAACTGCCTCAGCCGCGGCAAGCTCTATGTGAGCGCCTACGGCGGCGGTACCGCCAATACCGAGTTTGAGTTTATGACCGGCAACTCCATGGCCAACCTGGGCTCGGGCGTGTACCCCTACACCATCTACAACATGGAGACGACCGGGAACCTGGCAGAGCAGTTCAAATCGCTCGGATATTCCACCACGGCCATGCACCCCAACCACGCGACCAACTGGAACCGCGAGAACGTCTACAAGGACTTTGGCTTTGACCAGTTCCTGTCCATCAACGATTTCCAAGGCGCCGATACCCTGCGCGGCATGGTGACCGACCAGGCAACCTACGACAAGATTCTTGAGCTGCTCGACCAGAACGCCGATCCGCAGTTTATCTTCGATGTGACCATGCAGAACCACTCGGGCTACGACACGGGTCTGCTGCCGGTCGACAAGCAGATGCACCTGAACATCGACACGACCGACCTGGACGCTAAGACCGTCGAGGACGGCACGCTCTCCGATGTTGACGAGTACGTCTCGTGCATCGAGCAGTCTGATCAGGCGCTGCGCTACTTCCTTAACGCCTTAAGCAAGCTCGACCGCAAGGTGGTCGTGGTGTTCTGGGGCGACCATCAGCCGTTCTTCCCGTCCAAGTTCAACGACAAGTGGTTTACCGGCGAGGACGACGCTACGCATCAGGAGCGCCTGTGGCAGACCGACTACATCATCTGGGCCAACTACGACGTTGCCGGCTGCGACCAGACGAGCGAGGTCGACGACCTGTCCACCAACTATCTGTCCAGCCAGCTGATGCAGCTGATCGGCGCCCCGCTGACCGACTACCAGAAAGCGCACATGACGCTGCGTAAGTCGCTGCCCGCTATCAACTCCGTGGGCTACGAGGACGCCAGCCTGCGTTGGGCGCTTTCCTCCAACGTCACCGGTGACGACGCCGCTGCCGCAGCCGCCACCAAGGCGCGCGAGGATTACGCCAAGATGCAGTATTACGAGATGTTCCGCGACGGCAAGAACGTGTATACCGAGCACTTCCAGACCGAGGCCAACGAGACTGACCCCAACCTGGCGCCGGGTACGACCAAGATCAAGTAGCGGGTCCTTCGACCTGGTTCGTCTGCCCGGCGGCGCGGAATGTTAGGTTCCCTGCTCGGGCAGTCCTGCTCGCACGGAGAGCACATTAAGTGCTCTCCGGCTCGTGCGGAACTCG
>CAJMLP010000039.1:0-12406 GCA_905214215.1 uncultured bacterium | reverse complement strand
GGCCCGTGGGTTATACCCTAAGAGCAAACCACCCTTTTTAAGGGTGGTTCTGATTTCACGTCACCTTGCTCGCGTGTACGGGTTTTCGCTGACTTATGCTCAACAAGGGCGGTTGTATTATTTTCTGTGCCCAATGAGTGGGCGGAAGGTTGCGGGTTCTTTACGGGGATGTAGCGTGGGCTGCGGAAACGTGGTTCTTTCCGTACAATAGTTCAACTCGTGTAAACGCAGGGAAGGGACATTCATGGCAGACATGATCGAGATCAAGCATCTCAACAAGTACTTTGGCGACCTGCATGTGCTCAAAGATATCAACCTCACCGTCAAGCGCGGCGAGAAGCTCGTAATGATCGGGCCTTCTGGTTCGGGTAAGTCGACGCTCATCCGTTGCGTCGATTATCTGGAGGAGCCTACGTCGGGCGAGGTCGTCATCGACGGTACGCCGCTCACCAAAAAGAATCACCTGGAGATGGCTCGCAAGTACAGCTCCATGGTGTTTCAGCAGTTCAACCTGTATCCCAACATGACGGTGCTCGGCAATCTGACGCTCGCGCCCATCAAGCTGCAAAAGAAGAGCAAGGAGGAGGCGACCGAGATCGCCATCGCCGCACTCAAGCGCGTCGGCATGGCGCATAAGGCCGGCGAGTATCCGCAGAATCTCTCGGGTGGTCAGCAGCAGCGCATCGCCATCGCCCGTGCCCTGTGTACCAAGCAGCCCATCATCCTGTTTGACGAGCCGACCTCGGCGCTCGACCCCGAGATGGTCCAGGAGGTTCTGGACGTTATGATTGAGCTTGCGCAGGAGGACATCACCATGATCTGCGTGACGCATGAGATGGGCTTTGCGCGCCAGGTGGCCGACCGCGTCATCTTTATGGAGGACGGCCGCATCCTGGAGGAGGGCACGCCCGAGCACTTCTTCGATAACCCCGAGAACCCGCGCTGCCGCGAGTTCCTGTCCAAGATTCTGCACTAGGCGCGGTGATGGACATGACGGATATGACGAGGGCGGCCGTGTCGCGCCGTCACTTTTTGCAGCTGGCGGGCGCCGGCATGCTCGCGCTGACGGGGACCGCGCTCACCGGTTGCGGCAACTCCACCAGCGGCGAGGGTTCCGACAAGGGATCCAAGCTTGCGGCCATCAAGTCGCGCGGCCATCTGAATGCCGGTGTCAAGAAAGATGTTCCCGGCTACGGCTATTACGACACCGCCAAAGGCCGCTTTGAGGGCATGGAAGTCGATTTGTGCTACCAGATCGCCGCCGCTGTCTTTGGCGTGAGCTACAAGGAAGCCCGTGCCCAGGAGCTTGTCGAGTTTACCGACGTAACGCCCAAGACACGCGGCCCGCTGATCGATAACGGCCAACTCGACGTGGTCGCGGCGACCTACACCATCACCGACGAGCGCAAGAAGAGCTGGGATTTCTCGACGCCGTACCGCACCGACTACGTGGGACTCATGGTCAAGAAGCGTTCGGGCTTTACCTCGATTGAGGACCTGGACGGCAAGGTCATCGGCGTGAGCCAGGGTGCCACCACGCAGGGCCTGATCGAGCAGATGATCAAGGACAACGGCTTTAGCTGTAAGCCCGAGTTTAGGGCCTTTAGTGGCTATCCCATCATCAAGAGTTCGCTCGACGCCGGCAATATCGACGTCTTTGCCATGGACCGCTCCACGCTGGCCGGTTACATGAACGAGACCGTTGAGCTGTTGCAGCCAGAGGTCAAGTTTGGCGAGCAGGGCTACGGCGTGGCGACCAAGAAGGGCTGCGACCTTTCGGCCGTGGTCGATCAGGTGATTTGCGATCGTCTGGCCGACGGCTGGCTCGACCAAGAGGTCAAGACCTGGGGTCTTGTATAGGCGCATCGTCCAAGGAAGGAATCAAATGCTCGAAGGATTATTTGACGCCGACCGTTGGTCGACGACATTTCAAAACATGGGGCCCTTCTGGGAGGGCTTTGGCGTGACGCTACAGGTGGTCGTTGCCGGTCTGCTGCTGTCGCTGGTGCTGGGCACGCTGCTGGGTGTGTTCTCTACCACCCGTTCGCGCGTGCTGCGCGCCATAAGCCGCGTGTACGTGGAGTTTTACCAGAACACCCCGTTGCCCGTGCAGGTGCTCTTTATGTACATGGCTGGTCCGCAGTTTTTGCAGGCCATAACCGGTGCCGACCAGCCGGTGCGCATCGCGCCGTTCGTGCTGGGCTTCTTGGGCGTGGGCCTGTATCACGCGGCCTACATCTCGGAGGTTATCCGCACCGGTATCGAGGCGGTTCCGCGCGGTCAGATGGAGGCGGCGCAGAGCCAGGGCTTCACCCGTGCGCAGGCGTACTGGTACATCGTGCTGCCCCAGACATTCAAGATCATTCTGCCGCCGCTGTGTAACCAGGCACTCAACCTAGTCAAGAACACGTCGGTGCTGGCGCTTGTGGCCGGCGGCGACCTTATGTACCGTTCAGACAACTTTGTGAGCCTGTACGGTTACCTGCAGGGATACATCGTCTGCTGCCTTATGTACTTCATCATCTGCTTTCCGCTCGCCATGCTGGTGCAGTGGCTCGAGCGCCGCTCCAAGGAGCGTCCGCGCGGCGTGAGCCTCGCCGAGCTGGGGCTCGACAACGTAGAGGAGGCCTAGCGCATGGAAATCTTCAACGCGACCAACCTGCTCTACATTTGGGGCGGCTTTGTTAAGACGATCGAGATCTCGGCGCTGTCGATTTTTTTCTCGCTCATCTTTGGCACGGTGCTGGCGCTCGTTAAAAGCTATGCGCCCCGCCCGTTTCGTATTTTGGTGAGTGCCTACATCGAGCTGTTCCGTTGCACGCCGAACCTGCTGTGGATCCTGTTTATCTACTTTACGGTGCAGGGTTTGGACATTGTGATTTCGACCATCGCCTTTACGCTGTTTACCAGCGCTGTTATGGCCGAGATTGTGCGCGGCGGCCTCAACTCGATTCCGCGCGGCCAGTTTGAGGCAGCGCAGAGCCAGGGCTTTGGCTTCTTTGCCACCATGCGCTACATCATTCTGCCGCAGACATTTAAGACGATCATTCCGGCGCTGTTTAGCCAGTGCACGACCGTCATCAAGGACAGCTCGTATCTTTCGGGCATTAACGTGGCCGAGCTCATGTACACGGCAAACGTCGTGATGGCCCACGCGATCGACCTGTCGCAGGTGCTTATGCTCTACGGCCTGGTGTTTGCGATGTACTTCGTGCTCAACTTTGGTATCTCGCTGCTGGTGAGGGCATATCAACGCCGCATCGTGGCCGCATAGTCCTGCTTCCCCAAGCACGGCACCTTGCCCCTCAATCGTCGCTTGCGTACATTTAGTACGCGGCGCTCCTCTTTCGGGGCAATCTGCCGCACTTGGGAAACCAGGACGGTCGTAAGTGACAAAATGGGAATCAGGAATTGCCTTTTCTCATTTGTTAGAAAGGAATCGCGATGAGCGATCTGGAGAACAAGAAGAATCCTGTGGTCATTACCATCGCGCGCGACTTTGGCGCCGAGGGCCACGAGATTGGCCGCATGCTTGCCGACGAGTTGGGGATTCCGCTGTACGATAACGAGCTGCTGGTACGTGCGTCGCTGCGCGCGGGCGAGTCGCTCGACAAGATGGCCGCCTACGACGAGCGTCTGGCCGTGGAGAACATGGCGTTCCTGCCCGACCGCTACGACGCGCGTTCGTACTCGGACAAGTTGTTCCAGAAGATGAGCCAGGTGATTTTGGACCTGGGCGAGACCGAGAGCTGCATTATCGAAGGCCGCCTGTCCGATTACCTGCTGCGTAACAACCCCAACCACATTGCCGTGTTGGTGACCGCTCCTTTTGAGGACCGCGTCGAGATTGTGCGCAAGAAGCGTGGCCTTAATAAAAAGAAGGGCGCCAAGCTGGTCAAGCAGCAGCAGAAGGCGCGCGAGGCGTTCTATAAGCGCTACAGTGCCGGAAAGTGGAAGATGACGAGCGGTAAGGACATCGTCGTCAACCGCGCCAAGCTGGGCCGCGAGGGCTGCAAAGACGTTATCGCCGCTGCCTACCGCTACAAAGTAGCGCAGCTCGAAGACTAACCGACCAAAACCACCACAAAGGGGACAGGCACCTTTGTGGTGGTTTTTGTTTTAGGCCGAGGGGAAGGCCTTGGCGGCAGTGCCTATCCTCGGCTTTTGCATAGTCTCGATCTGTAACACCAAGCCAGCGAAAATGGCTCTAACTGTTACAGATTTAGATGAACCGTTCGGCCGTCAGCCCAACGTCTTGATCTGTAACACCAGGCGGCATATTTGGTCTCTAACTGTTACAGATTGAGATGCGGCGTGGGCGGCCGGCACAATATCTCGATCTGTAACAACTGCAGGGCTCAACGGACTCCAACTGTTACAGATTGAGACAAAACGATCAGGCAAGTCCAAAACCACCACAAAGGTGCCTGTCTCCTTTGTGGTGATCTGGGGTCTGGCATAGAAAAAGTCCCCGCCGGGCGTGTGCTCGACGGGGACTTTGCCGTTTGATGGCTAGCGCTGTGGGTGATTACTCGCCCAGCAGGCTCTTGGTGATGGAAGCGGCGGCCTTCTTGCCGGCGCCCATCGCCAGAATGACCGTAGCGGCACCGGTGACGATGTCGCCGCCGGCCCAGATGCGGGGATCGGTGGTCTGGCCGGTCTCCTCGTCGGCAACGATGTAGCCCCACTTGTTGAGCTCCATCTTGCCGCCGATCTTGGCAGCGAAGGGGTTGGCGTTGGTGCCGATAGCCGAAATAGCGACGTCGCAGGGGATCTCCTCGATGGCGCCCTCGATGGGCACCGGGCGACGACGGCCGGACTCGTCGGGCTCGCCGAGCTCCATCTTCTGGACCTTGACGGCGCACACGGAGCCGTCCTCGCCAGCGACAAACTCGAGCGGGGAGACGAGCGGCAGAACCTCGACGCCCTCGGCCTTAGCATGGTGCAGCTCGGCGCGACGGCAGGGCATCTCGTCCTCGGTACGACGGTAGGCGATGATGGCGTGCTCGGCGCCCAGGCGCTTGGCGGTACGGACGGCGTCCATAGCCACGTTGCCGCCACCAAAGACGACGACGTTCTTGCCGTGCTTGGTGGGGGTGTCGTACTCGGGGAACTTGTTGGCCTTCATCAGGTTCACGCGGGTGAGGTACTCGTTAGCGAAGAAGACGTTGGGCAGGTTCTCGCCGGGGACGTTGAGGAACTTGGGCAGGCCTGCGCCGGTCGCCACGTAGATGGCGTCGAAGCCCTGCTCGAACAGCTCCTCGGCCGTGGCCATATTGCCCACGACGGAGTTGTACTCAAACTTGACGCCCATGTCCTCCAGGCCGTCAATCTCGCGCTTGACGACTGCCTTGGGCAGACGGAACTCGGGGATGCCGTAGACCAGCACGCCGCCGCCGGTGAAGAAGGCCTCAAAGACGGTGACGTCAAAGCCGTTGCGGGCGAGCTCGCCGGCGCAGGTGATGCCGGACGGGCCGGAGCCGACGACGGCGACCTTCTTGCCGTTCTTGGGGGCCATCTTGGGCGTGGAGGCGAGCTCGGGGCGGTCACCCAGGAAGCGCTCGAGCTGGCCGATGGCCACGGGCTCGGACTTCTTGCCACGGATGCACTTGCCCTCGCACTGGTTCTCCTGCGGGCAGACGCGGCCGCAGATGGCGGGAAGCATGGAGTCCTCGCGGATGGTATCGAGAGCGCCGCCGAAGTCCTTCGCGCGGATCTGCTCGATAAAGCGGGGGATGTTGATGTTGACGGGGCAGCCCTCAACGCAGAACGGCTTCTTGCAGTTGAGGCAGCGCTCGGCCTCGGCCAGCGCCATCTCCTCGGTGAAGCCCTTGTCGACGGGGCGGAAGTCGCAGGCGCGCTCGGCAGCCGGCTCCTCGTTATCGGGGGTGCGGGGCGACTTCATATCGGCAACGAAACGACCGTTAACTAGTGGCATGCGCAGCTCTTTTCCTCATAGGCCTTGAGGGACTCGCCCTCTTCGGAACGGTAAGCGGCCTGGCGGGCACGAAGGTCATCCCAGTCGACCAGGGTGGCATCGAAGTCGGGGCCGTCGACGCAAGCGAACTTGGTCACGCCGCCCACCTCGACGCGGCAGCAGCCGCACATGCCGGTGCCGTCAACCATGATGGGGTTGAGTGACGCGGTGATGGGGGTGTCGTACTTCTGGGCGGTGAGGGTCGAGAACTTCATCATCGGAACGGGGCCGACGCAGAAGACCTGGCTCACGGCCTTGTCCTGCAGCAGGCGCTCCAGCGGAGCGGTGACAACGCCCTGCTCGCCGTAGGAGCCGTCGTCAGTGGTGATGTGGATGTGGTCCTCGTCGAGGAGCTCGCGGAACTGGTCCTCCATGAGCAGGAGGTCCTTGGTGCGAGCGCCCATGATGGCGTGCACCTCGTGACCGGTCTCGACCAGGTGCTTGGCGACCGGGAAGGCAATTGCCAGGCCGACGCCGCCGCCAATGACGGCGCAGGGGCCCTCGGCCATCTCGGTGGGAACGCCCAGCGGGCCCACGACGTCGCGCAGTGACTCGCCGGCCTCATAGGTGGAAAGCATCTCGGTGGTCTTGCCGATCACCATGAAGATGAACTCGACCCAGCCCTCGTCACCGTTCCAACCAGCTAGGGTAAACGGGACGCGCTCGCCCGTCTCGTTGGCGCGAACCATGAGGAACTGTCCAGCGTGCGCATGCTTGGCGATCGCGGGCGCCTCGATGCGGAACTTGAACACCTTCTCCGAGAACTGCGTCTTCTCCAGGATCTTATACATAGAACCCCTCTCTTGTTAGGGCCGCCGAACCGTGCCTCCACGGAAATGGACGGTAGCCCGAGTAAAACCGTACGCGCACAGGCGTTGTGCAGACATACGGTGCAAATTATACCCTCATGGACATGCTGTTTACGTGTGTCTTCGGCGGTTGGGAAAAGGGTTTATCCACTTCGACCTACCAAATAGGGATAGGTTTATTTTGGTCGGTTTTATCAGGCAAAACGGCAAAGGGGGCCGGCCTCGGGTTGTGATGAGGCCGGCCCCCTTTGGGGTGTTATGCGTGTATGGCGGCGCGGGGTTTATTGCGATGCGGCCACCGGGGCGTTTCCGCAGATAAAACCTGCCAAAATAAACCTGTCCCTAAACGGTAGGTTTTAGTGCTTGCCGTTGGCGGAGGCGGCGCCGTTGACGTGGTCGCGGGCGTAGATTACGCCGTGGACGATGGCCAGACCGGCGGCATCTGCGGCGCGGGCGCAGGTGTCCTGGAAGTCCTCGGCCTCGCGGGCGCGCAGCTGCTTGAGCACATAGTCTGCCACGGCCATCTTGCCGGGAGGGTTGCCGATGCCGGTGCGGATACGGCTAAAGTCGCGGCTGCCCATCTTGTCGATGATGGAGCGCAGGCCGTTGTGACCGGCATGGCCTCCGCCCACCTTGACGCGCACGTCACCGGCGGGAATGTCGAGCTCGTCGTGAATCACGAGCAGCTCCTCGGCCTTGATCTTGTACTCGCGGCAGAGCTTGGAGATGGGTCCGCCCGAGGTGTTCATGTACGACTGCGGCTTGACCAGCACGATCTGGCGCTTGCCACCCTCTTCCTCGGGATCGTTGATGTTGATGAGCGCGACCTCGGCGCCTGCCTGGTTTTTCCAGTACGTGACGCCGGCCTGACGGGCCAGCTCGTCAATCGCCTTAAAGCCGGCGTTGTGGCGGGTCTCGGCATATTCCTCGCCAGGGTTGCCAAGTCCGGCAACCATGCGAATCTTAAGCGGCTGTGCAGCTGCCATGTGCTTCCCTTTCGTCGATTTATCGTCTGCTATGGTGAGCGACCCCGTTGCCGCTGTCAAATGGAGGGCGATTGAGGTGAGTTGAGGGCGATTGAGGTGAGTTGAGGGCGTTTGAGCGGTTGCAGGAAACCGGGGTGGACAGTTAGTTCAGATTTGTATAAAGCAAGAGGCTCTCGGCTGCCAAAATCGGAGACATGGAGCCGTTTCGGTGCTTTGGGGCGCACGTTTTGCGCTATTTCGAAGCCATTCGAGCCTTTAAATGAGGTGATTGGCCCCGAGATGGCAGCAAAGCGCCTTGAAATAAGCCGTCTGTTTATACAAATCTGAACTAACTGTCCAGCCTTGCTCGGCGATGTTGTCGAGATACGCTTTCTAGACCGGCGCGAGGCCGATTCCGGCCCGAAGAGCGTTGAGCCATGCAGCTTGACGCTTGCGATAGCCCTTGATGCGATAGCGGAATCGAATACCGGCAAGTCGATGCATCGTCTGGGCGAAGGCTTCGAGTGCAACAAGGTCTTTCATTTGGTCGCGATTGATAACCAGAACGTGAACGCCCATGGCTTTAAGGCCGTTGTTGCGGTTTCCGTCGTGGATGCGAGCGTTCTGGAGCTCGTGTCCAATTCCGTTGTATTCGTTGTCGACTCCTGCGGCCGGACAATATAAGTCGCAGATGGCATAGGGGATGCCCGAGGACATGTTGACTGCAAGGGTGTCGAAGTCGATTCGATAGTTGAGCAGCAGACCTCCCATGGGCAGGCTGCAACATCCGAATCCGCCAAAACGCATGGGTGCGCCTAGGACGGCGAACATTAAGGATTCCGCTGGGGATGCGGATCCGGCTCGGGCGAGCCTGACGGCCGTGCGAAACGAGGCGTAGGAGCTGCTTTTGGCAAACTGTGCGACTGCCTCGAGCTCTTTTATGGTTGTAGCAGGCTCGCATTTGTAGTGTGCCTGCTCGTAGCGGGTTTCGTTTTGTTTTTCGGCTGCCGGTTGGTCGCCCTGGCAATCAAGATCGTCCAGCACTTTGAAGCTATCGGCCTTGGGCCACGTGTCGTCATGGGCGATGGGATAGGTTGCCTCGGGCGGGAGGGAGTAAGAGCCGAGTAGCTCCATGAGAAGCATCAGGACCTTGGCTACGGGCTCATTCCTAGAGTACAACATGGCTGTCATGGCGGGAGACGTTGCGTAGATGTCGGCTTCGATGTGCATGATTGCCCCTGCGGGAAGCGGGGCGGTGATGGAGTGCTGGAGAAGGCGTTCGTCGGGGCGTCTGTTGTTACCATCCGCAACAAGGAGGTCTAAGCGCTCGGAGTCGTCTTCGTTCCAGGCATCAAGCATCGAAAGAGCCGCAAAGTCTATGGCGTCTTTATTGGGAACGCAGCCCGCAAGGGCTTGTGCTTGTTGTTCGGCGTTGATGGCGCTCCAGGGAAGCGCAGAGTACGCCCGTCGAGCGCGGCGAATTGCGCGGAGGGCGGAGAAATGTGAGATCACGGCGGTCATAGCTATAAGGTACTCAGCCGTTGGCGAAATGATATGGCTGTGCCGTTCTTTTCGCTCAAAGGAGCGTCGTGTGCCGCGGACGGTAGCGCGATTGTGCGAGGGGCCTTGAAAAACGGAGCGCGGGGCGCTGGTTTGGCCTTGAAGGTATGGACCGAGATGGGTGCTGGACAGTTAGTTCAGATTTGTATAAAACGACCGGGGCATTTTGCCATTACTGAAGGGTTCAGTGGGCAAAATGGAGCAAATGACATAGTGAAGACGTCCGCTAGAAGAGAGATTGGCCAATATTATGCCGACAAGAGGGCTTTTGGCGTATCAAGTGACCCGTGTGAGCGCTCAGAAAAATACAAATTTGAACTAACTGTCCAAGGCGGGTTGGCGAGGAATAGAAAGGGGGGTCGGAAGCGAACTTCCGACCCCCTTTGAAACATCAAAGATGATGCGATGTGCGTTGGATTACAGCGCGAAGTCGCCGCCGACGAGCGTGGAGACGGGCTCCTCGTGGTAAACGGCGGAGATGGCCTGAGCGAACTCCTCGGCGACCGAGATGGTCTTGATCTTGCCGCCGACCTCGACGGGGATGGCGTCGGTGACGACGCACTCGACGATGGGGGCATCGTTCAGGCGCTCGATGGCCGGACCGGAGAAGATGCCGTGGGTGGCGCACACGTAGATGTCGCCGGCGCCCATGGCCTTGAGCTCCTTGACGTTGGCGCACAGGGTGCCAGCGGTGTCGATCATGTCGTCGTTGATGATGCAGGTCTTGCCCTTGATGTCACCGATGATGCCCATGACCTCGGCGGCGTTGTGGCGCGGACGGCCCTTGTGGGCGATGGCCAGGTCGCAGCCGAGCATGTCGGAGAGCTTCTTGGCGGCCTTGGCACGACCCACGTCGGGGGAGACGACAACCAGGTTGTCGGTGTCGAAGTGCATGTCGTTGTAGTACTGGCCAAACAGCGGCAGCGCGGACAGGTGGTTAACCGGGATATCGAAGAAGCCCTGGATCTGACCCTGGTGCAGGTCGAGGGTGATGATGCGGTTGACGCCGGCGCGCTCGAGCAGGTTGGCGACGAGGCGGGCGGTGATGGGCTCGCGCGGGCCGGCCTTGCGGTCCTGGCGGGCATAGCCGTAGTGGGTGATAACGGCGGTGATGGAGCGGGCGGATGCGCGCTTGGCAGCGTCGGTGGCGATGAGCAGCTCCATGAGCATGTCGTTGACGTTGCCGCCGGCCACGGACTGAATCAGGAAGACGTCGGCGCCGCGGACGGTCTCGTCGTAGCGGGCGTAAATCTCACCGTTGGCGAACTGCTTTAGCGTAAGGCCCGAAAGCTCGACCCCAAGGTACTCAGCAATCTTCTGAGCGAGGGGACGGTTGGAGGAACCGGAATACACACGGATGGACTTGCGCATATTCTCCGACTTCTCGGGATCATTAATCGGCATTACCCTTCTCCTTTAATATCGAATGCCATATAGATGCCTTGTTGCATTGTAACCGCGCGGCGGGGCTTATCGGGTCTTGATAACGTCTTTACCGTCAACGGACACGAACCGACCACTCTCCGGCCGCGCAGGTCAGCATAGAAAAAGGAGCCGTCCCCATGGAACAGCTCCTTTTGCGCTTGGTAAAACGTTATACCTCGTCGTCCTCGTGCAGGCGGCGGCGGTAATCGGCGGCCCAGCCCTCAATATTTACCTGACGGGCGCGGCCCAGACCGAGTGCGTCTGCCGGGACCGGCTCGGTGATGACGGAGCCGGCGGCAACGAGCGCGCCGTCGCCGATCTGGGCGGGCGCGACCATCATGGTATCGGAGCCGATGAAGGCATCCTTGCCGATGACGGTCTTGTGCTTGTGCACGCCGTCGTAGTTGCAGGTGATGGAGCCCGCACCCACGTTGACGCCGGGGCCCATGGTGGTATCGCCGATGTAGGACAGGTGCGGCACCTTGGAGCCCTCGCCGATCGTGGACTTCTTGATCTCCACGTGCGTGCCGGCCTTGGAACCGTCGAGCATGTGGGTACCCGGGCGCAGGTAGGCGCGCGGGCCGCAGTCGACGCCGTTCTCGATGACGGCCTCGATGGCGATGGTCTCATCGATGGTGCAGCCGCTGCCGACGGTGGTGTCGGTGAGACGGCTGTTGGGGCCGAGCTGGCACTCATCGCCCACGGTGACGTGGCCGATCAGGTGCGTCTGCGGCCACACGACGGTATCGCGGCCAATGGTGGCGTCGGGGCCAATCCAGGCCTGCGTGGGATCGATGAAGGTGACGCCTTCGGCCATCCAGTGCTCGTTGATGCGGTCGCGCGCGATGGCGGTGAGCTGCGCGAGCTGGATGCGGCTGTTGACGCCCAGGCCGTCGCGGTAGTCATCGCAGTGGAAGATGGAGACTGCCTGGCCGTGGCCTTTGAGGATCTCGAGCATGTCGGGCAGGTAGTACTCGGACTGCGCGTTGTCGTTGCCGATCTCGTCGATGTGGGCGGCGAGCTGCGCGCCGTCGAAGGCGTAGCAGCCGGCGTTGCACTCGAGCAGCGTGGCGGCCTGCTCGGGCGTGCAGTCCTTCTGCTCGATGATGCGCTCGATCTGGCCGTCGGCGCCCAGCTTGATGCGGCCGTAGCCGAAGGGGTCGGGCGGGGTCATGGTCATGACTGTGCAGGCGAGCTCGCCGGTGGCGACGGTCTGCGCGAACTTGGCGACGGTGTCGGCAGTGATGAGCGGCAGGTCGCCGTTGAGCACGACGACCGGGCCTTGCGTGATGCCGCAGGCCTCGAGCGCGACTTTCACGGCGTGGCCGGTGCCCAGGCGCTCGGTCTGCTCGACGCACTCGACCTTGGTGGTGCTGGTGGCGTAGGCGCCGTCGATGAGGGCGCGCATCTCGTCGGCGTGGCTGCCGATGACGACTACGACGCGGTTGCAGCCGGCCTTGATGGTGGCGTCGACGATCCACTGGACCATGGGCTTACCCAGGATCTTGTGCGAAACCTTGCAGTGGTTCGACTTCATGCGGGTGCCCTCGCCGGCGGCGAGGATAATTGCGGTTGCGTCCATGTGATCTCCTGTTACGTTATAGAGACGTGTGTTTGGAAACGATACACGGCGCAATATGATACCGCAGGCATATGATGAGCGCGTAACG
>CAJMLP010000038.1:0-12749 GCA_905214215.1 uncultured bacterium | reverse complement strand
GCAGCGCCGTTGCCGATGTCCTGTGCGAGCAGTGCCCGACGCCGCTCAAGAAGATTGGCGTCAACGATACCTTTGGCGAGTCCGGCCCGGGCGCCGAGCTCCTGCACAAGTACGGCCTGGACGCCGCCAACATCGTGGCGACCACCAAGGAGTTCCTGGCATAAGGCAAGACGAGGCAAAGTATCGTCTCAACAACCACATCCAAGCCAGAACAGGGGCATCCCCAAAGAGGGCGCCCCTGTTTTTGTTGAATTTAAATTAGAGCCCTGCCAAGTAAAGTTCCCATGGGGAAACGGGCCCATCCCAACAAAGTGCAATTCAGACCCTTCCAACTTTGTATGCGCAGCATCTCAAGTTGGTGCGTCGGCCCCATAGTAGCCGCAGGCCGGGCGCAGGGTTTCCTCCCAAATCTTTCCGCAGCGCAGGCCGGCGTTCGTCCGCAGCTCCGCAGGAGCAGGACAAATGCCGGCCATGCGCGAGGACGATTTGGGAGGAAACCCTGCGCCCGGCCGGTGGGATCCCAAAGCCCGCCATGCTTCTTATGTGCAGCAAAGCTAATGCTGCTAAAATGTAAAGCGCTCATGTAGTTTAAACGCACGACGATAAGGAGCACCAGTGGGTAACCACTTCCGTACCTCCGGTGCGGGCGATGATGCCCCCAAGACGCAGACAGGCGTCCAGGGCAGTCGTTTCGCCACTCCGGATTCAGAGGGCCAGCCTGTTGCTCAGGCCCCCACTCAGCCGGCAGATCAGGCACAGCCGGCATCCGATCCCTTTGCCTACAATCCCACCAGCGATGTCGCGCTTTCCGGCACGGCGGGTTTTGAGCCCGTTCAGGCCGTGACCGCTCGCGTGGAGCAGCCTCAGGCTGGCGCCGCCACGCCGCAGCCTACCATGGCCGGCATTCCCGACCCCATGGCCCCTGCGACGCCGGTTCCTCAGCCTGCGCAGTCCGGTCTCTTTGCCGCTATTCCCGATCCCACGCAGCCTGCTGCCCCGGTGGTCGAGAGCGATCAGGCAGCCGAGGTCGCAAGCCTCGATAACGCGCTCAACAACCCCGATTTTACGTCGGTGTTTGCGCCCATCGATCCGCAGGCCAGCCGCAAGAAGATGGCCAAGCAGGCCGGTGTCGAGCCCGTCATCCTTATGGAGCATGTCACCAAGATCTATCCGGCACAGCCCAACAAGCCTGCACTTGACGACATCAACATTGAGATCTATCCGGGCGAGTTCGTCTTCCTGGTCGGTCATTCCGGCTCGGGTAAGACCACGCTGCTGTCGACGCTCAACCGCGACGTCAAGCCGACGAGCGGCCGCATCTTGGTTGCCGGTCAGGACCTCATGAAGATCAAGAACCGCAAGGTTCCGTTCCTGCGCCGCCAGATTGGCGCCGTGTTCCAGGACTTTAAGCTTCTGCCGCAAAAGACCGCCTACGAAAACGTGGCGTTTGCCCTGCAGTGCATCGGCAAGCCCAAGGGCGTCATTCGCAGCCAGGTGCCGGAGGTGCTGCGTCTGGTCGGTCTGGCCGATCAGATGGACTCGCTGCCCGACCAGCTTTCCGGTGGCGAGCAGCAGCGCGTCGCCGTCGCCCGCGCTATGGTCAACCGTCCGCCGCTGCTGATCTGCGACGAGCCCACGGGTAACCTCGACCCGGCGATCTCGCTGGGCATCATGAAGCTGCTCGAGCGTATTAACCGCACCGGCACCACCGTGATCGTCGCCACGCACGACCGCGAGATGGTCGATAGCATGCACCGTCGCGTGATCGCCCTCGAGGGCGGCCACGTTATCCGCGACCAGGAGAGGGGAGGTTACGGCAACTATGGCACCAACTAACGTGGGCTACTCCTTCAAAGAGGCAATCAGTCACTTCTTCCGTAACTGGACTACCTCGCTCGGCGCCGTCATCACGATCTTCCTTTCGCTGTTTATCATCGGCCTGTTCATCATGGGCTCCGCGATGCTGAACTCCGTGATCGGCACCGTCGAGGATCAGGTTGTCATCAACGCGTTCATTAGCGATGACGCCGATCAGGCCGATGTTCAGGCTTTTGAGGCCGAGCTTAAGACGTGGAATAACGTCAAGTCCGTGACCTATAAGGACAAGGACGACGCGCTGGCCGAGTATACGAGCAAGATGTCGGGCAACGCCGACGCCACCATGAGCGCGCTCGATGGCCAGAACCCGCTGCCGGCTTCGTTTGCAATTGAGATGGACGATCCGTCCAAGGTCGAGAGCACGGCCCAGAAGCTCAAGAAGAACGCCGACTTCCAGAAGATCGCGGATGACGGCGACGTCAACGCGAGCGTGCTGTACGGCCAGGAGGAAGTGAGCCGCCTGTTCCAGGTGACCAACTACATCCGCATCGCCGCCGTGGTGCTCGTTGGCCTTTTGACCTTTATCGCATTCATCTTCATCAACAACACGATTCGCCTGTCCATCACGGCGCGTCGTCGTGAGATTGCGATTATGCGTCTGGTCGGCGCCAGCAACGGCTTCATTCGCGGCCCGTTTATCACCGAGGGCGTACTGCAGGCCATTTTGGGCTCGCTGCTTTCCATCGGCGTTCTGGAGCTGCTGCGCAATCTGATGATTCCGCGTTTGCAGGAGAGCATCGGCTGGATGTCGTTTGCCCTGCCGATGCAGTACTACCTGGTGACCTATGCTGCGCTGATTCTGGTCGGCGTGATTATCGGTCTCTTTGGTTCTGCCATCGCCATGCGCCGCTACCTGCGCGTGTAGGCATGCCTGGAATTCATCCCTTCCAACGGGTCGTCTCTTGCGGGGCGGCCCGTTTTTTGATCCCTAGGGGACGGCAGGAAAACGGATCATTTGGGTAGACTCTTTGGAGTTCGCAATCGATAGTTAGGAGGCGCCATGGGGCGCAATAACAAGCATAAGCGTGGAGCTCGCAATAAGCGCGGGCCGGTGCGCAGCGAACGCCGTCCGAGCCTGACCGGGCGCGTGCAGCTCCATGAGCATAGCGCCTACGTTGTAACCGAAAACGGCGACTACAAGGTCATGGGCCGCGGTAAGCGCGAGATCATGGATGGCGATACCGTTGCCGTGAGCATTAAGAACAGCCCGCACGGTGAGCGGCGCGCCGTGATCGAAGGCGTGGTTGAGCGCGCAGCCATAAGCGTGGTGGGTACGTACCAGACCGCTGGTCCGCTCGGTGTGATCGAGCCGCTCGATTCGCGCCTGAAGGCCGACTTCTTCATTCTGCCCGAGGATACCTCGGCGGATCGTCTGGGCGTCCACCCGGGTGATGCCGTTGTCGCGCGCATTTTGACCTACCCGACGCGCCTGGAATCGGGCACCGTGACGATCGAACGCCGCATTGGCGGAGATGACGCGCCCGATTTGGGCGTTCAATACGTGATGGCGCGTTACGGCTATACCGATAGCTATCCCGAGGCCGCGCTGGACGAGGCCGAGGGGCTTTCGCTCGATGTGTCCGCGGCGCTTAAGGACCCGCTCCGCCGCGATCTGCGCGACCGCTTTGTCATCACGATCGACCCGGTTGACGCGCGCGACTTTGACGATGCCATTTCGCTTGAGCGCACGCCCGAGGGTGGCTACAGACTGGGTGTGCATATCGCTGACGTTTCTCACTATGTGGCTTGGGACGGACATATCGATCTTGAGGCTCGCCATCGCACGACATCGGTGTATCTGGCCGATCGCGTGCTTCCCATGCTGCCCGAACGCCTGTCCTGTGACCTGTGCTCGCTTCGCCCTGACGAGGACCGTCTTGCGTTTACCGTTGACATTGAGCTCGATGCGCAGGGTCGCGTGCGGCATTACGATCCGTACCCCAGCGTGATTCGCTCGCGTGTGCGTATGGACTATGACGGCGCCGAGGCGCTGCTGGTGCGTGCCGGCGCGGTTGAGTATTCGGTGCTGGAAGGCGCCGCTGAGGATGTTGCGGCTGCTGAGGTCTCGCGCGAGGAAGCGCTTGAGCGCGGTCTTGCGTGCGAGGAGGCCGCCCGCGGCTACAACGTCGACCTCGGCGATTTTCTTGTCGCCGCCAACGAACTCGCCAAACTTCGCCGTCGTATTCGTCGCGCCCGCGGCTCAGTCGATTTTGACACGGCCGAGATTCGCGCTCTATTGGATGAGGACGGAGTACCCGTGCAGATTGTGGCGCGCGAGCGTTCGTGTGCCACGTCGCTTATCGAGGAAGCCATGCTACTCGCCAACGAGTGCGTTGCAGAGTGGCTGGCAGACCGTGATATCGAGGCCTGCTATCGCGTGCATGAGGATCCGAGCTCCGATAGCCTGCACGGTGCCGCCGTTGCGCTGGCGCAGCTGGGCATCATCGACGATCGCCGTGCTGCCGGTATCGCCCTGGGGAGTCCCGATGAGCTACAGGCTGCAGTTGATGCTGCCGCCGGTACGGCCAACGCACCGCTCGTCAACACGCTGCTTCTGCGCAGCATGCAGCGCGCACTGTACAAGCCGCGCAACGAGGGCCACTTTGCGCTCGCCGCGCCGTGCTACTGTCACTTTACGAGTCCCATCCGTCGCTACCCCGATCTGGTGGTGCACCGCGTGCTCAAACTGCAGTTGGCCTATGAGCAGCTCGGCGGCAAGGACGCCTTGGTCCGTACGCCGCGGCTGATCGGCAAGGGGCGCGAGTCGCTGCCGCGCATTCTGCCGCAGATCTGCCGCGCATGCAGCGATGCCGAGCGTGCGGCCGATGCCGCCAGCCATGCGACGCAAAAGATCAAGATTGCCCAGTACTATGAGGACCGTCTGGGCGAGCGCTATGCCGGATCCGTCTCGTGGGTTAGCAGCATGGGCCTCTTTGTGCACTTGGACCTGACGCAGGTCGAAGGCTTGGTTTCGATCAAGAGCCTGGGCAACGAGTGGTTCGAGTTCGACGAGGATGCGCTCACGCTCACAGGTGCCGACACGGGGACTCGCTATGAACTGGGCCAGCGCGTGATTATCGAGGTCTCGCGCGTCAATACCACGCGTGGGCACTTGGACTTTAAGCTTATCCATTAGCCAAATCCCGACTCATGGTGTGGGGGCGGAGGGCGGCCTTTCGGGGCCGCCCTCCGCATTTGGATCATGGCTACCTTGCCGTCTGCTCGGCCGCCCGCTTACCTGCTATTCGAGAGGTAAAACCTACCAAAATAAACCTGTCCCTTTTTGGCAGGTTTACAAGAAAGCGGGGATGAGATGGCGACGGTGTATGGTTATGCGCGGGTGAGTTCGCGCGATCAGAATCTTAATCGGCAGCTGGATGCGCTGGGCGCCTATGGCGTGGGCTCGGCGAATATTTATGCCGACCATGCGAGCGGCAAGGACTTCGATCGACCGCGCTATCGCGAGCTGCTGCACGTCCTGGGAGACGGGGACGTGCTGGTGGTGCTTTCTATCGACCGACTTGGTCGTAATTACTCCGAGATTCTTGAGGAATGGCGTCGCATTACCAAGGAGCTCGGGGTTGCCATTGTGGTGTTGGACATGCCATTGCTTGACACGCGCGTCAGGGCCAGCGGCGCGCCGGATGTGACCAACACCCTGATTGCCGATATTGTGCTGCAACTGCTGAGCTACGTGGCGCAGGTGGAGCGCGAGAATATCCATCGGCGCCAGGCGGAGGGAATTGCAGCGGCGCGGGCGCGAGGGGTCCGTTTCGGTCGACCTCGCAAGCCGTGCCCTCCTCAGTTTGAGCTGGTGCGCGATAGCTATGAGGCAGGCGATATAACCCGCAGCCAGGCAGCAAAGTGCCTGGGCGTGTGCGTGGGGACGTTCGATCGCTGGATGCGCGAGGCAGGGTAGGGGTTTGCGTCGCTTTGTCGCTTCCTGTTGCGATTCAAATTTTGATACGGTGACGATGTCATTTGGGGCTACACTCGCTGATGTTCAAAAAAAGGAGGTTGGCCCTTGGCGCGCGTAAAACAAATAATCGGATGGACCGCGATTGTTCTGTTCGTTGCAACGCTGGCGGGCATCTGGGTGCTGACGGAGCAAAATGCGGTGGAGACGTCGTTGCTGAGCGAGTCCACCGCGCGTGTGGTGGAGGGTCAGGCTACGGGCGTTCAGGCTGCCGATGCCACGGGTGAAGCCCAGACGGAGAACGGAATGACCGGGGGCACCGATTCGGCTGCCCCGAATGTCCGGTCTGGCCGACTTGCTTCCGTTCGCATGTGGGTGGGCGCGAACGTCCGTCGCGTTGCCCATACCGTAGAGTTTTTCTTCGTCGGATTGTTCGCCTCGGCGGTCGTGGTTTGCTTTTCCAGGCGTCCGTGGAGCGTATGCTCCCGTTGCGTGCCCGTATTGCTCTTTTGCGCCGCCTGCTCCGTTGGCGATCAGGTACATAAGATCTTTGTTCCCGGCAGGCATTTCGACGTTATCGATTTAGGATTCGATGCTGTGGGCTATGTCACCGCCATGCTGTTGGTATTGCTGACGGCGGCGTTGGTGCGCCGTGCGACTCGGCCGATCGGCGCCCATGCGAGGCGCTAGCCGGTAACAAGCCCGTTTTTGATAATGCGACCTTGTTGAATTATTTTGTGTCGCGCGTATTTCCGAGCGGTCGGATTTGAGGGGCGAGCGGTAGAACGCTCGCCCTTTGTGCGCCACGATGCGGCACAATGTACCGTAAAAGCTGTTTATATCCGGTACGAATCGTTCGTTGGTCTTTAATTCTTCTCAACGGAGGTGTTTGAGATGGCAAACGGATTGCTTTTGCGGCTTCGCGAGCGTGAGCTCAGCGCGAGCCCGGCGGAGCGCAATGTCATCGCATATGTAAGCGCTCATCCGCACGAGGTGGTCGGGCTGTCCGTCCGCGGTCTTGCCGATGCCACGTTCTCCTCGCCTTCGAGCATTTTGCGCTTTTGCAAGCGCTTGGGTTTTGCGGGCTACAAGGAGTTCCAGCGCGAACTGATTGCCGAGCTGGCGCTCTTGGGTGACAAGAAAGACGTTGCCCTCGAGGACATCTCCATGGATGACAGCGTCGAACGTATCGTGGGGAAGGTGATGAAAAGCAACGTGCGCACGATCGAAGCGACGGCGCGAACGCTCGATTACACCGTCTTGGAGCGATGTGCGGCCTATCTTAAGCGGGCACGCGCGGTCAATCTGTTCGGTATCGGTGCCTCTCGTTTGGTCGCGCACGATCTGGCGCAAAAGCTCATGCGTGTCGACAAGGAGTGCCATCTGTACGACGACTGGCATGATCAGCTCTTGTGTGCCAAGAACATGCATGAGGGCGATATGGCAATCGCCTTTAGCTACTCGGGCTTGACGCAAGAGGTGCTGGACTGCACCGCCGAGGCTCAACGTCACAACTGTCCCGTTGTGGCCGTTACCAAAGTAGATGGATCATCCAAGCTTGCCACCGTGGCCGATGCCGTGCTCGGCGTCGCTGCGAGTGAACCCTTGGTCCGCAGCGGTGCCATGGCTTCGCGTATGGCCCAGCTTATGGTTGTCGATGCCCTGTACGCTGCTTACGTTGCCAGCGACTACGAACGGGCGACGCATGTCATTAAGCAAAACTACATCGAGAAACAGGAAAGATGAGGTGAATGAAATGCTCGATTTAACAAAATTCACGACCGAACAGCGTAATCAAAGTTCAATGGACCTCGATACGATGACATCGCTGCAAATCGTCACGACGATGAATGATGAGGATCTTCGTGCCGTCCAGTCGGTCACGAAGGTGTTGCCCCAGGTTGCCACAGCAATCGACTGGGCTGCTGAGGCACTCGAGCGCGGCGGGCGCGTCTTTTACATGGGTGCAGGCACCAGCGGTCGTCTGGGTGTACTCGACGCTTCGGAGTGTCCGCCCACGTTTGGCGTGTCACCCGATCTGATTGTCGGGCTCATTGCCGGAGGCGAGACGGCGTTTATCAAGGCTGTCGAAGGTGCCGAAGACAGCGAGGAGCTTGGCGCGAGCGACCTGCGGGGGCGTGGACTCTCGGACAAGGATCTTGTCGTTGGCCTGGCGGCAAGCGGTCGTACTCCCTATGTGGTGGGCGGCCTTGTGTACGCCAAGGCAACTGGGTGCAAGACCATTGCAATTGCCTGCAACCAAGGGTCGAAGATCGGGAAGAGCGCAGATCTTGCCATTGAACCCGTGCCCGGTCCCGAGGTACTGACCGGCTCAACGAGGCTCAAGGCGGGAACGGTTCAAAAGCTTATTCTCAACATGATTTCGACCGGTGCCATGGTCAAGATCGGCAAGGTATACCAAAACCTGATGGTCGATGTGCAGCAGACGAACGAGAAGTTGGTGGTGCGCGGCCAGAACATCGTGATGGAGGCGACCGGCTGCACGCGCGAGTGCGCTATTCAGGCGCTTGCAGATGCCGGCGGCCACGTAAAAACCGCTATTGTCTCGGTACTGCTGGACTGCGATGCCGAGCAGGCTGCGGTAGCTCTTGAGCGAGCGCGAGGCCATGTCCGTGCTGCGGTGAGTGGCCATGAGAAGAGCGATGCCGATGCCCAATAGGTGCGCGGCGTGAGCTGATATGACATCCAGACGAGATACCCAATACAAGGAGGAGTTATGACGAACAAAGAGCTGGCTCAAAAGCTGCTGGACCTTTTGGGCGGTAAAGACAACGTGCTGGCAAACGCGGCGTGCATGACGCGCCTGCGCGTGACCGTCAAAGACACGGGCAGCGTCGACGCGGAGGGCATTAAGGCACTCGACGGCGTGATGGGCCTGGTCGAGGACGACACGATGCAGATCGTGCTGGGTCCGGGCAAGGTGAATAAGGTGCTCGAGGAGTTCTCCAAGCTCACCGGCCTTGCGAAAGGCGTTGCCGACGAGAGCGTGGTTGACGCTGCGGCCACAAACAAGGCCGCGCAGAAGGCAAAGTACGAGTCCAAGCCGGTTCAGGCCTTCCTCAAGAAGATTTCCAATGTCTTCGTTGCCCTGCTTCCCGGCATCATTGCGGCTGGCCTCATCAACGGTATCTGCAACGTCATTAACGTCTCGACGGCAGGCGCGCTTGCAGGCGAGTGGTGGTACCAGGGCATTCGTTCCATGGGCTGGGCCTTGTTTGCCTATCTGCCCATCTTGGTGGGCTATAACGCGGCACGTGAGTTTGGTGGCTCCGCTGCGCTGGGCGGCATCGCCGGCATGATGTGTATCGCCAACAGTGCTATGCCCCTGCTTGCGCCTGGTACGGCTGATCCTGCCACTGCCATTCTGCTGCCGCTCACCAATGCGCAGTACAACCCCGCAGCGGGCGGCATGATCGCGGCTCTTATCGCTGGCGCATTTTTTGCCTGGATGGAGCGTCAGATTCGCAAGGTTATGCCCAACGCGCTCGACACGTTCTTGTCCCCGCTGCTGGTGCTCATCATCGGCGCCTTTGCTCTGATGCTCGTCATCCAGCCGGTTGGCGCATGGCTGACGACTGCCATCTTTAGCGTTTTGACCTTTATCTTCGAGAAGCTGGGCGTCCTGGGTGGCTATATCCTGTCGGCAGGCTTCTTGCCGCTGGTTTCCGTCGGCCTGCATCAGGCGCTCACGCCGATCCACGCTATGCTCAACGATCCCGACGGCGCTACCAAGGGTATCAATTACCTGCTTCCCATCCTTATGATGGCTGGCGGCGGCCAGGTCGGTGCCGGTTTGGCGCTGTACTTTAAGACCAAGAACGCCAAGCTCAAGAAGTACGTTGCAGAGTCCATTCCCGTTGGAATCCTGGGTGTGGGCGAGCCTCTGATGTATGCCGTTACGCTGCCGCTCGTTCGTCCGTTTGTGACGGCCTGCCTGGGTGCCGGATTTGGCGGCGCGCTCGCGGCGCTGCTTCACATCGGCACGGTTTCTCAGGGCGTTTCCGGTCTGTTTGGCCTGCTGATCGTCGTTCCTGGTCAGCAGCTCGGCTACGTTGCCGCTATGCTGCTTGCCTATGCCGCTGGCTTTGTCCTGACGTGGTTCTTTGGCGTCGACGAGCAGAAGATTAACGAGTTCTTTGGCGAGTAGTTTGATATCGCGAGCCGTGTTGCTCAGGGCTCGCGGCGCGCGGCAGATTTCTTGATGCTATGGTTGTGCCGGCGGGGCTAACTGCTCCGCCGGCCTTTTTTAAAGGAGTGTTGAAGCGTGAAAACGGGTATTTCGATTTATCTTTCCAGCCCTTTGCAGGATATTGAACGGACGATTGAGCGTGGTGCCGCGGCGGGTGCGCGCTACGCGTTCACCTCACTGCATATTCCCGAGGATGGGGGAGCGGCGTATGCCGATAAGGTCCGTCATGTGCTGTCGCTGCTCTCCGCCCGCGGCATTGCGCTCATTGCCGATGTGGGGCCTCGCACGTGCGATTTGCTCGGGCTTGAGCGCATCGAGGACCTGCGCGATCTGGGGTTGGAATACCTTCGTTTGGACTATGGCTTTAGCGCCCAACGGGTCGCGGAGCTGTCCGGTGTATTTCGCATAGTGGTCAATGCATCGACGGTGAGTTCTGATGAAATCGCATCGTGGCGTGAGGCCGGTGCCGATGTGACTCGTTTTGCCGCCTGCCACAATTTTTACCCCAAGCCTTATACCGGTTTAGCTCTGGAGGACATTGCTCGGGTGAATCTTCGTCTTGCGGCGCTTGGATTCGAAATCATGGCTTTTGTGCCGGGCGATGCTAACGTTCGCGGGCCGGTATTCGAGGGACTGCCGACGGTCGAGACGCAGCGCGGTCGCGCGTCAAAGGTTGCTCTCAATATGCTTGAGCTTGCACATGGCGCCGATTGCGACATTGTGTTGGTCGGCGACCCCGATCTTTCCGATGCGGGCTGGACGCAGTTTGCTCATGTTTCCGCCGGATACGTGGACCTGCAATGCGAGCTTGAGCCCGGTTATGCCTATGTACGTGGGCAGATTCATCACGACCGACCCGATTCGAGCACCCTCATCTTTAGGTCTCAGGAGTCGCGTACGACGCTTAAGCCGGATTCCGTGCCGATGGATGCCGGTGCCGGCCTGTCACGAAAGACGGGGTCGATCGCTGTGAGCAACAGCGGCTATGGGCGCTACGAAGGCGAGCTTGAGATTGCGCGGGTCGATCTTCCCGGTGACGAGCGCATGAACGTTGCGGGTCATATCTCGCCCGAGGCAATGGAGCTGCTGCCGTTCATCAAACGCGGATTCGGGGTACGGTTCGTTTAGCGTGTGGCCCGTGGGCTACAATTGGCCCATCATGCGAAGGCGCCTCGTGTGGCGTGTGCCTGCGTTGGCCGATCTATATTCGGAGGATTCCCATGACCGTACTGTTTGTTGAATATCCCAAGTGCTCGACCTGTAAGAAGGCCAAGGCATGGCTGGACGAACACGGGGTAGAGTATATCGACCGCGATATCATTTTGGACAATCCCACGGCTGATGAGCTTGCGACCTGGATTGCTCGTTCGGGACTGCCGGTGCGGCGCTTCTTTAATTCGTCGGGCATGAAATATCGAGAGCTGGGCCTGAAGGCGCGTCTGGATGCGGGCATGACGGATCGGGAGTGCTACGAGCTGCTGGCGACCGACGGCATGCTGGTTAAGCGCCCACTGCTGGTGGGCGACGACTTTGCGATTCCCGGCTTTAGGGAATCGGCTTGGGTCGAGGCGTTGCTGTAGCGGCTGCGGAAAGTGCGACCCGTTTTGAGTGCTCAGGGTGGGACGTGTTTTCCATCGGCGGGCTCGCTCGGCTCAATCATCGAGCTGTGCCCATTCGTGCGGATCGTAGACCTTTACGTGCTTGTTGGGCTTGCCGCTCCAGTACTCCTCGTCCATAAAGGGCAGATATGCCTGAACGCCGGGGCAGATAAAGGGAATCCGCTGCTGTTGCAGTCGCTCGCGCTGTCGCTGCTCCAGGTGCGCCTCGGATATGACAGTCGGCATACCGGACAGCTCGACGAGGCTTGCCTGGATTCGCTTAAGGTCGGGGAGTCCCGCGTGCCATGACATCCGCATGATCAAAAAGGATGCACGGCGGTAGTTTGCCTGCATCACCGTGATGGCGGGGCGCAGAGTGGGATGGATTTTGTCCCGTTCGGGCCAAAGGTCAGCAGTGATCTCGAGGCCCAGGGTCTCCCATAGGTAATCAAGCTCTTCGTCCATGGCGCCTCGATATCCGTGCAATGATGACGGTTCGATTGTGCCATCAGCCGTGAGTGCTGCATTGTTGTAATCTACCAGCGGTAGATGCGGGATGTTTTACGGGCTTTGGCGCCGTACGTGTCGCTGGCGCTTCACAGGTCCTTCACGTGTTGGCCGTATTTGACTGAATTTCAAAAAAGTCAAAATTGGGGCTTGCGTCACGGCCGGACTTCCCGTATATTTCTTTCTTGCGCAAAGGCACAGCCGAGCGCAGCGATGCAGTCATTGGGATGTCGTCTAATGGCAGGACAGCGGATTCTGGTTCCGTCAATGGGGGTTCGACTCCCTCCATCCCAGCCATTGCATTTGCTACATATGGCCCGTTCGTCTAGCGGTTTAGGACGCCGCCCTCTCAAGGCGGAGATCACCAGTTCGAATCTGGTACGGGCTACCAAAATTGAACGCCCGGGCCTCGTAAGAGACCCGGGTTTTGTGTATTGACCGATATTTAAGGCGCGCGTTGAGTCTGCCGCCCGGACCGAGGAGTTGTCATGGACCTGCCTATCAGCTTGGAAGACATCACGTATGCCGAGAACTATCTGGCGCAGGGCGACCTGGCTACGGCGACGCCGCTGCTTGAGCGTCTGGTGGAGCTCGCCGAGGAGTATATCGACGCTGAGTGCAAGACGGAGGAGAAGCGCCA
>CAJMLP010000037.1:0-13038 GCA_905214215.1 uncultured bacterium | reverse complement strand
CCTGCTCGCACGGAGAGCACATTAAGTGCTCTCCGGCTCGTGCGGAACTCGCGATGAACCTTACATTCCGCGCCGCCGGGCAGACGCCTTGTTGTTGGGACGTGGCTTGTCTTGGGAGTATCTGCAACATATATAGATATAGATGAGTTGAAGGCCACGTTGTGTGGCCTTCTTTGTTTGCGGAAAGCGCGTCCCGGAATCTGACGTTGGAATGGGATGTAGTTTCCGGTTGAGGGTCTGTTGGGAAAGTGCGTCCCACTTTGGGGGCTGATTCTGGGATGCGGTTTCCGGTTGCCGAGTCTTTGCTCGATAGAAAACCCGGGTAGCCTGGTGGTTGGCTACCCGGGTTTTTGGTTTGCCGTTGCCCCCTGCTGATGGCTAGTGGTTCTTGCGGCGCTTGATCAGCATGATGAGGGCTATCACTACGAGCGTTGCTCCCGCTGCTGCTGCGGTGGCGACTAGGGCGAATGTTTGGTCGCCGGTGTTTGCGAGGTTCTTCGCTGTGGTCGTAGTCTTGACCTTGGTGTCGGTCTTAGCTCCGTTGTCGGACTTGGGCTTGTCCGGGTTCGTCGGGGTCTCAGGAGTCTCGGGGTCCTTTGAGCCTTCGGAATCGGTTGGGCCGGCGGTGTTTACCAGCGTATGGTCCAGGAACTTCTTGGCGCCCGCACTTGCCTGTGAGAACAGGCGGCGCGTGCGGATCGGGGTGGCGTTCACCGTTGCGGGCGCCGTCTCCTCGGCCTCGATATTCACGAGCGTCGTGCCGGTGTCGAGGCCCACGTCGTTGTATCCCACGTGGCAGTAATACTGCGCACCGCCATCGTCTGCGGTCAGGTCAATCTCGAGCTTTGAGGCCGTTCCAGCCGCGAGGTTGCCATCGGCACCCACGAGCTTAAACTCTGTCTCGCCGCGGCCCTTGCGGTACCACATATAGGTCGGTGCCAGCCCTGTTTCGCTATCGTCGGCACCGAGTTGCTTCACATGGCCAATCGCCGAGAGCGTCAGGTGGCTTCCCGCCGTGCGCTCAACCGAAGAGTCGTATCCAAGATCCGACTCCTCCGCAGCATCCGCCGCAGGTCCGCTCACGGTCATCGTCATGCCATCGGGCATGGTCTTGACCGTGATGATTGCCGAGCGAATACCTGTTTCGGTCGTGGATCCATTCTTAACGGCGGCGATGGCGAATCGATACTCCGTATTGGGCTGCAGCCCATCCCACTTGAGCGAGGTCTGCGTGTTGTCGGCAATCTTCCAGCTATTGACGACCGCATCCGCCGCATTGCTCTGCAGCATGCCCACGCCGTAGCTAAAGCCACTCTTGTTTGCGAGTACATCGTCCCAGCTAAACGTAACGCTGGTCGAATCGACGGCGTTTGCCGTAAAGCCCGCCACGGCCGGCGCGTCGGGCATCTCGACGTCCTCAACGTCATAGCCCACGATCCAGAACTGGTCGGTGTCCTTGGTGCCGAGCTTGTCGCCCGAGTCTGCCTCGAACTTGTCGACATCCACCGCGTTGACGCCCAGACGCCACACAAAACCGTACTTGCCCTGCGCGGCCTCGGGCAGGTTGTCGACGGTGCCGCCGTATTCGGTCGATTCACTCGAGGAGTTACCCGTAGTAAAGCCGGCGTTGGCACCAAAGCACAGGCCGCCAAACAACTCGTGCTTTGCGAGCTTCGCGCCCATGACAACGCTGCCGTTCAGCGTCAAGCCGAGCTCGAGCTCCTGCTCCTTGCCCTCCTCGACTTCGATGGTCTGCTCAATGCTCGCCCCCGACTGCGCGGCGGCGCCGTTAAACCCATCGTGCGTGTAGGCGCGCGTTACGCCAGGCTTGCCCAGGCCAAAGGAATCCCCAACGGGAGTCTCGCCGTTGAGCGTCGTTTGATAGGTTCCGGGTTCTCCCGACCGGTTGGTCAAAAAGTAGCTGAGCGGCGTCATATTGTGCTGTTTGGCAATGCGGTCATAGGCCTCGACATTAACGACCGAGGTCTGCGCGCCGAGCGACACGGGCGCCGCCATCACGCCCTTGCCACCAGTTTCCTCATTTTCGATCTCATACTCGTAATAGACCATCGGAATCGTGTAGAGCACGGCCTTGTCACCCTCGCCGGCATGCGACTCATAGCTTACGCTTGCGCTGACCGTGCGCTCGCTCCGGTAGTCATAGCATCCCTCGGCGGCAAAATCGACTGAAGCATTCATCGCGACCAGGGGCGGACCGGTCTGCACCTCGACGGCAACGCCCAACTCGGCGCCAATGGTATAGCCCTGGGATGTCCCCGTGCCCTTTTCCTCTCCGTATGACGTGCCGCCCAACACCAGATAGCCGTATGCCTGCTCCAGATCCTCAACATAGGGCGCATCCTGCAGCACGGCAAGCACGCGCGGGTTGGTATAGACCTTGTAGCGTTCCTTGTACGTGATCTTGACGCTGTCGTTGTCGACATCGGGCAGCGCGAGCGAGATAAATGTGCCGTAGGTAGTGCCGCGACGGTTGCTCTCGCTAATCACCTGCTCCTCGCCGCGGCGCACCTTTCCGTTCTCGTCGAGCGAAAAATGCGAGGCGGTCATCCAATAGTAGTCATCGTTCTTGCGCAGGTCCTCGTCGCGGTGCTTACCCACCACGGCGATAAAGCTCTCGTTATAGCGGTCCGAACCCGAGACGCTGCCCGCCTTGACGTCGCTGATCCACACCTGCTCTATACCCTTGTGGTCATGCTTGTTGCTGCTGTTGTATTGCTGACCGCTCATGCTCATGGTTCCGACCATGGACCCCAAGCCCTGAGCCCCGCTCTGTGCCGTGTTGCAGGCAAAGTCGCGGAACACATCGCCGCCCACGAGCACCTCGTCGACCGCCAGCTGCTCGGACAGGCCGTCAAGGTTGGCAGTGGCAAGGGCAACAGGCGCCAAGGTGCACGGATAGCGCTTATCCTGAGCGCTATCCTTCCATGCGCTGTTGGGCACATGCATCAGCCCATAGGAGGCGAGGAGCCCGTCTCTGTATTCCTTACAATCGGAAAGCTTGAACTCGCCAGACTCCGAGTCAAAATACGCGTAGCGGTACAGCGCGCCGTACAGCCCCTTGCTGCCGTCAGAAGCGCCGTAATCAAAAGCGCTGCGTTGCCAGTCATAGCCCGCAAGAATAAGGCCCGTGACGGTTTCACCCGTCTTCTTTCCTTCTTCATCGTAGGCGGCAAACGTGCCGAACGTCGCATTCGCAGCGACCATGGTCTTGCCGTTCGCGGAGAGGGAGATTGCGCCCGCGTCGCCCAGAGCATCGACATGGACGAGCGCACCCTTGGATGCATCCCACGAAAACAGCTCGCAATGCGTCGACTTATCAATATTCTTCTTGCCGTAGGGTGCCGAGACCACGATGGCGAGGTCATCGCAAAAATCGCGATCGAGGTCGCCGGCCGCTAGCGAAACGACAGGAGCTGACTGAAGCTGCGTCCAGGAGTCGTTCCCGCCCTTGTTGTGCGTGGTGTAGTCCGCGGCGTTACCGGCATCGATCTTGACGACGCTTTGCTTCCAGTTGCCGCCCTCCAAGTCATACATGTCGACTACAGCCTTGCGCACGCCGTTCTCGTCGACATAGCAGCCCGCGTAGACAAAAAGCTCGTCGACGCCGTCGCCATCGACATCGCCCGCCTCGACATCAAAGACGGCGTCGTGCTCTTGCAGGTAACCGGCATCCAGGTACTTAAAACGGCCTTCGTACATCATATTAGTGTTGACCGTCACCGGCAGGTGTGTGTCGAGAGTGCGCGTACGCCCGTTGCTAAACGAGTAGAGGACCAGCTCAACCTTTCCGGCGTATGACTTGCCGTCAATCGTCGTGGAGGAACTGTCGCCGTAGGCACGGAGCTCGGCAACGCGGCTCTTTTTGCCCGTACTGGCGTCGCTGCAGAACTCAACACTCGTAGCGTGAATGCCCGAGAAACCGTTGTTGTCGTTGGCGAGTACTGTTGAGGACTCATTGTTGCTTAGGTACGACCAGGTGCCGCCACCGTAGTCGCTATGCTTGTAGAGATCGCTGTTCGTATCGAAGTTGTTGACGTTTTGCCAGAACTTTGCGGCGCCCCACACACTTCCATAGCCATCGGTGAGTTTGCTGCTGCCGCCAATGTCACCGCGCTCGACGTTCTCGAGCTTGTCGCGCAGAGTGTAGCGATTGCCATGGCTACCGTTAGCTGCCATATAGACCTCGCTGCGCGTGGCAAACGTCGTGGGGGTATCAGTGGAATAGGGGCCAACGGTATCGGCCGGAATGTCCTCGCTCGTGCCCAGACCCAGGGCTTGATAATCCTGCTCGGTCATATCGGTGATTGCGGGCGCGTCTGCCGCCTGGGCAACCTGGGGCGTGGCCGTGAAGCAGGCGACGCTCGTGGCGATCAACGCAGCAAGCGCCGCCGTCCCAACAAGCGGGATTTTCGACGCCTACGGATACGGGGGTGTGGAACGTACATGAGGGGCCTCGCTTTATTCGAGTGGAGTGGACTCATTTTTACAAATGATACGTCCGATGCCCGATATCACGTGTCTCATTTTCGCCAACGGCGTGTCTCATTTTTGAGAATCCGAGATGCCGCGGAAATCTTATCCCAGCTCAAAGGCCATTTCTGGGATGTATTTTTCGAAAGCCTGCCCATCCGGAAAGCCCGTCCCACTTTGGACGCATCCGGGCACGGAACCATCGACCTATCAGGCCTCCCATCAATAAAGAGGCGTCCTCCCGGACGGCGGGGCACGAAGTTCATCGCGAGTTCCGCACGCAAAGAAGGCCACTTAATGTGGCCTTCGTCTTGCGCAGGACTGTAGAGCAGGGAACTTCGTGCCCCGACGCCCGGGAGGACGTTTCATTTAGAAAGATGGACCGACCGCTGTCAGCGATGGGAGCTACTCCCCCAGCACGGCCTTTTTGGCGGCTGCAGCCATGTTGTCCAGATCTTCCTTGGTGGGGTGATCCTTTGCGGCGACCCAGTTATCGAGCAGCATCTTAAAGCGGACATTGTCGGGATCTTGCTCGAGCATGGCCTCGTAGCGCTGCTTGACCGCGGGACCCATCTTGCCCTGGCACATTGCCCAACCCACAAGCTCGGCATCCTCGGCCAAATTGGAGGTCACGCGATTGATAATCTGCTGATAATAGCTCTGGTCGGCGCCAAAACCGCAGGTACCAAAGAGGAAAACGCGCTTGCCGTGCAGGGCGGAAAGCAACGACGCGACCGAAGGCGTGCACGCGCCCTTGTCGCACCAAAAGCCGACAAGCACCGTGTCGGCCGCGCAGGCGCCCTGCGCCTCGAGCGCAACCTGATCTGCATCCGCATCGTCGCTCAACGCCGCGGCGTGGACAAACTCAACGCCCGCAGCCTGCAGCGCGCGCTTGATCGCACCCGAAACCATCCTGGTATTACCGCTCTTGCTGTTAACCACCAAAGAGCACGTCATAGTCACGTTGCCTCGTTTCCCCCCGAAACTCGAGCCATTAATGCAGTTTATTAGATGAATATCTTAGTACTAACGACGCAGATGTAAACCATCTGCCGCTAATCGGTAGTCCCTACTGGGCGAATTGGCTGCGGTAGAGCTCGGCATAGAAGCCGTCTGCCGCCAGCAGCTCGTCGTGCGTGCCGCGCTCGATAATCTCGCCGTCGCGCATGACCAGAATGCAGTCGGCGTTGCGGATCGTCGACAGGCGGTGCGCCACCACAAAGCTTGTGCGACCGGCCATGAGCTCGTCGAATGCCGCCTGCACTTGCAGCTCGGTGCGCGTGTCGATACTCGAGGTCGCCTCATCCAGCAGCAGGATAGCCGGGTCGGTGAGCATGACGCGCGCGATGCACAGCAGCTGCTTTTGACCCTGGCTAAACGTTCCGCCGTCCTCGCCGATCACCGTATCGTAGCCGCCTGGCAGCTGCACGATAAACTTATGCGCGTGCGCGCGCTTGGCTGCCTCGATAACCTGCTCGCGCGTGGCATCCGGGCAACCGTACGCGATGTTGTCCGCCACCGTGCCCTCGAACAGCCACGTGTCCTGCAGCACCATGCCAAAGGCACGGCGCAGACTCGAGCGCGTGTAGTCGCGCGACGAGCGACCGTCCACCAAGACGCGGCCGGCATCGATATCGTAGAAGCGCAGCAGCAGGTTGATGAGCGTGGTTTTGCCGCAACCCGTGGGACCGACAAGGGCAAAGCGCATGCCAGGCTTGGCCTCGATGCAAATATCCTGCAGCAGCTTGCGGTCGGGAACGTAGCTAAAGTCCACGTGTTCAAAGGTCACCTCGCCCCGCGGGGCGGCAAGCTCTACAGCGTCCGACGCATCGGGCTCCTGCTCGCGCGCATCGAGCAGCGCAAACATGCGGCGCGCCGAGGCATACGCCGTCTGGATCTGCGTAATGACATTGGTGACCTCGTTGAACGGCTTGGTGTACTGGTTGGCATAGGACAGGAAAATCTGCACGCCGCCCACCGTAAGCGCCGCGGGCACGCCCGTGATCACGCCTACGCAGCCGATCACAGCGACCACGGCATAGATGATGTTGTTGATAAAGCGCGTGCCGGGGTTGGAGAGCGAGCCCATAAACTGCGCACGCTCACCTGCGGTGTAGAGCTCGGCATTGAGGGCATCGAAGCGCTGCTGAGCGCGCGGGCCGTAGGCGAAGGCGTCCACGAGCTTCTGCTCGCCCACGTATTCCTCGATATGGCCGCCAAGCTGACCCTGAATGCGCTGTTGAGCCGTAAAGCTCTTGTTGGAGAGCTTGGCGATGGCGCCGGCTGCAAAAATGGAAAGCGGCGTGACGAGCACCACCACGAGCGTCATGGTCAGGTTAATGGAGAGCATAAACGCGAGCGTGCCCACGATGGTGATAACGCCGGTGAAGAGTTGCGTGAAGCCCTGGAGCAGACCGTCGCCCACCTGATCGACGTCGTTGACCACGCGGCTCATAAGGTCGCCGTGGGCATGGCTGTCGATAAAGCTGAGCGGCATGCGGCTGAGCTTGTCGCTCGCCTCCACGCGCATGTCGCGCACCGTCTCGTAGGACAGGCGGTTGACGCAATAGCCCTGCAGCCACTGAAAGGCCGCTGCTCCCACCACGACGAGCGCGAGTTTGGTAACGAGCGGCAGCAGCGCATCGAAGTCCACCTGCCCGGCGGCGACGATAAGGTCGATGCCCTCGCCGATGAGGATGGGCGTGTAGAGCTGCAGAATCACGGAGATGGCGGCACTCACAAACGACGCAACAAACGAAATGCGATGCGGACGGACGTAGCCCAGCAGGCGGCGAGTTACCGCGCCCACGGGGTAGCGCTCGGGGTCGCCGGGCTGACGCGGGCCGTCACCCAAGTCGTTGAGGTTATCGTTGCCGGACACGTTGGCCGTCATCGTGGCGACCGAACCGGAAGAAGTGTACGGATTCATTTAGCAGCCCTCCTTTGCGCAGACAGATGCGGGGGCGGCCGGAGCGGACGCGGGCACCGCGCTCCCCTGCTGGCCCTCGAGCTCCTCGCGGCGCAGCTGCGACTGGCAAATCTCGCGATAGAGCTGACATGTCGCGTAGAGCTCGTCATGCGTGCCCAGGCCCGCGACCGAGCCGTGGTCGAGTACGCAGATCATGTCGGCGTCGCGCACGGTCGAGACGCGCTGGCTTACGATCACCGTAGTCAGCGGCAGCCCGCCCTCAGCAGCGCCACATACGCTGCGCTCGCGGATGGCATGGCGAAGCGCCGCGTCGGTCTTAAAGTCAAGTGCCGAAGCGGAGTCGTCCATGATCAGGACCTGTGGCGAGCCCACTAGGGCGCGCGCGATGGTCAGACGCTGGCGCTGGCCACCGCTAAAGTTCTTGCCGCCCGCCTCGACCGGGGCGTCGAGCCCCTGCGGCTTGTTGCGCACGAACTCGCTCGCCTGCGCCATATCAAGCGCTGCCCAGAGCTCCTCATCGGTCGCCGTCTCGTCACGCCAGGTCAGGTTGCTGCGGATGGTGCCGCTCACCAGCGACGCGCGCTGCGGAACAGTCGCGACTACACGGCGCAACTGGTCTAGCGGCCAGGTGCGCACGTCGGCGCCCATCACGCTCACGCTGCCGGCACTCGCATCGTATAGGCGCGGAATAAGCGAGACGAGCGTGGACTTGCCGCTGCCCGTGCCGCCGATAATGCCGAGCGTTTTGCCCAGCGGCAGCTCCAGGGTCACATCGCTCACGGCATTTGCCGCGCCCGCGCCAAACGAAAAGCTCGCATGGTCAAAGCTCAGCGCGGAGACTGGAGCGGCGCCGCCCGCCAGTTCGCTCGGCTCGGGCAGCGCGACCGGCTGGTTGCCCTCGTCGGTGATGCTCGGCTCGCAATTGAGCACCTCATTGATGCGCGACGCGCTGGCGCTCGCCTTGGTAAAGACCACGACCAGGTTGGCGACGTACACGATAGAGGTGAGCGTCTGCGTCATGTAGTTCACAAACGCCATGACCTGGCCCTGCGTGAGTTCGCCCACGTTGACCTGGATGCCGCCCACCCACAGGATGGCGCACACACCCAGGTTCATCACCAAAAACGTGACGGGATTAAGGATTGACGAGAGCTTGCCCACCGCGATGGCGGTATTGGCCTGGTCATCGGCAGCTTGGGCAAAGCGCTCGCGCTCGTGGTCCTCGCGCACGAAGGCGCGAACCACGCGAGCGCCCGAAAGGCCTTCGCGGCAGATAAGCGCAATGCGGTCGAGCTTTGCCTGCAGCTGCTTGTAGTACGGTATGCAGCGCGCCATGACAAACCAAAACACCAGGCCGATAGCGGGCGTGCAGATCAAGAAGATCATGCCGAGCTTAAGGTCGATGGCAAGGGCCGCGCACATAGAGCCCACCGCCAAGAAGGGCCAGCGGATGAGCATGCGTACGCCCAGCGCCACAGCGAGCTGCACCTGGTTGACGTCGTTGGTGATGCGGGTGATAAGCGACGGCGTGCCAAAGCGGTCGAGTTCGGCATAGCTCAACTTGTTGATGTGCTGGTAGAGCGCACCGCGGATATCGGTGCCCATGCCCTGCGAGGTGAGCGCCGCCATCTTTTGGCAGACGAGCGTAAACGAGATGCCGATCACAGCCATGGCGCCAAGCAGCATACCGTAGTGGACGACGGCGTTGACATCGTGTGCGCCAATACCCTTATCGATCATCTGGGCAATCACCAGCGGCGTCAGCAGGTCAAAGATCACTTCGATCAGCTTACACGCAGGGCCAATCACCATATACCGGCGAAACTTACCACCAAAACGCCTGAGCAGCTCAATCATGTATAGGCGCTCCCTATCATCATCCACATTCAATTCGAACCATGATAGTACCGCCACCCCAAAAGAAGCGTAAACAACTCGTCATTTCTAACGGGATTCAGTTTTCAGAGGGGTATACGCGCACACCCAGCCAGTGTCGGGTCGACCACTTGGTATACTTGCATTAGTGCTACCAAGTTAGTCGCCGACCCTTGAAATGAGGTGCCGAGATGAACGACATTCTCGCAAGAAGAGCAAGACGAGCAACTGCGGGCATCGCCCTTTCCGCGGCACTTGTCGCGGGAATCGCCCCCGCAACGGCGATAGCGGCAGAAACCAGCTCCCCCACCGCTGCAGTTGCCTTGCAGACGGAAGATGCGGCCGCCGCAAAAGAAAAAGCGTATGCAGCCATGCAGGAAGCGCTCAAAAACCTCGAGGCCGCAAAAGACGCCGCAAGTCCCGAGAAAATTGCGGAAATCGATACTAAAATTGCCATTTTTCAAAAGAACTACGACACTAATTTGGCGCGAGCTGCCATATATAAGGAATCCCTTCCTACCATGCAAGCGGACATCGATGCAGCCCAATCCGAATGCGATAAGGCCCACAACCGAACAAGAGACCTTGAGGCAGAATTAAATAAAATCCCCCACACGGATTACGAAACTAGATGGCAGTTGGAACTGGCGATCATGGATGCACAAGAGCAAGAATCTCGTTGTGAAGATAAGCTTGAGCACTGCCGAATGCGCCTCGAAAGTCAGAAAAGCCTGATTTATTTCTTAGAAAGCGAAGTAGAGTTTAATAAAACCCACCTCGACGGAGAAACAGCCAAGCGAGATGTGCTCCTCGATAATTTGAAAAAGGCGCAAGCGGCCTATGACGACGCCTGCAAGGCATACGAAGAGGCAAAGGCCGCGGCAGACAAGGCCACCTCGCCCGAGATAACGCAACCGACCGAGACGACGCCTCCCTCCAACTCGGCGCAACCGACCGAGGCAACACAGCCCGCCAGCTCGCCCGCGACCGGCAAAAATACCCCGCCAAGCTCCACCAAGCAGGCGAACTCGAGCAGCGGCAAGCAAGCAAGCAAGCTCGCGAACACGGGCGACACAGCGCCGAGCGCAATCACACTCGCAGGAATCGCCGCCGCAGGACTCGGAATAACCGCCGCAGCCACACGCCGCATCAGGAACCCATAATAGCTGCCAGCGGTTATTGTCTTCGCCAATCCACAAGCCCAGAAACAAAGCGAGGCCCGTTTCCCCACCTAGGGAAACGGGCCTCGTTAACTGCAAAAATTCAAGCAACAGTGCCGCCGCCTCCTGAACCACATAGCCACCGCGCTCCAGACAACACCAGCGAGCAGCAAAAGGCACGGGATTTAGTTATTCAGATAAATGTGACCCTTCAGGCGGTTTCGGTCGGCTACCCGCGAGTGACGGCAGGGCACTTGGTAGTCGAGCGATCCCGCAGGCAAAGCCGAGGACCAGCGAGACACCACTCCGTCACGCCCGGACCACATGGCCGCCCATGTCTTGGCGCAGCCAGCGAGCGCCGCCCAGAGCGAACAAGTTGGCATGAAAAAGGCAAGGCATAGACCTTCTGGTCATGCCCTGCCTTTTGAATGACAAATTGTCGCTCTGGGTGGCGCGCAGCGTCGAGCATTGCGCGGTTTGGTAAAACCGCGCAAAAAGAAAGCCCGTACGCTCGATGGATTCGGATGCCCGACAGAGGCTCCTTATGGCTGCTTCCTTCCGGACCTGACCAGATTCGGAACATGTCGTCATCCGAACCCATCGAACGCGCTAGGCGCTCGGTATATCTTACCCGCTCCCGCCCGATGGGGCAAGGTAGCTAATTTGGGACGGGGCTTTTTTGACTACTTTTTGACTGGTGGGGCATCAGGGTGGCGAAAGTAGTCAAGGAAGCCCCGTCCTAAATAGACTGATCTGGTGCTGTGCCACGAAAAGGGCCCATCTACTACGTTTAGGTCGCAGGGGTCGACCATAGCCGACTTTTTCGAAAATCGGCAAGCTTTCTACCTGCGGTTTTGTTTTTGCAAATTCCGGGATGGTCGAGGGTGGCCGGCTTAACGCAGTAGATGGTCGCATTTCGTGGCAAACGGTCCGACCCAAGACCCAAGGCAGCCAACCTCGAATGGCCATTCTCAAAGTTGTGGTGGAATACGGACTGAATTGGCACCTTAAAGGCAAAAACACTCCGTATTTCACCGCAAGTTATTGGGGAGGGATTGGTTTTAGAGGCGGCCAAGGTCGTAGGCTCGCGCGGCAGACTCGCCGGCGCAGATGAGGTTGGTTGCGGCTTCTTGCGGATCGAGCGCCCGCTCCAGGTCCATGGGCTTGCGACAGATCGGCAGGACAAGGTCGATGCCCTGCTCGTACACCGCATCCAGGTTGTCGGCGCGACCGCCCACGACAGCGGCCACCGGCTTGCCATATCGCTTGGCACGGCGGGCCACACCCACCGGCGCTTTGCCGGCGGCAGATTGCTCATCCATATTGCCCTCGCCCGTTATGACCAGGTCGACATCGCGCACATGTTCGTCAAACCCAATCAGATCGAGCACCGTCTCCACGCCCGAGCGTAGCTCCGCACCGAGCGCCAGTAACGCCGCGCCCAAGCCACCGGCAGCGCCCGCTCCGGGCACGCCGAGCACCGAGCCAAATGTCCGTGCGCCCTCGGGTGTGCGCAACAACCCCTGGGCCCGAGCCTCGACAATTGCCGTATCGAGCAGACGACCGTAGCCGACCATCCAGCTGTCGCACCTGCTCAGCGCCTCGGCGTCACCCGTCGGCAAGCCTTTCTGCCCGCCAAACACCGCCAATGCGCCCCGACGCCCCACGAGCGGATTCTCGACATCCGAAAGCACAACGATACGAGCGTCACCCAAAGCCTGAAGCGCTGGCGCCAAATCAACGCTCGCCACCTGCTCAAGGCCGGCAAGACCGGGGGCGATATCGCAGCCCCGATCATCGACCACACGCGCGCCCAGCGCCTGCAGCATGCCGGCGCCACCGTCGTTGGTGGCACTACCGCCCAGACCAATATAGATAGTCTTTGCCCCGGCACGAACCGCACGGAGCATCAGCTCGCCCACGCCATAGGTCGAAGCCGCCAACGCCGCCGACTCCGTACAGGGCGAATACCCAATACCCGCGGCTTCGGCCATCTCAATAACAGCCGACTCGTGCTCGACATCAACCAGCATCCGAGCAGGCACACGCTCGCCAAAGGGCCCTGCAACCTCGCAGGTCACAATCTCACCGCCGCGCGCGGCAACGGCATCGAGCGTTCCCTCACCACCATCTGCCAGCGGCAACGTGGCCACTTGGGCATCGGGCCATACACGGCGCACGCCTTCGACAACGGCCTCCTCCGCCTGTGCACTCGAAACGCTACCCTTAAAGGAATCGATCGCCAACAGCACACGGCGGGGCCGGCGGCACGCGGCACCAAAATCGACCGCCGTGCCAGCATCCTCACCGGCGCCCGCAAGCGCTGCGGCGTGAGCGGCATGTGCCTCAAGATCTGCCCCACAACCGCAGCCAGCACCAGCGGTGCCACGCAGCCCACTAAAATAGCTGCTCAACACCTCACGACACTCATCTGCCAGCACGCCGGCGGTCACATTAAACCGATGATTCAGGCGCGAGTCGGCATTCAAATCGTATAGGGATCCCAACGCGCCCGCCTTGGGGTCGCTCGCGCCGTACACGCAGCGCCCCACGCGCGCGTTAACCATAAGCCCCGCGCACATG
>CAJMLP010000036.1:0-13149 GCA_905214215.1 uncultured bacterium | reverse complement strand
TAGGCGACGGTGTTGGCAATGTAGTTGTGCGGCAGGTAGTACGAGTTGGTGCCCTCAAAGGCGAACTGCAAGATCTTCATGCCGGGGAAGCCCGAGTTGTCGCGCATGTCGATGACGCCGGGGGTGAGGAAGCCCAGGTCTTCGGCGATGATGGGCAGCGTGCCGAGCTTTTCCTCGAGCGTCTTGAAGAACTTGAGGCCGGGGCCCTGCGTCCACGAACCGTAGGACGAATCGGGTGAGGAGAACGGCACCTCCCAATAGGCCTCGAAGCCGCGGAAGTGATCCAGGCGGATGACATCGTACATGTCGAGGGCGGCGCGGATACGGCCCTCCCACCAGGAGAAACCGTCGGCTTCCATGGCGTCCCAGTCGTAGATGGGATTGCCCCAGTACTGGCCGGTGGCCGAGAACTGGTCGGGCGGCGTGCCGGCGACACTCACAGGATTACCGGCGGCGTCGATCTTAAAGAGCTCGGGCGTGGCCCACATCTCGACGGAGTCGCGCGAGACATAGATGGGCAGGTCGCCGATGATGAGGATATCGCGCTCGTTGGCATAGGCCTTGAGGCGGCTCCACTGACGATTGAAGAAGTACTGCGTCATCTGGTGGTAGAGCATGCGCGCGGGATGGGCGGCGCAGACCTTGGCAGAAGCCTCGCCGCGGGTACGGAGCTCTGCGGGCCACTCCCAAAAGGCCTTGAGACCGCACTCCTCCTTGACGGTCATGAACTCGCAGTAGGGGATGAGCCAGTCTTCGTTTGCTTGGACAAAGTCGTCGAAGTCGGCCGGCTTGTCGGCGGCAAAGCGCTCGGCGGCGCGGTCGAGAATCTGACGACGGCCACCAAAGATGGCACCATAGTCGACATTGCTGGGGTCGGAGCCCAGGTACACGCCGTCGATATCGCACTGCTCCAGATAGCCGGCCTCGATAAGCTCGGCAAAGTCGATGAAATTGGGGTTGCCCGCACGGGCCGAGAACGACTGATAGGGCGAGTCGCCATAGCTCGTTGTCGTAAGGGGGAGAATCTGCCAGTAATGTTGTTTGCACGAGGCGAGGAAATCGACAAAGTCATAGGCGTTCCAGCCAAAGCCGCCGATACCGTAAGGTCCGGGCAATGACGAAACGGGCATCAGAACGCCGCTTGCACGCTCCATGGATGCACTCACCGTCCTTTTGAATAAGGGGCTGCGCCGTAGATGGATAGACGGCTCGTCCCGAGTTTCCATTGCTATTGTCCCTATTGTAGAACATGTTGTTTAAACATGTATAGAGAGAATGAAAAAGTTGCCGACTTTCGGTGAATGGTAGTGCGCCATAGACGATATGAGTTGAACATTGGGAGCTCCTCCCCTTGCGGCTCTTTTGTGGGTCGGGCGACAATGGTCGTCGTCATTAAAGACCGGCTGCCAGCCAGGTTGCAACAATGCAAGAAGGGTTCACATTCAGTTGGCCGTTGACACAAACAATCGCGCGAAGACCTCGTCTTCTTCGGTAAGTCCAGGCGCGGCAAGACGCGCATGGCAGTCGCCCTCACGATGCGCGCGGTCGCCGCGGACATGTCGGTCAGGTTCTGGCAGACCGCGCAGCTGGTTCTCGAGCTCGGCAACGCGAAGCGCAAGGGAACGCTGTCGAAACTGTTGAACGACGTGTCGCCCGCGAGGCTGCTCGTGCTCGACGAGTTCGTCTACGTCCCCTGCGACGTAGACGGTGCGAGGGTTCTCTACCAGGTCATTTCCGTCCATGTAGTGCTCGTAGGCCGCGGCGTCGTCGGGCTCGTCGAAGGAGAGGGACTCCGTCCAGTCCCAGTAGGCCCCCGTCCAGGCGCCCCTGCGCCTGCCGGCCGGCGTCGTCTCGTCGAAGACGAGGCCGTGGCGCAGCAGGAACTTCGACATCCGCTGCTTGGCGTGTTGCAGGTCGTCGCGCGCGTCCTCGAGGGCGCTCGTCGGGGACCCACACCTCGACGACGTTGCGGCGCGCCAGCATGCGTGCCAGCCACTCGGCGTCGCGGCGGTCGTTCTTGCGGCCGCGGTCGGCCGCGGGCCGGTGCATCTTCGGGACCGCCCCGACGACGCAGCCGAGGCCGAGGGCCCGCAGCGCGCGGCCGCGGTTGATGGTACGACCATTGTCGCCCGACCCACGAGAGAGCTGCAAGGGGAGAGGCCCCAATGTTCAACTCATATCGTCTGTTGTGCCAGAGTCGCTCGGGAAAGCGCGACCGACGCAGCGCGCTGTTTTCCAGTCACATCCAGTTCGGGTTGATTTCAGCATGCGATAAGAAACTGGATTTGAATTTCGACTCGAAAGATGGGCAATGCTGATGAGAAACGCTTGGAGTTCGGGATTGCGCGGCGTGAAGCGACCCTCTTCTTATCGAGTTCGTTACAATGTAGGAAAAACAGTAAGTAAGAAGACCTCTGATTGCTTTAGGAGGAGCTGTGGTGAATAGCGCCCAGAAGATCGATAAGTCCATCCAGAAGATGATGACTCTCGGAAGAAGGCTTGGGATTCTGTTTACGGCGCTGTTTATAGCGGTGTGTTGCTGTTCGGTGGTGGTGGTTATTTCCATTGGGCTTATGGCTGCTCAAGGAAACCTATATGATCCATCAAAGACGGTTTCCGTAGTGGTTCCTTTGATGTATCTTCTGATTTCCGGAGGGGCCACATGGACCCTGCGGGGAATCAGCATGGACATGGCTCATGGCGAATCGCCCTTTACCCTTTCGCATGCTCGAAGAATCTCGATTATCGGGTGGCTGTTTGTTGCAGCGGCAATAGGTGACCTCTTGTTTTCTCCGGGGTTTCTTTCGATAGTGATTGGCCCCTTCGACTTGCTGGGGAACGCCTATTCGATGTTTGAAAACCTGGCCCTGCCCATAGATATTGGTGCTGTGCTGGGGGCCGTTTGCTGCTTCTCGATTTCTGCGATATGGCGCTACGGAGCTCTGCTTCAAGACCAGACCGAGGATTTGGTGTGAGGGGCGGCATGGACTATCTGATTATTGAGCTTGAAAGCTTATTGCTTCGACGCGGAAAGACGAGTACGGATATCATTCGGGCGACCGGGCACACACCGGCAAGTATCTCAAAAATACGAAATGGCAAGGTGAAGGCAATTAGGTTAAAGACATTGCTGGATATTTGCGTAGAGCTTGATTGCCAGCCTGGCGATCTTATTAAGCGCGTCAACGAAAGAGAACTTGAGGAACTGGCGACGCGGCGCGCCCGCAACGCGCTGAGCAGGGCGACCGCGACGGGTGATGACCCGGTCCTGGAGTCAGATCATGTTTACGTGGTCGATCTTAGAGACGACTGAGGCTGGAGAATAAAAAAGTATTGAGCAGGTGCAGCCCGTGAAAACAACGGTTTTCACGGGCTGTTCATTCAACGTCCTGCAGTGGCCTGTATTTCTCGCCGCGTCACTGGGGAACGAGAGAGTCATTTCCTGTGCTGGATGCAGGGGGGTGCTTACCTTGTGTAATATATAAATAAGCTTATATTGAAATATGATACATATCGAATTAGAATAACATTATCAATTCGGTATGCAAGGAAAGGAGGGAGAGATGGATTGGATTAACGAGCCGGAGGAAGGCGTTGCACCCGCGTGCGGCAACTGCTTCTTCTACGCGCACGGCAGCTGCAGCACCAAGTGTTCTTCACAGGAGTGCACTATCCGCTTTTAGCGGATAGTGCACGCCGTACGGCGTGCACAGACTGTTCAAAGATATTTTGGCCAGCAGCGCCTGAGGGGCGATGTGGCATTGCAATATGGGGGGCGAACCGACGTTACCTATAACCCCGCACAATTGCCATGTCGCCCCTTTTTATTGACGGGGAGGATGTCGTCCATGCGGGAAGTCCCAGTTGAATTGCGTGCCATATCCAAGAGATATGGCGGGTTTGAAGCGGTTAAATCAGTCTCGTTCTCTTTAATGGAAGGCGAGCTGTGTGCACTCATTGGGGAGAATGGTGCCGGCAAGAGCACGTTAATTCGATTGATCACGGGGCTTTCGGAGCCATCGTCAGGAACGATCTCGATGTTTGGGCAAACCGGGAGACGTGAAATACGGAGCTGCAGGGAAAGGCTGGGTTATATGCCCGACCTCAATGCTTCGTATCCTAATCTGACCGCGCGAGACAACTTGGTCGTTCGCTGTATTGAGTGGGGGCTTCCCACCGATCGTTCCATCGACGGTGTGTTATCAACCGTCGGTTTGGGGGAGGCCGGCGGGAAGAAAGTGAAGAACTTCTCAATGGGAATGAGGAGGCGTCTCGATCTGGCCATAGCGTTGCTGGGCGATCCGGAGCTGTTGATCCTGGACGAGCCGACAAACGGCCTGGATCCGATGGGGATAGTCGAAGTAAGAAAAATCCTTACGCATCTTAACAAAGATCAAGGTAAAACGATTCTCGTATCCAGCCACAATCTTGAGGAGATGCACAAGCTGGCAACTGATTACCTCTTCATAAGTCATGGTCGCCTCATTCGAAGGATGACCGCACCTCAGCTGGAAAAGTCATGCCGCGGTGGTTTCGTGTTGCATGTGGACGATCTGGAGCGAACGAGATCGGTTCTCGGAGATGAGACCTCACATTCTTTTCTGCCGGACGGCAGCGTCCTTATGCGCTATGAGGAGAAAAAGGAAGGGCGGGGCATTGCAATCGAAGCGCTCTCGACCGCAGGTGTGAGGGTTGCGGAGGCGTATTCTCATAGGAAGAGCCTTGAGGAGTTTTATTCGGAGCTCATCGGTCGAGAGAGCGAGCTGTGATGAAACGCGAGTTCATCTCAGCTTTTCGGAGCGAGGTATGGTTGCTCGCCAGGCACCCGGCGACCGCTCTGATGATTGCGCTTGCGGCTGTGCTGTATGTGGTTGCGGCTGCGACTTCGTCTGAGGTGCTGATCATGGTCGCCGGTGATGACCCGTATACGCTTGGAGGGGCTATAGGTTTTATTGGAAACCTAGTGGATGCAGGGGACGTTTTGGGCTCTGTTGCCCGGACGTCTTTTGCGTCTACAGTGGTCTGGATTCCGGTGACGATTCTCTACGCGGTTTACGCTACGTCGAGAGACTTTGAATCCGTGGCTTACGCCGTATCGAGATCGCGAGGGGTGTCGCAGGCGGCGATTGTGATCACGAAGCTGTTGGTGAACTGCACTCTGGTCGGTGCCGTGTATCTTCTTTCTACGACTGCGCTGTATTTAACCAAGATGGCCCAATGGGACGTTGGGGCCTCGTGCTCAGGGTTTGCCCAATTTGTATCGATTGCGCTGATGATCGCGCTGCTGCTCATTTCGATGTACGCCGCTACCTTCGCCCTGTATTTGCTCACGAGGAGTGTGGTGGCGAGCAGCGTCGTTGCAATAGCGGTTTCGACATTTGTGATGGTGTGGTTCCCAAGTACATACGGAAGCGGTCAGCCCAGCTTGCTGCTCATGCTCTCGCCCGTGTATTACCTGATGAACCTGTGTTCCCTGAGTATGCAGAATGTTGGTGTAATTCAGGTTTTGCTGTATGCGGGCGGCACTGTGCTTGTGTCGGTTGGAGTTGCGCTCGTCTCGCTATTTGTAAGGACGGCGGTTCGATGAATCTTGGGATGTCGGTCAGGGCGGAACTGTTCCGCGCAAGGAGAATGAAACTCGCCGTGATAATAGCGCTGATGTATTTGGGCATCGCGGGGATTTATGTGTTTGCCGGGTCCGGCGCATGGGTCTCCGCAGGGGGAGAGGGCCAGTTCTTTGGCTTTTCCGCCGATCCGGGCTATCTTTTCTCGATAGGGGTTGGGCCAACGGGTATCTCTTCCTGGCTAAGTGTCGTCTCCATGGCGCATACGGTGTTCTTCCCAATCGTCTCTGTTGTTGTGGCGGGGACGCTATTCGGTGATGCGACGAGCGTGTCGGCAAGGGGAGTTTCGATTGCTCGGGGCTTCCGCAGCTGGCAGCTGTTTGCGGCAAAGACATTGGCTTGCGAAGTGTATACGCTGTGCCCCTACATCGTGTTTACTCTCGGTGTCGCTGCGGTCTTTGCCGTGTGCTCCGGAAGCGGTCTAGACAGCCTTACGGTTGGTAATGTGACCTCGGCACTCCTGTCGAATATCGTTATAGACGCCGCTTATACGCTGATGGTTGCGGTTGCATATGAGGTGTTCAGGATCAGATCTCTTGTGTCGGGAGCCTTGCTGGTCGCAACGTTCGCGGGCCTTGTTATCGCGATGAGTTTCCCAACCGTTTTACCCCCGGTTCACATGGCTTATTGGATGAGGGCGTGCGGGGCTGCCGGCGGGACGGTCCTGATGGCTGCATGCGGCCATGCGGTCATCGTGTCGCTCGCATGTCTATTGCTGCTTTCGTGCAGTTTTTATCGAAGAAGGTAGTGCGCTGGCGTATGCGCAGCGTCTGAGGGTCGATATGGATTTGGTTGGAAATGGAGATGGTGCGAAGTGAAACTGTCGCAATTTAATGTGGTGCATGAACATAACGGAAGTCTTCTTATCATGAATGCGCGAACCGGCGGCATCCTGTCGTTAAATCCGGAATACGCGCAGAAATTCAAAAGGATTCAAGAAGGGGACGTTCGGGATGCCGATGATCTTGTCGCGGAGCTGATAAGGGGAGGCATCCTAGTCAATGAGGAGAGGGACGAGCTTGGGGAGATCAGGTTGCAAAGTCGCGCCGCGCGCTTTGCGAATACTGCTCTGTCCCTTACCATTGCGCCAACGATGGCTTGCAACTTTTGCTGTCCCTACTGCTATGAAAAGGGACAGGCGTACACGACGATGGGCGAGGAGGTTTTGACACAGCTCTCCAAGTTCGTGAAAGATTACTATCCTGGTATCGCAAGTCTCTCAGTTGGATGGTACGGCGGCGAGCCTCTGCTCGGAATGAAGATGATCGAACGGATTACGTCGGATCTGAAAGATGTCGTGGGGCCAACGTGTGAATATTCCGCATCGATAGTGACAAATGGCTATCTGCTGACGCCTGATGTTGCAAGGAGGCTCGCGGCATGTGGTGTGACGAGCGCGCAAGTGACTATAGATGGATCGAAGTCGGATCACGATTCGAGAAGGATTCTTCACGACGGAAGCCCTACATACGAACGTATTCTCAAGAACGTCAAAGAGTGTGCCGACATCATCGATATTTCGATAAGGAGCAACGTCGACAAGACCAACATCGAGGCCGCTCAAGAGCTATTGGATTATCTCGAGCTAAATGGCCTGATGAATAAGGTTCACTTCTATTTAGCCCCTGTTGACGATATCAATCAGGTATGTGCGAACGACAGCCACTGCTTTACTGTAAAAGAGTTCTCGTATGAGGAGACTGAGTTTTATAAAAGGGCAATTGCGCGGGGCTTCAAAGTTCAACCTTTTGGTGGGACGAATTTCGGGATATGTTGCGCCGTTGGAATCAACTCGTACGTGGTTGATCCCGTCGGAGATTTGTATAAGTGCTGGGATGACATTGGAATGAAGGAGCGGAGGGTCGGAACTATTTTCGAGCCGCCAATGTTGAGCAAGAACATGATTAACTGGATGGCATATGAGCCGGATGACCCGGAATGCCAAGAGTGCTTTGCTTTTCCCATGTGCATGGGAGGGTGCCCCAACCACGCCTTAAACGGTGAGGGGAAACGTTGCGTTTCCTTCCGGTATGATGCCGAGCAAAAAATGCTGCTCTCCCAGATGATGAATACGGCAAAACGGGGTGCGGGGCAAAATGAGGCTGATGCTTAATCTCTGTAGAAAATATATACTGGGCGGTCGATTCTACGCCTATCTTGTCGTAACAGTTTTGGTCGGGCTGCTTGCGCTTGCGGGTCCCTTTCTTACCGGCATAGTGGTAAACCGATTGGCGATGCCGGCCAGCGCCGATCTTGCCGCCGTTCTCGTTTGTTGCCTTATTTTGGTTGCGGTCCAAGCGGTTCGAGCGGGACTAGTGTATTGCTCAGAGATGCTGTACATCAACCTTCAGTCGCATGCGGGGTTCGGCTTAAATGCGGATACGCTTGAGCACGTGAAGCACCTTCCCCAGGCATTCTTCGAGGGCTTCAACGCGTCGTATTATAACCAGCAAATCAATCACGACGCTAATGACCTTGTCATCTTCGTAATCAACTCGGTTGTGGGGGTTTCAAGCAACGTTATCACCCTTTTGTCCGCCCTGTTTGTTCTCGGTAGCCTGAATATCAAGTTGAGTGTGGTCTGCCTTGTTCTTGCGGCAGCGAGTGCCGCTTTTTATGCGGTTTCACGCGCAAGGCTGTTTGAGAGAAGTTTTGACGTACAAGAGCAGAGCGCGAGGTTTTTTTCCTGTCTACAAGATCAGTTGGAGAAAGTTGATTTCATCCGCAAACATGCTTTGTTCGATAGGTCCCGCGCTGTACTGGTCGAAGCTTTTAATGGGCTCTATCCAACGATGAGAGCAAATCAGGAAGTAGGGTCTAGATTTACCTTTGGCAACGCGTTGGTCGCTTCCGCCGCTCAAGGATGTCTTCTTGCTGTGGGCGCGGTTGAAGTGATGGGCGGGAGACTGTTGCCTGGTTTTCTCGTGACTGCTGTTGGATATTATTCGAACTTAAGCTCAGCGGTACAGTATTTGTTGGGCTGGGGAAGGGATTACCAGACTAATCGCGTATGCTATGAGCGGCTGAAAAGAATTTGGGATGTCCCGGTGGAAGCGAATGGCAAATTGGCGCTTGGTCCGATTGAGGAAATCCGTCTAGAGAACATCAAGCTACGTTATCCAGGGGCGGAAAGGGTCGCGTTAAGCATTGAGGGGCTCGCGTTTTCCAGGGGTCGGCTATATGGAATCTCGGGGCCGAATGGTTCGGGGAAGAGCTCGCTGCTGTCAGTGATATTGGGGCTATATCCAGATGACACAGAAGGGGCCGTTCGCTACAACGGGGTGTCACAGCGTTGCATCGATCGATATGCATTGCGGCGGTGTCGAGTCAGCATTACGGAGCAAGAACCCCCTATCGTTGAGGGGACGATTCTCGATAATCTTACGCTGCTTTCTGATGATTACGAGATGGATAAGCTGAATCGGATGCTTGTCATATTGGGGCTAGACGAAATGGTTGCTTCTGTGGAGAACGGGGCAACGGCGATGCTTGACGGCGGGAAAGGAGGGGTGTCCGGCGGCGAGAAGCAAAAGATTGCAATTGTGAGACAGCTGTTGAAATCGCCGGACGTTATGCTTTTTGATGAACCGACCTCAGCACTTGATGCGAAGAGTCGAGGCGCGCTGATCAAATTGCTTCATGAAATTAAGAGAGACCATATTGTAATCGTTGTCACTCATGACGAGGAGATGCTTGCCGCCTGTGACGAGGTCATTTCGACGGCTGGATGATTATCGGATTGTGGCGTTGAAGACCAAGAAACTTGAAATGGCGTGGGCTCTGGGTAGGTCTCCACGGGTACGCCGTCGGTGCTGTACTCGACCGCCCGGCAAGAAGGTTTTATAGCGTGTTTCCCCAGAGAGGTCCCTTTGTCCGGTAGTGGCGAGGGGAGCCTCTCTTTTGCTCACCTCTTGCGGCGGAGGGGGACACCATGCGCCTATGCAGGACAAACTGCGCGTTCTTGTCGAATGATGGGCTATGTGTAGAGATGATGGTCTCGGGTAGAGGCCGTGTCGCGCTCGGCTGCGATGAGCCAGGCAATTCAATCTTCATCCGGGAGGGCCTTGGCAAGACAAGCAGGGCGAAGACCTTGGCGACGTTCGGGAGCCGTGTGGCGCCCGGCTCCACGCTCATCCACGACATGGAGCCGGGCGCCACACGGCTCCCGTCAACAATCTGTCACTGAAGAGCCAGCACTACAACGCGAAGCTGCTCAAGGGCGTTCCCGACGGCCAGAACCCGCTGGGGCCCGTGAACCGGATGCGCTACTTCATGCAGTGCTTCCTGAGGGCTCATCCCGGCTCCAACCGGGACGACATGCGGGGCTGTGGCTATGAGTCCGCCCGAGGACAAGCTTGAGAAGGTCGCGATGGTGCTCGATCGGGCAATGCGATACCCGAAAACGCTCAGGTTCAGGCAGTTCTATGCAAGAAAGCCCAGTTCAGATGAGTTCGACGAGCAATATTTATCAACACAGTGCAAGGGGGGATTATATTTGTATTTCATCCGTGTTGAGCTTCACACGGTGCGCGACTCATCGCAAACTGGCGGGCGCAGCGGAAAGAAAACCGACTGCAGACGAACGATCGATATCGGGAGCAAATAGCCACCGGATGCTTTTCGGTCTCCTACGCGTCGACCTCCGCGATTTCTTCTGCGTCTCGCCAAGTTGAAAGGAGCGATGTCGAAAACTCCTTTTCGGTTAGCGTCAAGACATCCTTCACGCAAAAACCTTTCAATTTGTCAGGAAGCCCAAAACGCGCTTTTTTCCTAATCGAGCTGGCAACCCGCTTCAACGCGGTCTTGTTCTTGTCCTCGTTGTATACCAAAACAAAGACGCAGTGCTCGCGAAACCATCTCGTCCTCTTTCCCCACAGGTCCGAGCAGATCAAAACGCTGTCCTTGCACTTCTCGATGAGGGCGTCCCTTTGGCCAAGATTGATACCAAGCTCTTCGTCATCCTTGGGATTGAGCCTCTTCCCCAGCGTCTCCTTCAGACTGCCGTTTTTAAATTCGACTAGATATAACGTTTCCCGATCGCAATACAGCGCATCGGCGGAGCGCGGGAGTTGCATCCACCTATTGACCTTCTTGCAGTAGCATTCTTTAACAGAGTCAAAATTGACAACAGGCAAATCGTCATCCACAAGAGAGACGCTCCCGTCTCTGGATGTTTTGGAGATGGTCGACGTGCAGTCCCTTAGGATACAGGTCCTGCAACGGGAGCAACCATCGCTGCCATCTGGCACCGCGGGAGAGTTCGGATGAGGGCAGGAGGCGCACAGGTCGCTACTCAAGGCCGTACTCCTCCCTCTCAAGCGTATCAAAAGGAGCCGCCAGCTTCTCGTAGGCGACCTCAGTCGAGCCGGTTATATCGGCAAAGCGAGAGCGTCCATCAGTGCAGGTCTCCGCAAGATAATATGAGCACAATCCATCAACAGCGTGCTTCTTAGAATACACTTCGATCGCATTCAGGAAATATGGACTATGGGTGCTCATTAAGACGTGCATCCCGAGCTCTTTCTGGAGCAGCACGATTATCTCGGCGAAGGCCAGCTGCCATGCAGGATGAAGATGAATCTCGGGTTCATCGAGGATAATAGTCCCTCCGGCATCTAGCGCGCCGGACTTCAAGAGCACCTTCATGATGGCGAACGTCTTCAAGCCAGCAGAAAGGTTCCCAGGCTCCAACCCCCGAGCGAAGCCCTCTTCGAGATACGTAAGGTGACCGCGACTTTCGCTCCTCTCGAAATGCCCCGGACATAAGGAGGAAACCTTGTCCATGAGAACCTTCAGGTGTCGCTCCTTCGCGATCTCTTCGAACAGCGAGGACTCGCTGTCATCGTTACGGATGGTCGCCTGAATCAAATCTTGCCGCAGCTCCTCCTGGTGTCCAAGGAGGGGCTTGAACCGAAAAGCGGGGCCGTAGGGTCCTCCGAGAGAATCGATCAGGAACGGGTCGTCCAGATAATGCGCCCTGAATCGCAAAACCCTCCTATCGTGCACCTCCGCCACCTCGTCACTTGCAACCGAGAAAACCGTAGATGCGTCCTTTATCTGGAGTTCGACCTTCCCGGGCTCTTCGCCGAAAACCGAATTGATCTGGCCGTTGAACTCGCTTCGGAACCTGTTTGTCGCAATCGCACGAAATACCTCATCATCGGAGATATCCATGATCTCGATAATCTGATCGGCAACTCCTGCTACGCCATTCGTGAAATCGGATTCGATCTCACGGGAGATCTCCTCCCCGTAATACTCCTTTATCTCATCAATAAGCTCGTCCCTCGTGCACTCGCCCGAAAAAACCCTGTCGATGAAACTATTCATTCTTCCAGCAGTTCGCCTGTGGCGAGACGTGGAGTCGAGAGGGCTTCCCACATATGCCTTCCTGATGGCGCGCTCAACACTATTGCGCCTCATGCGGTCGATTTTGTTCTCCGAATCGGACATGCTGTTGAAGGCCGCATAAAGCGCTTTTCCAACCGTGCTTTTCCCCGTCCCGTTCTCCCCGGCGATCACGGCAATACCATTAATCTCGATATCGGCCTCAGCGACCCTGCCGATGTTTTTCATCTTGATTTTCAATGCATATCACCAGCTCTAAACTCGCGAGACTCAATAGCTCGATTATCGCACAGAGAGATCGACTTCTCGAGGACTCCCTAAATGGAACGCGCGGTGAGGACATGGCTCGCCGCCGTCCGCTTCGCGTTCGCGCGGGGGAAGGTGACGACCAGGGACCTCTCCGGGCTCATCGAGAGGAGCGCCAGATTCTCCTCGTCCATTTGAACTGTATCGTATTCAAGGACACTTGACTTAGAGGAATGGCGTTGAGCGGCGATAATCGTTTCAGCGCCAAAAAGAAAGGAGTGTCAGTCATGGCAGACGGGCCCTCCTACACAGCGGGGTACCGCGCCGAGGCCGCAGACTTCGCCGCCGCGTCGGGGAAGCCCATCGCCCAAGTGGCAGCCGACCTCGGCATCAACGAGAAGACCCTGGGAAGATGGGTGACGGTCAGGAAGAAGGAGCTGACCAACCACCCGGTCGCGGCGGCCGCAAGTGCATGCGCGAGCTCGAGCTCGAGAACGAGTTCCTAAAAAGCCCCGACCTCACATTGGAGGCCGGGGCCAGTAGATTTTTGGGACATGTCTAGAAATCTACCCATGCAGGAAGCGGCATGTGCCGAGCATGTCGCGTGCTAGGTTTTGAGGCATGCCACAAAACCTAGCACGGGGGAGTGGCTACTCGGCGTCGGCGAAGCCGTTGGGGTTATGGCTCTGCCAATTCCAGCTGTCGCGGCACATGTCCGCGATGTCGTACTGGGCCTTCCAGCCCATCATGCGTTCGGCCTTGGAGGCATCGCACCAGTTGGCGGCGATATCGCCGGCACGGCGCTCGCGAATCACGTAGGGCAGCTCCTTGCCGCAGGCCTTGGAGAAGGCGGCGACGACCTCGAGTACCGAGGTGCCGGTGCCGGTGCCCAGGTTAAAGATCTCGACGCCGGTCTTGCCGTTCATCCAGT
>CAJMLP010000035.1:0-14721 GCA_905214215.1 uncultured bacterium | reverse complement strand
ATCCTGTGGGACGGCGAGATTCGCATGGCCAACCTGTCTGTGATCTGCAGCCACAGCGTCAACGGCGTTGCCAAGATCCACTCCGACATCATCAAGAACATCGTGCTCAAAGACTTCTATGCCCTCACGCCCGAGAAGTTCAACAACAAGACCAACGGCATCTCGCACCGTCGCTTCTTTGCCGAGGCCAACCCCACCTATGCCAAGCTCGTGACCGAGGCCATTGGCGATGGCTGGCTCAAGGACGCCTTTGAGCTGGAGAAGCTTAAAAGTTTCCAGAACGACACCGAGTTCCTGAAGGCCGTTGGTGCCTCCAAGCGCGCCAACAAGGAGCGTCTGGCCGCCTACGTCAAGGCCGAGACCGGTCTGGTTATTGACCCCAACACCGTCTTCGATGTCCAGGTAAAGCGCTTCCACGCCTATAAGCGCCAGCTCATGAACATCATGAAGGTGATGGACATCTACAACCGTCGCATCGCCGATCCTAACTTCCACGTGACGCCGACGACCTTCATCTTTAGCGGCAAGGCTGCCTCGAGCTACACCTTTGCCAAGGAGACCATCCGCCTCATTAACTCCGTTGCCGACGTCATCAACAACGATGCCCGCGTCAACGAGGTCATGAAGGTCTGCTTTATCCCCAACTTCCGTGTGAGCAACGCTCAGCTCATCTACCCGGCCGCCGAGATCTCGGAGCAGATCTCCACGGCCGGCAAGGAGGCCTCGGGCACGTCCAACATGAAGCTCATGATGAACGGCGCCATTACGCTGGGCACCCTCGACGGCGCCAACATCGAGATCGCCGACCTGGCCGGCCGTGAGAACGAGGCCATCTTTGGCCTGACCGCTCCCGAGGTCGAGCAGCTCTGGGCATCCAACAACTACTTTGCGTGGGATACCCTCAACGGCGACCGCGAGCGTCTGGGCCGCGTGATGGACGAGCTCAAGGACAACACGTTTGCGGGTCTTTCGGGCAACTTCGAGAGCATCTACAACGAGCTCATGAACAACAACGACCCCGACCTGGTCATGGCTGACTTCCGTAGCTACGTGGATGCATGGGAGAACCTCACGGGCAGCTACGGCGACCAGGAGACCTGGAACCGCAAGGCCCTGCTCAACACCGCCTCGAGTGGCTGGTTCTCGTCCGACCGCACCATTCGCGAGTATCGCGACGAGATCTGGCACGCATAAAGCGCGCGAGCTCCCTTTGCCGCACGGCATTACTCGACGGGCGTGACAGTGCGCCGCGCCCGTCGCTAATGGGTTAGGAACATCGATGACAGAAGGAGAAATCGATGAGTAAGAAAGAATGCATCGCGATGCTCCTCGCAGGAGGACAGGGCAGCCGATTGGGGGCACTCACCCAAAAGATCGCCAAGCCGGCGGTTAGCTTTGGTGGCAAGTTCCGCATTATCGACTTTTCGCTGTCCAACTGCTCCAACTCGGGCATCGACACGGTGGGCGTTCTGACGCAGTACCGTCCCTACCTGCTGCATGCCTACGTGGGCTCCGGCGAGGCGTGGGATCTGGACAGCCGCGACGGCGGCGTGTCGATCCTGCCGCCGTACGAGACGCAGACCGGCGGCGCCTGGTATGCGGGCACGGCCGACGCCATTACGCAGAACCTCGACTACATCAAGGCCAACGACCCCAAGTACGTCCTGATTCTTTCGGGCGATCACCTGTATCGCATGGACTACCGCAAGATGCTCAAGACGCACATTGAGAACAACGCCGACCTCACGGTGAGCGTTATGCCCGTGCCGTGGGAGGAGGCCAGCCGTTTTGGCATCCTGACCACCGACCCCGAGGACGGCCGCATCACCAAGTTCACCGAGAAGCCCGATAAGCCCGATTCGAACCTCGCGTCCATGGGCATCTACATCTTCTCGGCCGACGTGCTGATCGAGGCGCTCGAGGAGGACGCTCTGGACCAGCGCTCGAGCCACGACTTTGGCAAGGACATCATCCCCAAGCTACTCGGCGAGGGCAAGCGCCTGTACAGCTACGAGTTCCACGGCTTTTGGAAGGACGTCGGCACCATCGCCAGCTTCCACGAGACCTCGATGGACCTGCTGGGCAACAACCCCGAGTTCGACCTGTTCGACAAGCACTTCCCCATCATGTCCAACATCACCACGCGACCGCCGCACTACATTGGACCGGACGGCCGTCTGGACGACTGCCTGGTCTCCAACGGCTGCAAGATCTACGGCACCGCTCGCCACTCGATCCTCTCGACCGATGTCATTATCGAGGAGCGCGCCGTGGTCGAAGACTCCGTGCTGCTGCCGGGTGCGCACGTTAAGAGCGGCGCGCACATCTGCCGCGCTATTTTGGGCGAGAACTCCACGGTCGAAGAGGGCGTGAAGCTCGGCTCTGTCGATACCACCAAGGATACGGCCGTCGTTGGAAATGACGTCGTTATCGGGAAGGGGGAATGATCCGATGATCAATCGCAAGGCCATCGGTTACATCACCGCTAACTACTCTTCGACCTACGGCAGCGTGCTGCTCAAGGATCGTCCCATCGCGTCCGTTCCGTTTTTGGGCCGCTACCGCCTGATCGACTTTCCGCTGTCCAACATGATGAATGCCGGCATTAAGACCGTCGGCGTCGTCATGCCGGGTAACTACCGCTCGCTGATCGACCACGTGGGCTCGGGCAAGGACTGGGGCCTGGACCGCAAGAAGGGCGGTCTGTTCATGGTGCCCGGCAACGCGTATGGCACCACCAAGGGCGGCATGCGCTTCCTGCTACGCGACATCATCTCCAACAAGACGCTGTTCCAGCGCTCGGACAAGCCCTATGTTGTGATGATGGGCACCAACATCATCTTTAACATGGACCTCAACACCATCATCGACGCGCACGAGAACTCCGGTGCCCAGATGACCGTGGTGTACTGCAAGGCCACGCGCAACGTCGATGACGAGACCAAGCTCGAGATTAACGAGAACGGCCGCCTGACGGGCGTGAGCGCCGGCGTCGTGTATGGCGACAACGCGTCTATGGACTGCTGCATCGTCAACCGCGAGACGCTGCTCGAGATTATCGACCACTACCAGGCCGCCGATTATCTGGACCTGCTCGAGGCACTCCAGGGCGACTTTGGCAACATCGACGTGTGCAGCTACGAGTACAAGGGCGAGGTCGTGGGCGTGTTTAGCGAGAAGTCGCTGTATCGCCGCAGCATGGACCTGCTCGACCAGACCGTGGCCGACCAGCTCTTCGACCCCGAGCGCCCGATCCTGACCAAGGCTCACGACGTGCCGCCTTCGCGTTATGCGACCGGCAGCCACGCGTGCAACTCGATCATCTCGGCCGGCTGCATCATCAAGGGCACCGTGCGCAACTCGATCCTGTCGCGCGGCGTCGTGGTCGAGGAAGGCGCTTCGGTGACCAACTCAATCATCAACCAGAGCTGCATCATCAAGAGCGGCGCCCGCGTCGAGAACGCCATCCTGGACAAGAACAACGTGGTTCCCACCAACACCGAGCTTCGCGGCACGCCCGAGAACATCCTGGTGCTGGGCAAGGCTCCGTTAACTTCCGACACCACCATCGTACGTTAACGTTGGCACCGCAACATCGCTCGTAACATGTAGAATAGCCGCCCGGTTAGCGCCAGGCGGCTATTCTCGAATTGCAACATGGGAGACAATATGGCAGATTCCAGCAAAAAGATGCAGATCGTGTTTGCCTCGGCCGAGTGCGCACCGTTTGTGAAGACCGGTGGCCTGGGCGACGTGGCAGGCTCGCTGCCTGCAGCACTTGTGCGCGCCGGCGCCGAAGTCATCGTGATGGTGCCCAAGTACGCCACCATCAAGGACGAGTACAAGGCGCAAATGGAGCACTTCTCCGACTTTTACGTGAGCCTGGGCTGGCGCAATGAGTACTGTGGGCTCGAGAAGCTCGAGCACGACGGCGTCACCTATATGTTCATCGACAACGAGCGCTACTTTGCGCGCGACTATCCGTACGGTTTCTTTGACGACGGCGAGCGTTTTGCGTTCTTCTCCAAGGCCATCACCGAGAGCCTGCAGCACCTGCCGGCCGGCTTTGAGTGCGACATCCTGCACTGCAACGACTGGCAGACGGCGCTGGCGCCCGTGTTTTTGCGCGAGTTCTACCAGGGCCTGCCGCTGTACGACCGCGTCAAGACCGTGTTCTCGATCCACAACGTGGCGTTCCAGGGCCAGTTTAGCGACACCGTGATGGAGGACATCCTGGGCGTGGCGCATATTCCGGCGGCCGCCTCGCAGCTGCGTTGCGACGCCTGCAGCATCAACTACATGCTGGGCGCGCTGCGCTATGCCGACGCCATCACCACGGTGAGCCCCACCTATGCCAACGAGATCCAGACGCCCGAGTTTGGCGAGGGCCTGGACGGCGTGCTGCGCGAACGTTCGTATGCGCTGCAGGGCATCCTCAACGGCATTGACGTTGCGGGCTTTGATCCGGCGACCGACAAGCGCATTGCCGCCAACTACACCGTGGAGGACCGTTCCGGCAAGGCCGTGTGCAAGGCCAAACTGCAGGAGGAGCTGGGGCTCGAGGTTCGCGACGACCGTCCGCTTATGGTAATGGTCACGCGTCTGACGCGCCAGAAGGGCATGGATCTGGTCATGTACGCGCTCGACCGCATCCTGGCCGGCGGCGTGCAGGTGGCGGTGCTGGGCACCGGCGACCGCGACTACGAGGACGGCCTGCGCTACTTCCAGGACAAGTACCCCGGCACCATGGCCGCACGCATCGAGTTCGATCCTGCGCTGTCGCAGCGTATGTATGCCGCCGCCGATATGTTCCTGATGCCTTCGAAGTTTGAGCCCTGTGGCCTGTCGCAGATCATCGCCATGCGCTACGGTACCCTGCCGATTGTTCGCGAGACCGGTGGCCTGAAGGACACCGTGCAGCCTTACAACGAGTTTACCGGCGAGGGCACGGGCTTCTCGTTTAGCAACTTTAACGGCGACGAGATGGGCGACGCCGTGTTCCGCGCGGCTCGCCTGTTCTGGGACAACCGTGACGCCTGGAACCAGCTGGTCACGCAGGCCATGAGCCAGGACTTTAGCTGGACGCGCTCTGCCGACAAGTATCTGGACCTGTACTTCTTTATGCATCCGGAGATTGAGAGGCCGGCGTCTGTTGTCGACGAGTCTGAGGCTGCAGCTGAGCCGGCGGCCGTTGAGGAGCCCAAGGCCGAGGAAAAGCCAGTTGAAGCTGAGCCCGCAAAGGCCGAGCAAGAGGTGAAGGCTGAGGTTGCTCCTGAGGCAGAGGCCGAGGTCAAGCCCGCTGCAAAGCCCGCAGCTAAGAAAACCACGACCCGCAAGACGACCGCCAGGAAGGCTACGACGACAAAGGCTGCCGCAACTAAAACGACGGCTGCCAAGGCAACGACGACGCGCAAGCGCACGACCGCAGCTGCCAAGAAGGCCGCCAAAGCCGAGGCTGCTCCCGAGGTAAAGGCCGACGCCGCCGAGGCTAAGCCTGCGGCAAAGACTCCGGCCAAGACCGCTGCCAAGAAGACGACCGCGTCCAAGACCACGACCGCCAAGAAGGCCACGGCCACGAAGTCGACAACGACCAAGGCTGCTGCGACGAAGGCCGCCACGGAGACGACCCCGAAGGCTGCTGCAAAGCCAGCCGTCAAGGTCGAGAAAGCGGGTGCCGAGCCCAAGGCCGAGGCAGCTGTCGAGGCCAAGCCAACCGCCAAGACCACCACGCGCAAGCGCGCCACGACGACGGCCAAAAAGGCCACGACCAAGGCTGCTGCTCCCAAGGCAGAGGCTAAGGCCGAGAAAAAGCCCGCAGTAAAGGCCGAGCCGACTCCGAAGGCTGCCGAGGTTAAGGCCGCTCCCAAGGCTAAAGCAAAGACCGAGTCCGCGAAGGAGGCCCCGGTCTCCCCCGCCACTCCGGCCGAGGAAAAGGCTCCGACCAAAAAGACCTCCGTCCGTAAGGCAACGGCCACCCGCAAGCGCCGCTAATCCGAACGATTAAAACGTAATCCTCAACGCAAAAGAGGGCGCCCCAACCAGGCGCCCTCTTTTGCGTTGAACTTCTCTATCAAATAAAGGGCCGGTTTACTACGACAAAATGGCTCCGGCCGACCACGGAGAGTATTCTACGAAATTGGCGACGCTTCTACCTGCGGTTTTAAAATCACCAAAATGACTGTGGTTGAGATCATTCAATTCGTCATAGTAAACCGGGGTACTTTTGTTTGGCTACAAATAGTATCGGTATAGGCGTTTTTGAATATCGCGATAGTTTGTATGGTAAAACGATTTTCTAGGACAACCGTTCGCCGATGGTAAACGGATGTTGTTTATACATTCTGTTTACAACAGATATACTTACATCCTGTGCGCAAAGCCCATGGCCAGCAGGCCATGATTCTATTGAACTGGACCGTACTATGAGATTGATTCACAACAGCCGCCTGCCACAGTTTCGTACTCCGTTTGGCGCTGTGACCACTGGAACTACCCTTTCGCTCTCGGTGATTTTGGAAGATGCCGATCCCAATCAGGCAACGCTTACCCTGCGTACCTGGGTCGATGAAATCGGTGAGTCTCTGTATCCCATGACGCACGAGGGCGATGGCATATTTACTGCAGAGCTTGAGTGCACCGAGCCCTGTCTTATCTGGTACAGCTTTATCTGCAATATCGAGGGCCAGCCCGAGGTTCGCCTAGGCGCGCCGCAAGGTCGCACCGGCGGCGAGGGCGTAACCTACGACTACGCCGAAGTGCCGTCGTTCCAGGTCACCGTCTACAAGCACCGCGAGAACCGTCCCACCTGGTACGAGCGCGGTATGGTCTACCAGATCTTCCCCGATCGCTATGCTCGCGACGAAAACTGGCGCGAGCGCACGCTGGCCGAAGTCGAAAAGCCACGCAACGGAATCCAGCGCCGCATGGTCGAGGACTGGAACGAGCCGCCCGTGTACGAGCGTGCCGAGGACGGATCCATCAAGACCTGGGACTTTTACGGCGGCTCGCTCAAGGGTATCCAAAATGACCTGCCCCGCATCGCCGAGCTGGGCTTTACGGCCATCTACCTCAACCCCATCTTTGAGGCCGCGAGCAACCACCGCTACGACACGGCCGACTACACCAAGATCGACCCAATCCTGGGCACCGAGCAGGATTTTACCGAGCTGTGCCAGGCAGCCGAGAAGCTGGGCATCTCCATCATCCTGGACGGCGTCTTTAACCATACGGGTGACGACTCCATCTATTTCAACCGCTACGGCAACTACCCCGGCGTGGGCGCGTGGCAGAGCGAGGACTCGCCGTGGCGCGATGCGTTTTATTTCCACGAGGACGGCTCGTACGACTGCTGGTGGGGCGTGGGCAACATGCCCGCCATCAATGAGAGCTCCGAGCTGGTACGCGAGCGGCTTCTGGGCAAGGACGGCGTGATCCGTAAATGGCTACGTGCCGGCGCTCATGGCTGGCGCCTGGACGTCGCTGACGAGCTTTCCGACGACTTCCTGGCCGAGATCAAGAAGGCCGTACTTGCCGAAAAGCCTGACGCACTGTTGCTCGGCGAAGTCTGGGAAGACGCCTCCAACAAGATTAGCTACGGCCATCTGCGTCGCTACCTACAGGGCTCCGAGTTGGACTCTGCTATGGATTACCCCTTCCGCGACATGGTCATCGGCTTTTTGATGGGCTACAAAAACGCCTACCAAGCTGCCGAAGATATCGAGACCCTACGCGAGAACTATCCGCGTGAGGCCCTGTCTTGCGCACTTAATCTGCTTTCGAGCCACGACCGTCCGCGCATTATCTCGGTGCTCGGCGGCGGCCCCGACGAGTCGCAGCTGCCCGAGTGCGAGCGCAGCAAATGGCGCCTAGACGAGAACGCGATGGGCCTGGCCAAGAGCCGTTTTTGGCTCGCCACGCTCATGCAGATGACCTTCCCGGGCGTTCCCTCAATCTATTACGGTGACGAATACGGCTTGGAGGGTCTCACCGATCCGGGCAATCGCCGCACCATGCCGACCAAGGAAAACCTGCACGACTTCGATACGTTCGCGATCGTCAAGAACGCATCTGCTGTGCGCCGCGCGCTGCCGTTTATGGTAGACGGTGAAATCAAGGCCTTCGCGCTCAATGATGAGGTGCTGGCATACAACCGCACGGGCAAGGATGGCGAGTCCGCGACGGTTATCATCAACCGTAGTCTGCGCAATTCGCACCGCGTAACGATTCCGGCACTCGGCGAATGCGCGAGCGATGTGATTAGCGGTCACGAGTGCGAGATCCACAACGGCACGGTCACGCTCGATCTGTACCCGCTGGGTTCTTCGATCATCTATCACCATGCCGAGCAGCGCCTGCAGGAGCCGCTCGATCACGGCGCAGGTGTTGTGTGTCATATCACATCGGTGCCGACCGACGACGGCAAGCCCGGTACGATCGGCGCGTCCACGCGTCGCTTTATCGACCATCTGGCCGCCATGGGTATGCGCTACTGGCAGGTTCTCCCCGTCAACCCTACGGACTTCTTCCGCTCCCCTTACGCCGGTCCCTCAGCTTTTGCGGGCAATATCGACCTGCTGCCCGAAAGCCACGAGGAGCTGGCGGCCGACTTTGAGACCTGGAAGGCCCGCGGAGGCGAGGATGCCGATCCGCTGTACACCGCGTTTAAACATCGCAATGCCGATTGGCTCGAGAAATACTGCGTCTACATGGCCGTTAAAAAGTACTCTGAGGGCGAATCGCGCCACGATTGGCCGGCAGATGTTGCGCGCTACAACGAGCATCTGATTGACGACAAGCGCTTCCACGACGAGGCCGAGCTTCAGGCGTACATGCAGTATCGCTTTGACCTGGCTTGGTGCGAGCTTATGAACTATGCGCACAAGAAGGGCATCGAGGTCATCGGCGATATCCCTATGTACGTGTCCGACGATTCGGCAGATGCGTGGAGCGAACCCGAGAATTTCTGGCTATCCGATACCGGCAAGGCAATCGAGATCTCCGGTGCGCCGCCCGATAACTTTGCGCCCGAGGGCCAGGTGTGGGGCAACCCGACGTTCCGCTGGGACCACATGAAGCAGAATGGCTATAGCTGGTGGATGGATCGCCTGCGTCGCGCGTTCTCGCTCTACGACCGCGTGCGTCTGGATCACTTCCTGGGATTCCACAGCTACTTTAGCATTCCTGCGGGCAAGGCCTGCGCCGACGGTCGTTGGCTGGCGGGACCGGGCAAAGACCTGTTCCAGACCGCCTACGACGAGCTAGGTCCGCTCAACTTTATCGCCGAGGACCTGGGCTATTTGACGCCCGGTGTTCGCGCTATGGCTTCGACCTGCGGCTTCCCCGGCATGGACGTGCTGGAGTTTAGCGACTACGACGTTCGTTGCGGTGTGCATCCTACGCCCGGCAAGATTCTGTACACCTCGACGCACGATACGTCGACGCTGGCCGGTTGGTGCACGCGTTCCTTTGCGGGTGGCGACGTGCCGAGCGGTGTTGAGGTGGCGTCCAAGCTGATGAGCGACGCGCTGGCAAGCGACGCTCCCCTGGTGATGATGCCGCTGCAAGATGTCTTGGGGCTGGGCGACGACGCGCGCATGAACGTTCCGGGCGTGGCCACGGGCAACTGGACCTGGCAGGCTGACGAGACCGATGTTGCGGCCGCCGAGGGCAAAACTGCGCAGCTCCTGCGCAACACCCATAGATTCTGGGGCGAAGCGTGATAAAACCCCCGATATAGGGTACAGTTACAGCTGTTTGAATTTTTGCGGGCAGAGCGATCTGCCCGCTTTGTGCTGAAAAGGAAGTATTATGGCGCGCTACGATTACAAGTGCTCGAACTGCGGCAACGTGTTCGAGGTTGAGCATCCCATGTCCGAGACCCCCGAGGTCCTATGCCCGAGCTGCGGTGCCCCGGCGGCCAAGACGTTCTCGGCCAGCGGTATTAAGTTCGATGGCAGCGGTTTCTACAACACCGACCAGCGAAGCGGCGGCGCCAGCACCAGCGCCACCAGCGGCTGCTGCGCCAACTGCCCGCACAGTCACTAGGAACAACGCGGCCCCGCGATCAACACCGATCGCGGGGCCGCTTCTTTAGCTAACCAGGCATCTCTATGAGTTGCGGTGAAATAAGGACTGTTTGGCGGGTAGATGCCGCTATTCAATCCCTATTTCACCGCAACTTAGTAGTTACCTGTGGACCAGGCGGGCGCAGAAGTGGCCGTCGTAGGAATCGGCGTTTACGGGGACGCTTTGGAAGAGTCCTCGATCGTTTTGGCGGACGGCTACCAGCTTCTTGGCCTGCTCGAAATCGGGCAGTTGCAGAATCTGTGCCTCGGAGAGCGGCGCCACGGTAAAACCGGCGCCCTCGGGAGAGGCCAGGAAGGCATCCACGACCTGCGTGTTCTCTTCATCAAAAACCGAGCAGGTGGCATAGATAAGCTCACCGCCGGCAGCCACGCGCGCGGCGGCTTCCTTGAGCATCGTCAGCTGCAGTTTGGGCAGCTCGACCGTCACATCCTTTTCGGTCAGGCGCCACGGAATCTCGGGATGACGACGCATTGTTCCGGTGCCAGAGCACGGCGCATCGATAAAGACCGTGTCGAATTTAACCGCCTCGCCAAGCATGGCATCAAACGAAGTGAGCACCTCATCAAGCTCGCACGCATCACCCGAAACCGTACGAACGCCCTGAATACCGGCCTTATGCAGGCGAGCGAGATTCAGATCGCACTTGCGATCATGAAGATCGAGCGCCGTATGCTGACGCTCATAGCCCGCACGCTTGGCCTGGCACGTCATCACATAGGTCTTGGTGCCGCGACCGGCGCCAATCTCAAGGCAGCTTCCAGGACGCGTGGCAGCTGTGGCGATAAGCTGCGCGTTGAGATCAGACGCCACCGCGGCAGCACGCTCAAACACACCCGAAGCAACGGTAACCGCGGCATCAACCGGGGCATGGCAACCCGGGAAGACAGGCGCAACGAGCTGCGAGATATACGGATCGGCGTTGGTCGCAAAGGCGTTCTCATGCAGGGCCAGCGGCGCGGGGGCCAGATTGCCGGCAAAGTTAAGCGCGCCCTCGGGCGTGTCGAATGATGCCATAATGCGAGCGCACAGCCAACGCGGCAGACCCATCAGGCGCGACAGACGGACCAGGCGTCGCTCAGACTCATCCACATCGGATGCAGTAGCAAAGTCCTCAACATTGTCCGCAACCTTATGCAGTACAGCATTGGCTAAGCCGGCGGCAGACTTAGCACCGCAGCGAACCAGCTCAACACCCTGACTTACGGCAACGCGGCCAGGGGTATGCAGGTAGAGCATCTCGAAGGCCGAGATACGAAGCGCCATGCGAACACGCGGCGCAACCTTTTTAGGCTTATCAAGAAACTGATCGAGCAGCTCGTCCAAAATACCCTGCGTGGCGGCAACACCCAGCGCCAAGCGGGCGGCAAAAGCGGAATCGCGCTGGTCGATGGCCTTGGCCGTAGCGCGGGCAGAGAACACATCGCGCGCATACATGCCGCGACGGTCGGCCTCCATCAGCACATCGAGCGCAAGCTTGCGCGCGGGAGACAGCTTGCTCATGACAAAACACCCCAGATAAGATCTACACCCTGCAGGCCGGCAGCCCAGGCAGAAGCGGCCATAGCACGCTTGCCATCGGGCTTAACCTCAAGCAACTCAATCGAGCCATCGGAAAGACCAAGGAAAACACGTTTAGCCTTAACGTCAACGGCGCCCTCGCCAAGCGACACATCAGCCGGCGCAGCATCGAGCACGCGCACGGTCTTACCGGCAATCACACAACGAGCAGGCGCGGTATCGGACGAGGCCAGCACATGACGCACGCAATCAAGCGCCGCCATTTGCGGATCCAGGCGCATCTCCTGCTTAGAAATCTTTGCAGCATGAGTGACAAGCGCCTCATCCTGCTCAGTCCAAACAGCCGAACCATCGGCAAGAGAAGGAAGCGTATCAGCCAGCAGTTTGCCGCCCAGCTCACCAAGCTCCATGGTCAGGGCCTCAGCATGCTTACCGGCAACCGACGTAGACGCCTGGGCACAATAAGCGCCGGTATCAACGCCATGTCCAATACGCATAATAGAAACGCCAGCAACCTCATCACCAGCGAGAATCGCACGCTGAATAGGAGCAGCCCCACGCCAACGAGGCAGCAAGGACGCATGAACATTCACAATGCCGAGCGGTGCCATATGCAGCACGTCATCAGGCAAAATGCAACCATAAGCAGCCACACAGAAAATGTCAGCCTGGGCAGCCCGGAGCGCCTCAACAACCTCAGGCGTCATACGATTAGCCTCAACAACAGGCAAACCAAGCTCTAGCGCCTTGGCCTTAACAGGAGACGGCTCAAGCTTCTTGCCACGCCCGCGAACAGCATCGGGACGAGTAATTACGAGCGCAATCTCGTTCCCAGCCTCAACAAGCGAAGTCAGCGAAGGCACAGCAAAATCAGGCGTACCCATAAACACAATACGCATAAAGAACGTCTCCCCTCAACCAAAGCCGAGACGGCTACAAATAACAGCGGGAAGCCAAGTACCCAGCCCATCCGCAATAACAATTCAACAAGAACAAATATACCCAAAATAAAAGAAAGAGCCGCAATAAAAGCAGCTCTTCCAACAAAGCAATTATCAGCGTAGACGCCCCCCCTGGCCCGACGGCACCCGGACGAACCGAGCCAGAACAACGCAGTCCCCGGTGCTGAGCGCCCACATATCGTCCCGCGCGCAGTTTCGCAGCGCAGCGAGAATGTTTGAGCACAGGATGATATGTGGGCGCTCAGCACCGGGGACGGTGGGACCTACTCCGTCTCGCCCGGTCGAGCGCCGCGGGCCAGGGCGTCCTGGTACTCCTTGACGGCCTTGAGTCTCTGCATCGGCTTAAGGCGCTCGAACATGGTATTGCCGTGCAGGTGATCGATCTCGTGCTGCAGGCACACGCAGAACAGATCGCCCGAGGCCTCGTAGCGAATCAGGTTGGCATCCAGGTCGTACGCCTCGACGACGACATGGTCGGGACGCTCGATCTCGCAGCTTATGCCGGGAATGGACAGGCAGCCCTCGCTAAACGGCACCAGATGGTCGCTCTGCTCAACAATAACAGGGTTAATGAGCACGTACGGATCGTAGTCGTTCTTGTCGCTGTAGTCGCAGTCGATGGTGACGAGCTGAATGAGCTCGCCGATCTGCGGAGCAGCTAGGCCGCAACCGCTGTTCTCGAACATCATCTTCTTCATCTTCTCGGCAAGCGCCTCGATCGCCGGGGTGATTTCCTCGATGACGGCGCACTCCTGGCGCAGACGAGGGTCGGGCGACAGTACGATTCCGTTGGCTTCCATGGCCATCCTTTCGAGTTGTTACATCAAATCATAGGCGTCGACGTCAACGCTCACGCTCACGCCGCGCACGGAGCCCACCTCTTTGAGGCAGGCGTCGATATCATCAGAGACATGGTACCCCACGGGCGACTTCACAAGCAGATGGAAGCGGTAACGGTCCTTGGCTCTCTCGATTACACACGAAGCCGGGCCCAGCACCTGCGGCACGGCACTCCCCGCCCGCAAAAAGTCGGGCGCGGCGGCATGCCAGCGGCGCTTGAGGAGCTTTGCGATACGCCCAATATAATCCCGTGCGTCATCTGCATTCGCCGACCACACCAAAATGTTGACTAGTCGAACAAACGGCGGATACAGCGCGTCGCGGCGCTGGTCCAGGTCGTGGTCGGTAAAAATCGAGCGGTCATGCTCGGCGACGGCGCGAATGACCGGGTCCTCGGGCAGATAGGTCTGGATGATGACCTCGCCGGGGCGATCACCGCGGCCGGCACGGCCGGCGACTTGCTCCAGCAAATCGTAGGCGCGCTCCCCTGCGCGGAAGTCCGGCAGCTTGAGCGCAAAGTCGGCATTGACCACGCCCACGAGCGTGACCTCGGGAAAGTCGAGACCCTTTGCGATCATTTGGGTGCCCAGCAGCACCGCGCAATCGGCGGCATCGAACTGCTCGAGCAGCTTTTTGTGCGCGTCCTTTCCGCGCGTGGAATCGGCATCCATGCGAATGATGGCGACGTCCTCGGGCAACATCTGGTGCAGCGCATCCTCGATTTGCTGCGTGCCTAGGCCCATTTTTGCCAGGTAGCGACTGCCGCATTTGGGACAGCGACTCGTAGGGGCCGGATAGGGCTGCACGCGCCAGGACGATCCGCAGGTGTGGCACTGCAGCGTGTGCGTGCGCTCGTGGTACGTGAGCGCTGTGGAACAGTGGTTGCAGGTGGGGACGCAGCCGCATTCGCGGCACATCAAAAACGGCGCAAAACCACGGCGGTTATGCAGCAGCACGGCTTTTTCACGGCGCTCGACCACGCGTTCCAAGCCTTCCATTAGCGGCTTTGAGAACATAGAGCGGCTGCCGTGAGAAAACTCACGGCGCAGGTCGGCGATCCGAACCGTAGGCAGGACTGCGTGTCCCGGGCGCTCGGGCATCTCGACGCGCGTCCAGGTAGCACCGTTATGCGTGCCGCGGCGGCAGCGGTCGAGGGCCTCGGCAGAGGGCGTGGCGGAGCCCAACACGAGCGGGCACCGATAGCGGCGCGCCATCTCGGCAGCCACCTCGCGCGCATGGTAGCGCGGGCTGGAACCCTGCTTGTAGCTGGTCTCGTGCTCCTCGTCGATGATGATGAGGCCCAGGTCGCTGAGCG
>CAJMLP010000034.1:0-14934 GCA_905214215.1 uncultured bacterium | reverse complement strand
TCGGTCACGCGGTCCTGGGGCTGGTTGTAGGTACGGATCTTCTCGGAACGGTTGCCGTGGCCGATCTGGCTCTGGCGCTCGGCACCGAGCTCTGCCTGCTGCTTCTCGAGCTCCATCTCGTACAGACGGGCGCGCAGCATCTGCATGCAGACTTCGCGGTTCTGGATCTGGGAGCGCTGTTCCTGCGACTGCACCACGGTGTTGGTGGGCAGGTGGGTGATGCGCACGGCGGAATAAGTGGTGTTAACGCACTGACCGCCAGGACCGGAGGCGCAGTAGGTATCGATGCGCAGGTCGGACTGGTTGATCTGAACGTCGATCTCCTCGGCCTCGGGAAGCACGGCGACGGTTGCCGTGGAGGTCTGGATGCGACCCTGGGACTCGGTCTTGGGAACGCGCTGGACGCGGTGCACGCCGGACTCGAACTTCATGACGGAGTAGACGCGGTCGCCCTCGACCTTGAACTCGATGGACTTAAAGCCGCCGGCCTCGCTGGGGCTGGAGTCGAGCACGGTGGTCTTCCAGCCGCGCGACTCGCAGAAGCGCTGATACATCTTGTACAGGTCGCCGGCGAAGATGGCCGCCTCGTCGCCACCGGCGGCGGAGCGAATCTCGACGATGGTGTTCTTGTCGTCGTTGGGGTCGCTCGGGATGAGCATGTACTTGATGTCTTCCTCGAGCTGGGGAAGCTTGGCCTCGTTTTCGGAGATGTCCATCTGGAGCATCTCCTTCTCATCGGCATCGGTAGTATCGTGGAGCATTTCCTTGGCAGCCTCGATGTCATCGAGCGCGCCGATGTACTCGCGCGAGGCAGCGATGAGGTCGGACTGGTGCGCGTACTCCTTGTTGAGACGCGTGAACTCCTTGATATCGGAGGCGACGGCTGGGTCGGAAAGCTTCTTCTCGAGCTCCTCGTAGGCCTTAATGATCTTTTCGAGCTTGTCGCGCATGACGGACTCCTTTTATATGCGTGAAGGTGAAAATCGGCAGAATTGATGGGGCGCGGGGCGCCGCTGCGGGGGTAAAGCCCGGCTAGAACATGTCGATCTTCAGATACATGCGCATCCCTTCGCGTATGGGGGTACATAGTTGCGGTCTAACCCATATATGATAGCGTGCGCAGGCAAACCTGCATACAACCCGCACGGAATCCGACAAAGGGAGAGTCCCTTTGTCGGATTCTAGAGCGTATGGAGCAGGGCGATGAGGAAGCGAACACCCTGGAGGTAGGCGCGGCGGGTGATGCGCTCGTTGGTGCCGTGGACGCCGCGGTCGCACTCGTCATCGTCGACCACAAACGCCGAAAAACGAATGCATTCGGAGCAAATGTGCTGGTAGTTGGCAGCGTCGGTCGCGCCGATCACGGTCGAGGGGACAATCGCCAACGGCTCGGATGATCCGTTTTCCTCCGTCCCCTTTGGATCGCAGAAATAGCGGGCGGCGATGGAGCGAACCGCCTCGAGGCCGGGACCACCGATGCGCGGGGACGGCGAGGGCTCGGAGCTGCCGGGGCCCAGCTCCACTTCGACACGACCGGCAAGGTCCGCCCCGGCAACCGCCTCACGGCAGCGCGCCACAACGTCGGCCACGCTCGTGCCCTCGAGCATGCGGAAGTTAATGTTGGCCCACATATCCTGCGGCATCACGTTGGCGCCGGCGCTGCCTCCCTCGATCTGCGTGGGCGCGCAGGTGGTCGTCACCAGCGGATAGAGCTTCTTGCTGGCGAGGCAATCGCGGACAATGGCGCCCCCGTTGGCGGCAATCTCATCCGCCGTGTAGAGCCCCAGCTCGACAAGCTGCGCGGCAAGCAGATCGGTCACGCGCGTCGGCCACTCGATATCGCAGATTGCGGCGATGGCACGGCTGAGCACCTCGAGCGACGTGCCGCCGTAGGGGTTAGACGAATGCCCGCCCGCGCTCTTCGTCTTGAGCACGATATCGGCATAGCCCTTTTCGGCCAGGTCGGCATGCATAAGCCAGCCCTCGCCCGCGCCGTACTCGGCAGCCGGAACGATGCGGTAGTCGCCCTCGTCGATCAGGAACTCGAGCTCAACACCGCGTTCCTCGAGCACGCGGCCGATAGCTCCAGCGCCGTACTGCGTGGTTTCCTCGTCCTGGCCAAAGGCGAGCAACAGCGAACGCTTGTGCTCCCAACCGTGCGCCAATGCATACTCAACCGCCTCGAGAATGCCTGCGACCTGATCCTTCATGTCGATAGCGCCGCGGCCCCAAATGTAGGTGTCGTCCACGTGCCCGCTAAAGGGGGCGTGCGTCCAGTCGGCCTCGGTACCCGGCACCACGGGGACCACGTCCATGTGGCCCATGAGCATAACAGGATTGAGAGCAGGGCCGGAGCCGACAAGCGTCACCAACAGCGAGTGGTCGATAAGCTCGACCTCGCCCGCCGCAAACACGCGCGGCCAGGCCTGCTGCATATAGGCGCGCAGGTCGTCGAAGGGCTGCCAGTCCACCGCCTCGGCATCCATGCTCGAAATGGTCGGAAACGACAGCACGCGGCCCAAGCGCTCGCACGCGCTGACCTCGTCTATATCGGCAAAATCGTCCTCATGCGCAAAGAAGCGCCAAACCTCGGCCATGACATCCTTTCGATTGTGACGACAAAGGCCGCCCCACGGGAGCGGCCCTGCAACGTAAGCGTTTGCGGTCGGTTATTTGTCCTCGAGATAGCGAGAGAGGAACTCACGAGTGCGCTGGTGTTTGGGGTTGCCGAAGAGCTCGGCCGGCGCGGCATCCTCGAGCACCACGCCCTTGTCCATAAAGACCACGCGGTCGGACACCGTGCGGGCAAAGGCCATCTCGTGCGTGACGACGACCATGGTCATGCCGTCGGCGGCGAGCTTGCGCATGACCTCGAGCACCTCGCCCACGATCTCGGGGTCGAGCGCGGAGGTCGGCTCGTCGAACAGCATGATCTGCGGATTCATACATAGGGCACGAGCGATGGCCACGCGCTGTTTTTGACCACCGGACAGGCGGCCAACGGCGGCGTGCGCGAACTTTTCGAGTCCCACGCTCGTCAGATGCTCCATCGCGACCTTCTCGGCCTCGGCCTTGCTCATCTTTTTGAGCGTGACGGGCGCGAGCGTGCAGTTGTCGAGCACATCCATGTTGTTGAACAGGTTAAAGCCCTGGAACACCATGCCGATGTCCTCGCGCAATTTGTTGATGTTGCAGCGCTCGGCCGTGAGGTCCTGGCCGTGGAACCAGATGTGGCCCGCGTCCGGGGTCTCGAGCAGGTTGAGGCAGCGCAGGAAGGTCGATTTGCCCGAGCCCGAGGCGCCGATGATGGTGACAACCTCACCGGAATTGACGGACAGGTCGATGCCCTTGAGTACCTCGAGTGAGCCAAAGCTCTTGCGCAGGCCCTCGACGCGGATAAGCGGCTCTTGGTTTTGCACGGCTGCCGCAGTGCCGGTAGTGGCGGTATCTGCCATGATGATTCTCCTCGTCTTGCGCCTAGTTGGAGCTGGGCAGCGTGGCAGGGGCCTCGGCGCCCAGCTTTTTGCCAAAGGCTTCGAGCAGGCGGCTCGCCACGAGTGTCAGGATCAGGTAGACCACGAGCGCCACGCAGTAGACCTCCATCTGGCGGTAGTACACGCCGGCGACCGTGGTAGTAGCGTACATAAGGTCGAACACGCCGATGACCGAGAGCACCGACGAGTCCTTAATGTTGATGATGAGCTCGTTGGTGAGCGCCGGAATCGCGTTTTTAATGCCTTGGGGGAACACGACTTTGCGCATGGCCTGCCACTGCGACAGGCCCAGCGAGCGCGCTGCCTCGGCCTGGCCGGGATCGATGGACTCGATGCCGCCGCGCAGGACCTCCATCATGTAGGCGGTGGAGTTGAGCGAGATGGTGACGAGGCCGGCGGTGAAGGTACTCCAGATCTGGTTGGCCTGAGCGGTCTCGAAGCCCATGCCGCGCAAAACGGTAAAGCCCGCGTAATAGATGAGCAGGCCCTGGACCATCATGGGCGTGCCGCGCACGATGGTGGAGTAGATGGTCGCAAAGCCGCGGCCGATACTCTTAAAGAAGCGCACCAGGTCGTTGTCCACGCGGTCAAAGGTCTGAATACGCAGGAACACAAAGAGCAGCGCCAGGAAGAATGCGATGACGGTACCGAAGGTCGCAAGCGCGATGGTGATCTCGATACCGCGGATAAAGAAGTCGCCACTCTTGTAGGTCATGTAGACCAGGCTCGACAAAAAGTCGCTGGGGTTGGAATCCGAGACAATGCTCACCTGCACCAGGTCGATAAACGACATGACGCAGCGGTCGATAAAGAAGATCGCCGCGATAGCGACCACAACATAGCTACCCAGGCGCGCGCCGCGGCGGAAACGCTCGGATGCGAACGGCGACTTTTCGCGATAGTCACTCCAGTGCATAAGCTTGGTGACAAGCGCCGCTGCCGACACGACAATCCAGGCCCAAAGAATCGCCCAAAGGCAATCCTGGAAGATACCGGTGGGGGCTAAGAAGCTCAGCGGTGTGGGGTTGCGCTGGCTAAACGCCAGGCCGAGCGCCGCGATGACGCTCGTGCCCAGGTATACATAACGGTGGTCGGCCTTGATAAAGGAGGCCAGACGGTTGATGCCTTTCATGCTGCCTCCCTATGCCGGCTGACGGTCGAGGCACGCGTCCCACATTTGGTCGCGCTCCTCTTGGCTAATGCCCTTGAGTGTCTTGTCGATGAGCTTAAGCAGTTTGTCCGAGCCCTTGCGGCAACCGACATTTGCCGTGACCTCCTGCTTAAAGCCCTCGCCCTCGGCAAAGTGGATGGGGACGATACCGGGATTTTGGGCCATATAGCCCTTTTCGTTCTCAGTGTTGTAGGTCACGGCGTCGCACGTGCCCTGCAGCAGATTCGAGAACACCGTGGGGACCGAATCGACCGGGTTCTTGTGCACAACGCCCGGAATCTCGTCGATGACGGTATCGAGCATGGTGTCCTTTTGGCCGAGCACCGTGGCACCGCTGAAGTCGCTGAGCTTGGTGGCGTTTTGGTAGGGCGAGCCCTCTTTTACGAACAGGCCAAAGTAGCCAATGAAGTACGGGTCGGAAAAGCCGACGGACTCCTCGCGCTCGGGCGTGGCGCTCATGCCGGCGATGATGAGGTCAATCTGGCCGTTGTTGAGCGAGTCGATAAGGCCCGAGAAGCTCTGCTTGACGGCAACGGGCTCGCCGCCGAGAGCCTTGCAGACGATCTTGGCGATCTGCACGTCGTAGCCATCGGCATAGGCGCCCTGCACGTTGTCGATGGGGATCGTGAACTCGCTGGCCTCGGAAACCTGCCAGTTGTACGGGGCGTAGGCCGCCTCCATGCCGATGCGGATCTTATCCTTGCCGATCACAGAATCGGACAGGTCGTCGCGACCGCCGCCCGTCGTGGACTGAACTACTTCCAGCGTGGAGGGACGCTGGCAGCCGGCAAGTGCGCCGGCGACGACAGAAGCGCTCGCAGCGAGAGCGCTACCCAAAAAGATGCGACGGCTGCATACCGGCTGTGGATGCGCGTCGCGTTGATGGGGAGAATGCATAATCTGCCTTCCCTGTTGAATCGTATGCTGACGACTTAACAGGATATACGCCAGCGACCAGCAGCGCAGCACAAGCTCGAAAAATTAATAGACACACGGTAGTCATTGGGAGCGTCGATGTTTTGGCAATGCCAGCGGGCGCCACCCAGAGCGAACAAGTTAGCATGAAAAAGGCAAGGCATAGACCTTCTGGTCATGCCTTGCCTTTTGAATGACAAATTGTCGCTCTGGGTGGCGCGCAGCGTCGACCGGTCCGTCGTTCGTTAGAACGGCGGAACCTCTAGAGCAGGGTAACGCTAAAGCTGCGAACGTCCGTCTCACCCGGTGCCAAGGTAATGGTGTTGACCTTGTGCTCAAAGACGTCGTCCTCGGTGTCCATGGTGGTGTGGCCGGTCCAGGGCTCGAGCGCCACAAACGGGGCGTCGTTGGCGGCAGACCACACGCCGATGTACTTAAAGCCCTCAAAGTCGATCTTGACGCCGTGGCCCGACTTGCGGCCGCGCAGCGTGAGCGTGGAACCCGGGACATCGGTGAACATGATGGCATCGTTATCGAAGCTGCGGTGCGTGATGGGCAGCACGTCCGAGTTATCGGGAGCCTTGTAGCTGCCCTCGAACGTCATAAGACCGTCGGGCGTGATGATGGGGGCCTCGTTAGTCCAAGCCTCGGTAAACGCCAGCTCGTAATCCTCGAACGCCTCGTCTTCGGCACCGGGGGCGGGCACGTTGAATGCAGGATGACCGCCCACCGAGAACGGCAGGGCCACGTCGCCGGTGTTGGTGACGGCAAAGGTCTGCGTGAGCGTGGCGTCGCCGGTCAGGGCATAGGTCATGTTGAGCTTAAAGTGGAACGGGAACGCCTTGAGCAACTCGGGCGTGTCAGTGATCTCGTACGTTACCGAGGAGCCATCCTCCGAAACCTCGACCAACTTGTGCTCGACGATGCGAGCGAGTCCATGGCGCGGCATCTCGCAGGTGCCGGCCGCAGATGTCGCCATGTTGTTGCGCAGCGATCCCACGATGGGGAACAGGATAGGCGCATGCTTGCCCCAAAAGGCCGGGTCGCCCTGCCACAGATACTCGTTGCCGTTGAGGGCAAGGCTCGTGAGCTGGGCGCCCATGGAATCGATGGCCGCGGTGAGGCCGCCGCGCTTGATGGTAGTGACGGTGGACATGCTACTTCCTCCAATAGTAAACAACGGTGTCGAGGGCTATTGTCCCACTCTTGGCGGCGGGGTTGAGCGACAGGTGCAGTTATTGAGCAATAGCGTAAAGGTCAAACCCGCCCTGCGGCGTGCTATCGACCGTATCGGGCGCCTGTGAATTAAAACTCACCGGAACCATGCGCTTTGAGGCACGGTAACGCGTGCCGTCGGTGGCGACGGGCGGCTCATCGACCGTGAGCTCGTAGTCGCCGGGCTTGAGCTCGATGCCGTCACCTTCGGAATTGACGTATTGGTACTCGTCGATCGCTTGCCCCTTGAGCGTGCGACCCACGATATGGACGAGCATCTGGCTGTCGCCGCGCGCGGTGTCCCACGTCGCGCCGTCCTTGACCTCGACCGATACATGCACCGAGCGCGTGCGGCTGAGCGATTGTTCGACGGACATCTCGACCTTGGCGGCGTCTTGGCGCTGCTGCTCGACATGACCCCAGATGCTGCCGATCGCCGAGCAAGCGATGACGCCGGCCATAAAGGCGATGAGAATGGGGCCGAGCGGAGAGCGACGGCCCGCGTCTTCCTCGCGAGCCAGGTTGGGGCGATGGGTGGGGGCGGGCGCCTGGGCACCCTGCACGGGCACGTCGAGTATGCTGAAGGATGCCGTGCTGCCGGGGTCGATGGTATGGCGCGGCTGTGGGGTCTTTGCCGGCGAGATCGACATATCAGCCGGCTCGCCGAGCGTGGCCGTGGCATCGGCCTTCGCCTCGTCGGCCTCGGCCTGGGCCCAAGCCTGTTCAAAGGTTAGGGGTTCGGCGGCATCGGAGGCGGCTTCAGGCTCGACACCGGCATCGTTGCCGGTCTCGTCCTCGTCGCTCGACACGTCACACGGCGCGGGCTCGTCCCACTCTTCGTCCGGAGCCTCGCCCTCGCTATACCACCATTCAAAGTTATCGATATCCATACGGGGCGCCCCTTAAGCCTCGCAAATAAACACTTGCTAGCCTTATACCCCCAGATGACACGGGAGCTCGCCGGCACAGACAGGAAAAGCGTCACAACATTCGACGCTTTTCCTCGTTTTCGAGATTTTCATCAAATGTTGTGACGGTTTGGGCAGCAGCCACACCGCGAATGTGACAAAGGGACTGTCCCTTTGTCACATCTGGAGGGTAACAGGGATTTGGATGCAGCAGAAGTCCTCTTGGTGGGACTCGTCGTAGCTCGTGGTATCGAGGTAGCAAAAGTCGAAGGCGTTGCCGATAGGCTGGAGCGCGTGCTCGTCCATGCAGGCAACGATGGCGCGGATGCCCTCGGGCTCGTATGGCATGCCCCAGCGGCTCATGCACAGATATGTGCCCTCGGGCAGCACCTCGATGCCAATCTCTGCCAGCTCGGCGGGATCGCTCGGCAGCAGCTCCTCGGCACCGCGCGGCAGCACGGCAAAGGAGCCGGCGCCGGCAATAGGGTCGTCGGAATGCAGCGCCTCGCGACGCAGCATGGCACCCCAGCCGCGCATAGGGCGCGTGCCCGTCAACGCACGCATGCGCAGGATGGCCCGCATGAGCGTGGGATGGAGCATCGAGCGGCCGCGCTCGATATCGCCCGGAAACTCCTCAAAGACCACGTAGCGGCGCTCGAATTGCTTGAGCTCCGGCCTACCCTCGCGCTCGCGCCAGTAAACCGCCTCGTCGTAAAAGCTCAGACGCTCCTGCACGCTCGAACGCTCGGCTTTGAGCCCGGCAATCTGCTCATCGAGCGCCTGCACCCGCGAGCGCAGGTGATCGGTCATCTCTCCGATGTCGAACGTCGAGGTCAGGCGGTCAATCTCGTCGAGTTCGAGCCCTAGGTCGCGCAGCATGCAGATCAGACGCATGAGCGGGATCTGCGTGGGCGAATAGAAACGGTAGCCTTTTTCGTTAACCACGGCGGGCTTAAACAGGCCGATCTTGTCGTAGTAGATGAGCGTTTGGCGCGAAACGTTAAACAGGCTCGCCATCTCGCCAATCGCATACATGCCCGTCTGCATAGGTCCTCCCGACACACCAAAGCCCGCCGCCCACAGGGGCAGCGGGCTCAAACACTACTCGTATCCTACCCTAAAGACGCCTATGACCAGCGCTTATAGTTTGCACATGACACGCCGACGGCCTCGAGCGCCTTGGCGGCGATGTGATGCACCGCGTCATCGAGCGTGGCGGGGCCGTTGTAAAACGTGAGCATAGGCGGCATGAGCATGATGCCGGGCACGCGCGCCAGGCGCGCCATGTTATCGACGTGAATGGCGCTGAAGGGCGTCTCGCGCACCATGAGCACCAGGCGGCGCTGCTCTTTCATCTGCACGTCGGCCGCACGCAGCAGCAGGTTTTCGCTGTAGCCGCTTGCGATGCCGGCGAGCGTCTTCATGGAGCACGGGGCCACGATCATGCCGTCGACCGGATAGGTGCCGCTTGCGATGGCGGCGCCGATGTTCTTGTTGTCGTAGACCACATCGGCATGCGCGGCAAACTCGTCGAGCGTCATGCCGAGCTCCTGCTCGATGGTGATCTCTCCCCCACGCGTGACGACAAGCGCCGACTCGGCACCGGCCTGACGCAGGCACTTGAGACACTCGAGACCCAGCGCAGCGCCGCTGGCGCCAGACACGCCAACGACAATGCGACGGGGACGGACAGAAGACTCAGGCATGACAACTCCTTGACTACTTGATAGGGCTACGCACTAGAAAGCGAGCTCTGCTGCCCACTTATCTGTGTCGATCTCCATGAACTGCGAGCGGATGAAATTCTTCTTGAGGTCGAACGGAACCGTGCAGTCGAAGATGGCCTTGCAGGCGATGCCGTGCTCGCGGATCGAAGGATCGAACGCGGGGTCGTTGGACGGGTCGAGCACGTGGCAGTGGCAGCCGGGGATGGTGATGAGGTCGACGTCGGCCTGGAAGCGCGTGGTCATGGCCCACATCACGTCGCTCATATCGAAGATGTCGACATCCTCGTCAACGAGGATGACGTGCTTGAGCTCGGAGAACGCCGAGAAGGCGAGCATGGCGGCGTTGCGCTGACGGCCCTCGTCATTTTTGCTCGACTTCTTGAACTGCATGATGGCAACGAACTTGCCGCCGCCGCAGGGGGCAGCGTGGACGTTGAGCAGGCGGCCCGGGATAGCGGTCTCGACCATCTTGTAGATGGAAGCCTCGGTGGGGATACCGGCCATGGAAACGTGCTCGTGCGAAGGGCCGATGCAGCTCTCCATAATGGGGTTGACGCGCGTGGTGACGGCGGTGATCTTGATCACCGGGCATACCTTGGCGCCACCGGTGTAGCCGGGGAACTCGGGCATGGCGTAGCCGTGGCCGTTGACGTCCTCGTTGATGGTTTCGTCGTGCATGAGGTAGCCCTCGAGCACGTACTCGGCATTGGCAATGCACTTCTGCGGAACGGTGACACAGTCGGCGAGCTCGACGGCGTGGCCGCGCAGGGCGCCGGCGATCTGCAGCTCGTTGAAGCCGAGCGGCGTGGTAGGAGCCTCGAAGCCGCAGCACATGTACACGGCGGGGTCCAGGCCGATGGAGATGGAGATGGGCATGTCCTCGCCACGCTGGCAGTACTCGTCAAAGAACGCGCCCAGGTGACGGCTGCCCGGGGTAATCCACATGGCGAGCTTGTCCTTGTCGACGCAGGAGAAGCGGTGGATGGTCACGTCGGACTGGGAGCCGTCGGGGCTCGTGCCGTAGGCGAGGCCCATGGTGATGTAGGGGCCGCCGTCGACGGGCGTGTTGGTAGGAGCGGGAACGATCTTGCGCAGGTCAAAGCCCTCGTCGGTCGCCTTGTACACGACCTCCTGGCAGTCGACGTGCGCACCCTCGGCGATCTGCTCGGGCGCGATCAGGTTCTCGAAGCGCTTGCCGATCTCGAGGCCCAGGTGTTCCTCGTCCAGATCGAGCAGGGCGGCAACGCGCTTGCGGCTGGCAAGCATGCCGATGCAGACCTTGGCATCGTCAAAGCCCTTGACGTTGTTGAAGACCATCGCCGGACCCTCTTTGGTCGGACGCATAACGGTGCCGCCGGCGCCGACGTGGCGATAGACACCCGAGACCTCGGCGTCCGGATCGACCTGGGTGTCGGTCTCGAGCAGCTGGCCCGGCATCTCGCGCAAAAAGTCGAGTGCGGAGCGCAGGTCGTGGATCTGGGAAGCATCGGTAGTGGACATAGCATGCTCCTTTCGGGAGAGTGCCCGGCGGCGGGGATGCCGCCGGGCTGGGTAACGTAGTGGGGCCGCGGCGCTCATAGATGAGGCGCTCGACCGTTTACATCAGGCCAAAGAGGTGGAACCAGGCAGCCTCGACCAGCACGACGATAAAGACAACCGCAGTGAGGGGAATGCCCATGCGCATGGCCTCTTTGGAGGTGTAGCCGCCGGCGTCCTTGCCCTCGCCGATAAGGATCGGCAGGTTATGGAACGGCAGGATGTAGTGGATGTTGATGGACGTGAAGACGATGAGCGCCACGGCGAGCGGGCTTACGCTGGAGCCGGCCGCGAAGCTGATGAACGCCGGCACGCACACACCGAGCACGGCCATGACCGAGCCCATGAACATATGGATAACCATGGAGAGCGCGGCGACAAGCAGGGCGAACAGGAAGATGTTCTCGGGCACGGAGCTGGGAAGCACGACATCGGCGATCCAGGCGTTCATGCCGGTGGCACCGCCCACGGAGCCCACGGCCATGGCAGCCGTCAGGAACATGAGGGACTTGATGTCGACAGCGTTCCAGCTGGCGGGGGTGAGGACCTCGCCGATGATGGGCATGGCGAGAGAAACGCCGATGGCAAGTGTCACCCAGCCGATGTAATCGCCCGAAACGGTAAGCCACAGCGCGATGGCGATGACAAGCCACACGATGGTGCGGATCTCCTTGACGGAGAGCTTGCCGAGCGCGGCCTGCTTGGCCACGATCTGCTCGCGATCGTAGACGAGCTCCTTGCTGGGCTTAAAGAGGAAGAGGCCCAAGAACAGGGTGCACAGCAGCGCGACCAGCATAGGCACGCTCATGTACAGGAACCAGTCGACAAAGGACGGGCTCATGCCGCCGGCCTCGGCGCTGTACTGCGCGACAAGCGGGTTGAGCGTGGAGTCGCCCGTCAGGAAGAACATGGAGCCCGGGGCAGCAGCGGCAAACACGAGGAAGCCGAGCTTGCCGCGGTCGTCGTCACCGTAGCCGGCGGACTCGGCAATGACCGAGACGACGGCGAGAATGAGGAAGGCGCGGGGGAACGGATGCGGGATCAGCAGCGACAGCACAAAGGTGAGCGCGAAGATTGAGATGATAAGCGACTTGGCATCGCGCACGAACTTGAGCATAAACGCATAGGCGATGCGCTCGCCCAGGCCCGACTCCTTGACCGCGCTGGCGATGAGGTAGGCGCCGATGACGAGCCACATGGTGGCTTTGGTCCACGAGCTAAACGTGGAGGCGACCGTCGCCGAGATGCTCGCGGCACCCGTGTCGTCCACGCACACCTTGAACAGAACGAGCAGCGCGCAATAGAGCAGGCCCACAAAGCCCGGCTGTGCCACGCCACACGTCCAGAACACCACCGTGGCGAGCGTCAACGCCAGACAGGTCTGACCGCCGACCGTAAGCTCGACCGTCGAGCTCAGCTCCGCCAAAGGAAGAAACTTCACCAGCAAAAAGACAACGATACCCAGCACAAAGCCAATTTCGCGCTTGGTGATCTTAAACGCCTTCTTTTCCGCTTCCATCTCCCCACCTTTCTTGTTGGGGGCGCTCCGGATTCGCGGCCACGTTGCCACTTAAAAAGGGGCGCCCGTTATCGGACACCCCTTACGTTGCGCTGTGTTGTGGCAATACAGTCAAGCGGGATTTTTGGATGAGAAGCGATCCTCTGGACAAAAAGCGTCACAACATTCGACGCTTTTCCTCGTTTTCGAGATTTTCATCAAATGTTGTGACGGTTTGGATGTGGCAAAGGGACTGTCTTTTTTCACATAGCGAGGGCTGCGCGGATGGAGGGGACCTCCAGGGCCTCGCGGAGCCAGGGTGCCAGCTGCTCGGGGCGACCCTGCAGGTAGCCGCCGAGCTCGGATGGGGTCACGCGTCGTACCTCCGAGATCTCCTCTTGGTTGATGTGCAGCTCGCCCGGCTCAACATGGGCTGCGAACACCTCGCACCACTCGCACTCGCAGCGGCCGTCGCCGTGGTCCTCGCGGTACACCACGCGTCCGAGGTACTTGAGCTGATCGGGATCGCGCGTGATGCCGAGCTCTTCGTTGATGCGGCGCGCCGTCGCGGCGACAACGTCCTCCCCGGGGAGCGGATGGCCGGCACAGCTATCGGCCAGCACCCCGCCCCACAGGCGTTTGAGCGGACTGCGACGACAGAGCAGCAGGCGTGCGTCTTCGCCCTGGCCCTCGACCAGAAGCGTCAGAAATGCCTGATGCAGAATGCCCTCACCGGCATGGGCATCGATGCGGTCGACGGGGCCAAGCGTCTCGCCGGTCGCGGCATTGACCGCCACGACCTCGGCGCCCGCGCCGCCCTCATCCCAGCCGGCGCGCAGAATGCGGGCTGCGGCCTCCTCGAGCGCGGCGATGAGCTCCTTGGTGGTGTCGAGCACGCGCTGCAGGTCGCCCCCGCTCGCCTGTTCAACATGAAAGCCCGTGCTCGCAACGACCGGCACGCCAAAGCGCGTGGCCAGCGCCGCCGCGATATCGTGCGCCGGAATTTCGTCTCGATGGCACGGAACAGCCAGGATGCTCACTGTCGCCGTGCGGCCGGGCTCGGGACGCGGAATGGCCTGCGCCGTGGCGCCCAGGTGCGCGAACTCCGGCGAGCAGGCGTACACCGCCATGCCTCGCGGCGTCACCGTCAACTGGGCCTCGAGCGCAAACTTGCCCTCGCCTGCTGCAACCTTTGTCGTGTGCATACCCATGGGATCTCCTGTCGCCCGCAATGTACCTGAGACCATTTTCACCTGTATTGCGACTATACAGGCAAGCACAGCCTGCGACAAAGGGGGCAGGCACCTGGCACATTCTGTTAGAGTTGCAGGGATTGAATCCCGCTTATTCATGCGACATTGGAGTGACAACCTTGACCGCCGCAACCACGTCTAAAAGTAAGTCAACCGCCGCCGCGCTCTCCCCCGCGCGCACCAAGCTCTGCCTGGCGCTGCTCGTGCTGTTGGGATTCTCGCTCGGCTGCTCAGAGTTCGTGGTCATCGGCATCGAAAGCGACTTGGCAACGGAACTCGGCGTATCACTTGCCACTGCGGGCCAGCTCATCAGCGTGTTCGCGCTCGTCTACGCCATCGCCACGCCGGTGCTTGCGCTCAGCACGGGGCGATTCCGCCGCTACCAGTTGCTCGTGTACTACAGCATCGTCTTTGTGCTCGGCAACCTGGTCATGGCGTTGGCGCCCAACTTCCAGGTGCTCTTTATCTCGCGCATTGTCCTGGGATCCGTCTCGGGCGCGCTGCTCGCCGTGGGCGTGACGTACATCCCCGAGCTGCTGTCCCCGCAGCAAACTTCGCTTGCCATCTCGGTCGTGTACGGCGCGTTTTCCGTGGCGATGGTCTTTGTCACTTCGATCGGCAAGTTCGTGGCCGACACGCTCGATTGGCACGTGGCCATGTACGGTACGCTGACCTTTGCCGTTTTGATCTGCGGAGCGCTCGTGGCGTTTATGCCGCGCGCCGGACAGACCGACGAACCCGCTACCTTCCGCGAGCAGGCGGGTCTGCTACGCGAACCGAGCATCATCACCGGCATGCTTATCTTTTTGTTTGGCGTGGGCTCGGTCTATGTATTCTACGGCTACGTTACGCCTTATCTTGAGCAGGTGCTGGGTATGGGCACTGTTCAGGCGAGCACCACGCTTATGGCCTACGGCGTGTTCTGCCTGATCTCGAACATCCTGGGCGGATGGATCGACGCACGTTTTGGTATGAAGGCACTGCTTGTGACGTTTGTGCTGCAGGCTGCGGCGTTGCTCGGGCTGTTTGCCGTGGGCGGCACCATGCCGCTCGCGCTGGTCTTTGTCTTTAGCTTGGCGCTGCTCATGTACCTGTTCTCAGTCTCGTGCATCACACACTTTATGGACGTGGCACGCAGCCGCCATCCCAAGTCGATGGTACTCGCAAGTTCGGTTGAGCCCATGGCGTTTAACGTCGGCATCTCGTTTGGCACCGCA
>CAJMLP010000033.1:0-16110 GCA_905214215.1 uncultured bacterium | reverse complement strand
AGTTGGTGAACTGCAGCGGCTGGCCGTAGTCCTGGTCGCGCAGGAACTGGATCACGGTCTGCAACGCGTCCTTCGAAGCAGAGGAAACACGCAGCTTATCGGCCTCGATAGTCACCTTGACCTTGAGCTTTTGGTCCTTGATGTCCTTGTTGATCTTCTTGGCGGTCGCCTGGTCGATACCCTCGACGATATGGCCGAGCACGCGCACGGTGCCGCCCGATGCCGCCTGCGGAGCATCCCACGAGACAGCCTTGAGGTCGATGCCGCGCTTGATGAGCTTGGAGCTCAGCACGTCGATAATCTGCTTGGAGACAAAGTCGGCCGGGGCGTTGATCGTAAAGAGCTTGTCGCCCTTCGAAAGCTCGATCGTGGCGCCGGAATCCTTCAGGTCATAGCGCTGGGAAATCTCGCGCGTGGTTTGCTGGAAGGCGTTGTCGACCTCTTGCATGTTGACCTCGGACACGACGTCGAAGCTGGAATCTTTAGCCATGATGTTTCCTTTCGCGTACGAGCGACTTAGTAGCTATCGTACGAATAGTCGGTAGAATCGGTGGACGTCTGGCCGTCAGTTGCGGTATCGGCGCCATCCGTGGACTGGGCATCGGTGCCGTCGGTGGTGTCGGTACCATCGGTGGTGTCGGTACCATCAGAACTTTCACCATTCTCGGAACCAGTCGTCTCCTTCTTGGGAACGGTGATCGTCACACGCGCCACGCCCGAGGTCTTGGTATCGTAACGGACCTTTTCGCCGTTCTTGGTAACGGTGACATCGGAAGGCTTGGACGTGGTGATCTCGATCGAGGACTCAGGCGTGTACTCCTGCTCAAAGGGGCCAGTCGCCTGGGCGCCATAGACCGACTTGCCATCGACCTTGACCTCAATCCAGGCGGTCTTTCCCTTGGCAACGGAGACCTTGACCTTCGTTACCTCGTTTTCTTCCTTTTTAGCCGTCGTCTTGGTGGCGTCCGAATCGGTCGACTCATCCGTCGCCTCATCGGTGTCCTCATCCTCGTCGACGATTTCGGTCTTCTTAGAAGACTTCTTGGTCGTCGTCTTGGTAGCAGTGGGCGTCTCGGGCGTGGTCTCGGGCGTCGAAGATGCGCAGCCGCGCAGAAGTACCACGATGAGCACGATCAGCAGCAACGCCACGGCACCGATACCGGCGTAGACGATACGCGGATCGAGCCCGTTGTTTTGAGGAGCACGGGAACCGCCGCGTCCACGACTGGAACTGCTGCGGCCGCCTCCCTGAGGCATACGGCCACGATGGCTATCGGAACGGCCGCGATAGCCACCCTGGCCCTGAAGGCTGCGCTGACCCGATCGGGGCGCAAGTTCACCGCGGCCTTGATAGCCACGCTGGCCCGCACGCGGAGCCGAAGAGCGCTGGCCATACGGCTGTGATTGAGAGCGAAGACGCGGCGTCACCTGCGTGGTATCGGCGTCCGCATAGCCGCCGCGAGCACGACCGGCAGAGATACCACGGTGACCGCGATCGGAATAGCCGCCGTCGCCGTAGCCGGCACGAGGGTCACGCGCCACGCCGCGGGCAGCGGGAAGTGCACGGTCCTCGGGCATCGGCGTACTGCGGAACCGGTCACGCTGCGAGCGAATCTCCTCGCCCGAACCCGTCTCGGTAATATAACCGGCCTGCTGAGGACGCTGTCCATAGCGAGTCGAACGACCGCCCTGAACCATCAGGAAGCGCCCGTTATCGACAGAGGAACGCGAATTGACGTAGCCGGCGGCGTCCTGGAAACGACCGCCCTGCTGCGACGTCTCGCGTTCGTATGCCATCAGTTCGTCAAAGTAGGCATTGACGACCTCGCGCGGATTGAGGCCCAAAAAACGAGCATAGCTCGAAATCATGCCCTGCGCATAGCCGCGCGGCGGCATCGAAGCAAAGTTACCGGTCTCGAAAAACTCGATGATCTGCGGCCTGATTTTGATGGTGTTGGCGACCTGCTGAATGGAAAGGCCCATTCGGCGACGCTGCTCGAGCAGCATGTCACCAAAGCGTGCAGCCATCAGAATCCTCCAAACTCACGATCTTCACGTGCCATCTCGGCGTCGACAGATTCCAGCGCGGCAAGCCCTTCCTCGTCCAACAGGACCTCGCGCGGCTTGGAACCGTCGGGCGGGCCGACGACACCCTTTTCTTCCAGCATGTCCATAATACGCCCGGCACGCGCATAGCCAACCTTCAGGCGGCGTTGCAGGCCAGATGTGGAGCCCAGCTGCGATTCCACCACAATATGGGCGGCTTCCCAAATGAGCGGATCATCGTCTTGCGGCTCGGCGACTCCGGTGCGGACAATGCCGCCACCAGCCATGGACATGGAAGCGGGCGCCACGGCGGACAGAATCTCCTCGTGGTAGTCGGGCTCGCTCTGCGACTTGACGAACTCGACAATCTCGTTGATTTCGTCGTCCGAGACAAAGCAGCCCTGGATACGGCGGGGCTTGCCCCAGTCGACCTTGGAGAACAACATGTCGCCCAAACCGGTGAGCTTCTCGGCGCCCATCTGGTCGATGATGACGCGCGAGTCGATGCCCGTGGCGACGTTAAAGGCGATACGGTTGGTGATGTTGGCCTTAATGAGGCCCGTCACCACGTTGGAGCTGGGGCGCTGCGTGGCAACGATAAGGTGAATACCGGCGGCACGGCCCAGCTGTGCAATACGCACGATCGAGGCCTCGACATCCTTACCGGCGACCATCATCAGGTCAGAGAGCTCGTCAATGATAATGACAAGGTAGGGCATCTTTTGCGGCGGATTGTCGTAATGCTCAAACTCGCCAGCAGCCTGCTTTTCGTTGTAGGTCGAGATCTTACGCACGTTGAGACGCTCGAAGACCTTCAGGCGACGCTCCATCTCGGACACAGCCCATTGCAGAGCGCTCGCGGCCTGCTTGGGCTCGGTCACCACGGGCACATAGAGATGCGGCAGACCGTTATAGCCCGCAAGCTCGACGCGCTTGGGGTCGACCATGATCAGGCGAACGTCCTCGGGAAGGGCGCGCATGAGCAAGGTCGTGATGATGGAGTTGATCATCACCGACTTACCAGAACCGGTCGTACCGGCAATCAACAGGTGAGGCATCTTGGCGAGGTCGGCGACAACCGGCGTGCCCTCGGCGTCGCGGCCGATGGCGAGCTCGAGCGGACCGCCCTTCACATAGGGCAGCACGTCGCCCAGATTGACGTTCTGGCGCTTGCGGTTGGGAATCTCGATACCAACGAGAGAGGTGCCGGGGATCGGGGCAAAGATACGAACCGACTGGGCGGCGAGCGAAAGCGCAATATCGTCCTCGAGGCTCGAAATCTTGCTCACGCGCTCGCCCTCGCCAGGTTGCAGCTTAAAGGTCGTCACCGTGGGGCCGGCGATCCAGCCGACCACGCGGGCACTGCGGCCAAACTCAAGCAAGGTGGATTGCAGTGACTCAGCGGTCTGCTCCAGCTCCTTATCCGAAGACGCGGCAGAAGCCGACTGCGGGTTGGCATGTAGGATTTCGAGCGGCGGAAGCTTGAGGCCGTCCTCTTCTTCGCCCTCGTTATCTGCGGCGCCGCCGTCCGCTCCCCCATCACGAGCCGCAGCCGATTCGACAGCACTCGTGGCAGGCGCATCGGCAACCTTGGGATGCTTTAAGAAGTCGGGAATCTGAGGTGCGGCCGAAACAGGGTTCACGGCAAACGGCGGCTCGGACTCGTCAACCTTGTCCGGATCGTCCTCCATCGAAAGCTGTCCAGTGACCTGACCGCGCTTGGCGTGGCGACGCGGCAGCAAGGTTGTCTTGGCGGTCTCGAGCGGAGCCTCGTCGTCCTCGTCATCGCCCTCGGTGAGCTCAATCTCGCTATCGGACCAAGACGGGTCGGGCTCACTCGTATTGAGCTTAGGCGCAGACTTGCCCTTCTTGGCATGGCGGCGCGGCAACAGCGTGGTCTTGGCTCGCTCGGCTTCAACCGACTCGGATACGTCGACAAAAGGCTCATCGTCCTCGTCATCATCCAAAACCGGGTCGACATCGCCACCCATGACCGTGGTCACCGCGGCGTCAGTCCCCTTCTGGCGCAGAATGCTCAGGTGCGGACGGGCGACGCCGGGAACCGACAAGGCCTCTTCATCGCCCCACGGGCTCGCATTGACATCGGCACGTCGACGCTCGGCAAAATCGGCAGCGCGATCGCGTGCGGAGCGCAAAACGCCACCCACCGAAAAGCCGATAATGACCAAACCAACGACGACAAGCCCCAGCAAGACAACCATGGCGATAGGTTTACCCAGGGCGTTTTGCAAGGCACTTGCGATAAAGGCGCCAATGTAGCCGCCCGACACGGAAAGATTCTGCGGCGTAAACATAAGGTCGCACGAATCGCTCGTGCCCGGCACCATCAGCGAAAGAATGGAGACGACAGCGATAAAGACCACGGCGCCGCCCGCAACAGAGCGCACGTTGAGCGGGGAGTCCTCACCCAAAAAGAGCGTAGCGGCAAACAGCAAGATGACGATCGGCAGCACGTAGGCGCCCAGGCCAAAGCCCAGGTGGTAGAAACCGGCAACCGCAGCCGTCACGGGCGCTGTTGCCGGAGAGATCACGGCAATGAAGGACGCGATCGCCAAAACGGCGATGACCACACCGGCGATATCGCGATTGGCCGAAGGCTCGACCAAGGGCTCAAACTCATCGAACTCGGACTCGTGGCCCTTATTGGCACGCAGATGGGAACCGGCACCCTTAGCAGATGCCGGTTGGTTATTGGCCTTATTGCCTTTGGCGTTTTGTGCAGATCCGCGCGCCAAACTAAACCTCCATGACGACCGGGATGATCATCGGACGGGTGCGCGTACGGCTCCAGATAAAGTTAGAGAGCGAATCGCGCACGGCCTTGCGAATGGCATCGGAACCGCTGCTGGTAAAGCTAAACTTACCCTTCTCGATCGTCTTCATAATGGACGCGGAGGCATCCTCGGAGAACTGGTCGTCGATGGCAAACGAGACGCCGCGGCCCGAGAACTCGATGGCCTCGATCTTCTTGTGTTTGAGGGAGACGATGGCAACGGCCGTGACCATACCGTCGTTGGCGAGCTTCTGGCGATCGCGCAGGACGATGGGGTCGGTATCGCCGATACGCAGGCCGTCGACGTAAACGACACCGGACTCGACGGGCGTACCGCGCTTGACGATACCACCGCGCATCTCGAGCGTGTCGCCGTTATCGAGGATAAAGATATGATCGTCCTTGATGCCCATCTTGCGCGCCAGCTGGGCATGGGCGCGCAGATGCACGGCCTCACCGTGAACCGGCATAAAATACGTGGGCTTGGCCATGGCCATCAGGAGCTTGAGCTCCTCCTGGCTACCGTGACCCGAGACGTGGACGAGAGCGCGGTTCTTATCCCACACGTCGCAGCCGAGCTTGGCCAGGCTGTTGACGACCTGCTGGACGGCCTTCTCGTTGCCAGGAACGGGAGTTGCCGAGAGGATAACGGTATCGCCCTCGTGGATGGAGAGCGTCTTGTGCTCGCCATTGGCCATGCGGGACAGGGCCGACAGCGGCTCGCCCTGCGAACCAGTGCACATGACGACGATCTTGTCGTCAGGCAGGTTATCGATATCGAAGGCATCGATGATATCGGCATCATCGATGTTGAGATAACCGAGCTCGCGCGCCACGCGGGTGTTCGTGAGCATGGAGCGACCGGTCACAACGACCTTACGGCCGCACTTGCGGGCGGCATCGCAGATCTGCTGCAAACGATGGATGTGGCTCGAGAACGATGCGACGAACACGCGACCCGGGGCGTTCTTGATGGCGTGCAGCAGGTTGGGACCAACCTCGGCCTCGGACTTGGTAAAGCCGGGAACCGTGGCATTGGTGGAGTCGGAAAGCAGCAGGTCGATGCCCTGCTTGGCAAAGCGGCTGATAGCGGCATAGTCGGGCGTGACGCCATCGATGGGCGTCTGGTCGAGCTTAAAGTCGCCGGTGTGCATAACGGTGCCCTGATTGGTGCGGATGAACACGCCCAGAGCGCCGGGGATGGAGTGCGTCATCGAGAAGAAGTCGAGCGAGATGCCGCCGAGGTTGACATGGCTGCCGCCCTTGACCTCGCGGAACTTAGGCGCGCGGATGCGGAACTCGGAGAGCTTGCCCTCGATAAAACCGAGCGTCAGCTTGCTCGAGAAGATGGGCACCTTGTTGTTGAGGTCCTGCAGCAGGTACGGAAGCGAACCGGTGTGGTCCTCGTGGCCGTGAGTGACGATGATACCGCGGAGCTTCTCCTCGTTCTCCAGAACATAGGTGTAGTCGGGAAGCACCAGGTCGATACCGGGCTGGGAGTCATCCGGGAACATAAGACCGGCGTCGACGAGCACCATGTCGTCGCCGCACTCGAAGACCGTCATGTTCTTGCCGATGCCATCAAGGCCGCCGAGCGGGATGATCTTCAAGGGAGATGATTTTTTAGCTGCCATAGGTTAGTGTGGTTTCCTTTCTTCGAAACGGGTCTGGAACAACCGACGGGGCGCTTCTGGCAAACCGACCGCCGGGAACGTACAAACATGCATCACAGAGTCGATGCAATAACCACAGTATGATACCCATTTGCACAACAACAGACCACCCATGCATCAAAGCCCCATCTGAACCGGTCTATCCCGCCGGTCTGGTCTCAGCGGGCCCGGCACGGGCTAAGTTTCCTGCTCTACAGTCCTGCGCAAGACGGAAAGCACATTAAGTGCTTTCCTTTGCGTGCGGAACTCGCGATAAACTTAGCCCGTGCCGGGCCCGCTGAGACCAGACCTGCCAAAATAGGACAGCTTTATTTTGGTCGGTTTTATCTGGGGCAATGACGCGCATGCGATTGTCAAAAGATCTGAATTCAAATAACTGAATAGACTGTCTGACAAAATCGCAACCCGCAGCAACCAGACCTTTTGCTATTCCCGGCGGGGGCCGCGGGTTAAGTTTATCGCGAGTTCCGCACGAACAGGAGGCCACTTAATGTGGCCTCCGTCGTGAGCAGGACTGTAGAGCAGGAAACTTAACCCGCGGACCCCGCCGGGAATAGCAAAAGGGCGACTCCATGGTGGAGTCGCCCTTTATTGAGCTGCTTATGTGTTGCTGTTACTCGGCGTCGTGGTGGCGGCGGGGCTTGCGGCCTCCGTTGTCGCCGGGACGGCGCGGGCGGTCGCTGCGCTCGGAACGCTCGCGACGCGGACGCTCACGGCGCTGGAAGTGCTCGCCGTCGCCCTCGGAGGAACCCTCGGCGCGAGCCGGGGCCTCGGGCTTGTCAAGACGATCGAGCGAGATCTTGCCACGATCGTCGACCTCGATGACGACGACCTTGACCTCGTCGCCCACGTTGAGGACGTCCTCGACCTTCTCCACACGACCCTTGGCGACGCGGGAGATGTGCAGCAGGCCGTCCTTACCGGGCAGCAGATTCACGAAGGCACCGAAGGGCTGAATGGAGACCACGCGACCGGTGTACTCCTCGCCCGGCTCGGGGACCTTGATGATGAGCTTGATGCGCTCGACGGCCTGATCGACGGACTCGCCGGTGCCGCCGACAAAGACGGTGCCGTCCTCCTGGATGTCGACCGAAGCACCGGTCTCGTCCTGGATGCCGCGGATGACCTTGCCGCCGGAACCGATGACGTCGCGGATCTTATCGGTCGGAACCTGGATGGAGACGATGCGCGGAGCGGTGCTGCGCGTGGTGTGGCGCGGCTCAGGGATCACATCGAGCATCTTCTGCAGGATGTACGCACGACCCTCCTTGGCCTGCTGCAGGGCGCGGGCCAGAATGTCGAAGGTGAGGCCGGTGGCCTTGTTGTCCATCTGCAGGGCGGTAATGCCCTCGGTGGTGCCGGTGACCTTAAAGTCCATGTCGCCCAGGAAGTCCTCGAGACCCTGGATGTCGGACAGGACCACGGTCTTGCCCTCCTCCTGGATCAGGCCCATGGCGATACCGGAGACCGGGCGCTTAATGGGCACGCCGCCGTCCATAAGGGCGAGCGTGGAGCCGCAGGTCGAAGCCATCGAAGAGGAGCCGTTGGACTCCATGACCTCGGAGACGACGCGGATGGCGTAGGGGAACTCGTTCTCGTCGGGGAGCACCGGAAGCAGAGCGCGCTCGGCCAGGTTGCCGTGGCCGATCTCGCGGCGCTTGGGGCTGCCCATGCGGCCGGTCTCGCCGGTGCAGAACGGCGGGAAGTTGTAGTGGTGCATATAGCGCTTGCCCTCGGTCGGCTCGATGGTATCCAGACGCTGGCCCTCGTTGAGCATACCGAGCGACAGGACGGAGAGCACCTGGGTCTGACCACGCTGGAACAGGCCGGAACCGTGAACGAGCGGCAGGTAGTTGTCCTTCACCATGATGGGACGAATCTCGTCGGCGGCACGACCGTCGACGCGCTCGCCGGTCTCGACGACCATGGTGCGCATGGCCTTCTTCTCGAGCTTCTTGAGCGCCACGGGGATCTCGCGCTCCCAGGCGGCCTGCTCCTCATCGGTGAACTCGGCGCGGATGGACTCCTTCAGAGCCTCGACCTTACCGATGCGGGAAAGCTTGTCGGCGTCGCGCAGGGCAGCGGCCATCTCGTCGTAGTGGGCGAAGATGCGCTCCTGGACCTCCTCGACGGGCTGGTCGAGCGGGTACTCCTTCTTGACGATAGCGCCGTTGACCTGCTCCCACTCGGCGACGAACTCGTCTTGGGCCTGGCAGAAGGCAGCGAGGGCCTCCTGGCCAAACTTCATAGCGGCGAGCATGTCGTCCTCGGAGATCTCCTCGGCGCCGGCTTCGACCATCGAGATAAAGTCGGCAGAGCCGCCCAGCTCCAGGTCCAGGTCGGAGTTCTCGCGCTCCTCATAGGTGGGATTGACGATAAACTCGCCGGTCTCCACGTTGCGGCCGATGCGCACGCAGGCAAGCGGGCCCTCGAAGGGCACGCCGCCGAGCGTCATGGCCAGCGAAGCACCCATGACGTTGATGACGTCAAAGGGGTTGACCTGGTCGGCGACGAGCGAGGTAGCGACGATGTGCACTTCGTTGCGGAAGCCGTCCGGGAAGCTCGGGCGGATCGGACGGTCGATCATACGAGCCGTGAGCGTGGCCTTCTCGCTGGGACGGCCCTCGCGCTTAAGGTAGCCACCCGGGATACGGCCGGCGGCGTACATCTTCTCGTTGAAGTCGACGGTCAGCGGGAAGAAGTCGTAATTCTTGCGCTCCTTGGAGACGACCACGGTGTCGAGCATCGTGGTGTCGCCCTGCTTGACCAGACAAGCGCCGGTGGCCTGCTTGGCAAGCTCGCCGGACTCAAAGGTGTAGGTCTTGCCGTACAGCTCAAAGGTCTTGGATACGAGTGTCATTGTTCTCCTTTACCCCACAGGCCCCTTGCCTGCGGGCTTCTCATGTGACGCGGGCCCCCTGCCCCCGCCACGCTTCAGAGCGTGATTGTTCACGCCCTTACACAAAAAGAGCGCCCCGCTGCGCAGGACGCTCTTAGCATGTACAAATCCTTACTGGATGTTGTCGCGGATGCCCAGAGCCTTGATGAGCTCACGGTACTCGACGATGTCGTTCTTCTTGATGTAGGAGAGAAGACGACGGCGGCGGCCGACGAGCATGAGCAGGCCACGACGGGTGTGGAAGTCCTTCTGGTGGGACTTCATGTGCTCGGTCAGCTCCTTGATGCGCTCGGACAGGATGGCGACCTGAACCTTGGGGTTACCGGTATCGACCGGGGAGTTACCGAACTGGGCGGTCAGCTCCGCCTTGCGCTCTTTGGAAACAGTCATTGTTTCACCTTTCGTTTCGCGTCGCCCGTGGGCGACTCTATTCGCCTCGGACTGGGAAGCCGCCGGTGGAGCGAACATCCAAGGTCGAGGTACCAACAGGTCGGTATGTTACCACAAGCGGCGCGCGCCTGCGCATCATCACCGACCCAACATGAATTCCATCGCACGGAGTCGCTGATCGGTGTGCGTGGCGGCCCAAACATGCGAAAGCCCCAGCAAAAACGCAGCCGTATGCGGATCGATCTGCTCATCCATAAGGGCATCGAAGGTCATGGACATCAGAGCGCGCAGCCATGCGACCTCGCCGACCGATACCAACTCGGCGCCAGGCACGCTCGAGGCGCACGACCCGCACAGAAGCCCGCCGGCCTGGGCCGAGAAATGCGAGAGCATGGGGTCGCCGCACGAGACGCATGCCGAGAAATCGGGGCGGTAACCAACGTGCGACAGCAGTTTAAAGACAAAGGCCGCCACGAGCAGGTCCATATGTGCCGAGTCGAGCCCGCAGCCGACAAGCGTGAGCGCCCGCTGCGTGATGGCAAAGGTAAATGGATCCTCGGCATCCTCGAACGAGCACACGCGCGCAACCTCGGCAATCGCGCTGGCGGCACAGATCGTCTCGTAGTCAGGAGCGGCACCGAGTGGCGCCTCCATAAGCTCCGCCTGAGAAACCACGTCGAGCGAGCGACCATGCGCCAACAGCATATCAACGGTGCAAAAGAGCTCGCAGCGGGCCGCAAGGCGACCACCAGGCTTACGTGCGCCCTTGGCCACGGCACGCACCTGCCGCCCCCGTTCGTCGAGCATCGTCAAGATCAGGTCGGTTTCCTTGAGCTTGGTCTTGTCGAGGACGAGCACCTTTGTGCGATATGTGCGAGAGCCTGCCATGAACGCCGAGGCTTAATCTTCGGCATTGTAGCCAAAGCGGCGGATCTGTGCCTCGTCATCGCGCCAGCCGGCCTTGACCTTCACGTCGAGCTCCAAAAAGACCTGCGTGCCAAAGATACGCTCAAGGTCACGACGGGCATCGATGCCGATATGCTTAATCATCTCGCCGCCCTTGCCGATGATGATGCCCTTCTGCCCCTCGCGCTCGACGTAAATCGTGGCGTGCACGCGCAGAACCTTCTTAGTCTGCTCGAGCGCGTCACAGATGACGCCCACGGAGTGAGGGATCTCGTCGCGGGTGCGACGCAGAACCTTCTCGCGTACAAACTCGGCCACGAGGGTCTCGTCGGACGCGTCGGTACCCATGTCTTCGGGGAACCAACGCGGGCCCTCGGGCAAAAAGTGCGCAACGGTCTCGATGAAGGCATCGACGTTGAAGTTCTTCACCGACGAGGTCACGATCTCGTCGTCGTATTCCATAAGCTCATGCGCTGCCTTGAGCTGCTTCATGACCTGCGCGGGGTCGGCCTCATCGGCCTTGGTGAGCACCAAGACCTTCTTGCAGCGGGCGCATCTGACGCGCTCGGCAACCCAGGCGTCTCCCCTGCCGATGGGTTTGGTGGCATCAATCAAAAACGCGACGACGTCAACGTCGTTGAGCTCGAACAGGGCGCTTTTGTTGAGCTCGGAGCCCAGACCATCTTTGGGCTTATGGATACCCGGGGTATCGACAAAGACCAGCTGGTAGCCGGGACGGTTAACCACGGCGCGCATGCGGCGGCGAGTCGTCTGGGCCACTGGCGAGGTGATGGCGACCTTTTTGCCATAGCAGGCGTTGAGCAGCGTGGACTTACCGGCGTTGGGACGACCGACCAGGGCCACAAAGCCGCTGCGGAAACCGGGCTCCACATCGCCAAAGCCCAGAGACGGCTCGTCCTCATCACATAGGGCGTCAAGCTCCTCGTCGCTCATACCATCAAACGGGTCGAATTCCTCGACCTCGTCAAGCGAATCGGCATCCTCGACCTCATCCAGAACCTCTTCGTCCAAAACCTCGTCGGTAGGCTGCGTATTATCGGACATGGGAATCCCTTTCTAAATAAAGCCAAGTGCGTGGGCAAAGACCAGCAGGCCCACGATTGCGGCGGTGATGGAAAGAACGTACACGGAAGCGGCGGCGATATCCTTGGCGCGCTTTGCCAGCGGATGGAACTCCTGGGTCGCCAGGTCGACAATCGCCTCCATAGCGGTATTGCACAGCTCGCCGTGAATCACCAGGCCGCAGCAGATGATGACCGTAGCCCACTCGGCAATATCGAGCCCCACGATGCAGCCGGCTATGACGGTACACACGCCCGCCACGAGCATAACCTTGATGTTGCGCTCGGTTTTAACGGCGGTGACAAAGCCCTCCATGGCGTAGGAGAACGACTTTAAAAAGGACGGATGGTCCTTGTTCGATCCGGGAATCATAGACGGCTCCTAGTCGTGGGCATGGTTGGTGATGGGACCGACGTGGACCAACTTGGGGTCCTCGCCGCGCTCGAGCGCCAGATCGCGCAGGATGGCATCCTCACGGGCCTCCATGACCTCGGCCTCGTCGTCCTCGATGTGGTCATAGCCCAGCAGGTGCAGCATGCCGTGCACGAGCATCAGCCGACACTCGTCGGCGGGACTGTTACCAAAACCGGGAGCCTGACGGGCGATGACCTGCGGGGCCAAGATAATATCGCCTAGCTCGATCGTCTCGTCGGCGGGAATATCCTCGTCAAAGGCAGAGTCGCACTCAAACGAGAGCACATCGGTGGTGCGGTCGATACCGCGCCACTCGTGGTTGAGCTCGTGCATCTCGTCCTCGTCGACATACGAAAGGGAAATCTCGACTTCACGCTCAACGCCCTCCGCCGCAAGCACAAACGCGCAAATGTGCTCAACCTCCTGGGCGTCGAGCAGCGTATCGAGCTCGGCATCGTTGCTGATCAATACACTCAACGGGACTCCTTTCGGTCGCGCGAGCGCTGCTCACGCACGTCATCATACGCATCATAGGCCTCGACGATCCTGCCCACCAGGGCATGGCGCACCACATCGGCACGCTCCAGGTGCGAAAATGCCACATCGTCGACACGGCCCAGAATCTTCTCGACGTCGGCAAGACCTCCGCGACGACCCACCAGGTCGCGCTGGCTCAGATCGCCGGTAATCACAAACTTGGAGTTAAAACCCAAGCGCGTCAGGAACATCTTCATCTGCTCAGGCGTGGTGTTTTGTGCCTCGTCGAGTACCACGAAGGCGTCGCTCAGTGTTCGGCCGCGCATGTAGGCGAGCGGGGCAATCTCGATCACGCCACGCTCCATGAGCTCGTCGGTACGCTCACGATCCATCATGTCAAACAGGGCATCGTAGAGCGGACGCATGTAAGGGTCGATCTTTTCCTCGAGGGTGCCGGGCAAAAAGCCCAAATTCTCCCCCGCCTCGACAACGGGCCGCGTAAGGACCAGGCGACCCACCTCGTGGCGCTTGAGCGCGGCGACGGCGAGCGCCATGGCTAGATAGGTTTTACCGGTACCGGCGGGACCCAGGCCAAACGTGATGGTATGCGAGCGGATGGCGTCAACATAGCGCTTTTGGCCGAGCGTCTTGGGACGAATGACGCGGCCGCGATACGACAGCAGCACGTCATCGCGCAGCGACGAGGCGTCGTGCTCTCCATCGCGCAGGACAGCCAAGCAACGCGAGGCGTCGTCGGCAGATAGCGTGCGACCGGCAGCAGCCTCGCGAAAAGCGTGTTCGAAAAAACGCGCCACGAGTTCGACCTCGTCCGGGTCGCCGCTCACGGCAATCTGGTCACCGCGCGCAACCACATGGGCGCGAACCAAGTCTTCGACCGCGCGAAGGACAGCGTCGCCCGCGCCCAAGACGCGCGAGGGGTCAATCCCCTCGGGAACGTTAAGTCTAATCTTCGAGGCTTCCATGGACCTCCCTGCGAGCATGGACTAAGCCGGAATCGTCGACTCCGATGATAGCAACATCGAGCAGGCACGGGGCCTTGAGCCCGCAGACATCGTCAAGACGGGCATGATGGAACGAGCCGAGCGTAAGGTTGTCGCCATACTCGAGCACCGCACGCTCGACCGCGCCCACGCGGCGGCGGGCATCGGCGATCGCAAGCTCCTGTGCGGCGGCACGCATGCGGCGGCTGCGTTCGGCCATAATCTCGGGCGGCACCTGATCGGGCATATCGGCCGCAAGCGTGCCGGGACGCTTGCTATAGCGGAAGACATGCATGCGCGAAAAGCCCACGCGACGGCACAACGCCAGCGACTCCTCGAACTCCTCGTCCGTCTCGCCGGGGAAGCCGACGATGACGTCGCAAGAAAGTGACGCCTGCGGCAGATTGGTACGAATCATGCGCACCGTGTCCTCAAAGGCCTCCGCACTATAAGGACGACCCATGCGATGCAGGGTCGCCGTACAACCGGACTGCACGGGAAGATGCAAGAACGGCGCGATTCGCTGCGGATAGCGCGCCATCACCTTGAGCAGGCGCTCGGAGATGTCCATGGGCTCCACTGAGGAAATGCGCACGTGGGCAATCGTGGTGCGCTCCATAATGGCCTCGAGCAGCTCATCGATCTCCACGTGTTCGTCAGTCGCGCTCTTGCCGTCATAAGCGCCCAGGTTCACGCCAGTCAGCACCACCTCGGGCACACCGGCCTCCTGGGCCTCGCGCACCTGCTCGAGCACGGACTCGACGGGCACGGAGCGCTCAGGGCCGCGCGCCTTCCACACAATGCAATACGTGCAGCGGTGATTGCAGCCGTCTTGGATCTTCACGCCCAGACGCGAGCGCCCCAGAGCATCGACCACATCGCTGTCGCTGCAAGCGGCCACACTATCGGATTCGACACCCAGCACCTCGCAGACACGCTCGGCGACGTCGATTTTCGACGGCTCGGCAATGACGCGGTCCGAAAGCTCCAGCAGCTCTTCGGGATGCAAGTTGACGACGCAGCCGGTCACGACAACGTAGGGCTCACCTGGATATGACAGCGCATGACGGACGGCCTTACGGGTCTTGGCCTCGGCCTCGCCCGTCACGGCGCAGGTATTGATTACAATCAGGTCGGCATCCTGGGGCTCCACCATCGCAAAGCCCTGGCGCATAAGATCGGCAGTGATACGGTCGGACTCAACCCGGTTGACACGGCAGCCAAGATTGACGACGGAAATATGGGGTGCGAGCAAGCGGGCTCCTTAATCGAGGATATCGTCGAGGGCGCTCTTGATACGATCGGTTACCGACTTCTTGCCGGAAGCGACGTCATCGCCCATCTCGTCGGCAAAAGCGCGGAGCAGCTCGCGCTGCTTGTTGGAAAGGTTCGTGGGAACGACCACGCGCAGCTGCACGATCAGTCGACCACGTGAGCCGCCACCGCCGATGCGCGGCATGCCAAAGTTGTTGACGCTGACGGTGTCGCCATACTGCGTACCGGCAGGGACGCACACCTTGACAACCTCATCGGGCATAATGCCCTCGACCTCGATCTCGCAGCCGAGCGCGGCCTGCGCGATGGAGATATCGCTCACCAGGTACAGGTCGTCGCCATTGCGCTTAAAGCGCTCGTGATCGGCGACACGCACGTTGACAATCAGGTCGCCCGAGGGCTCGTCACGAAGACCAGCCTCGCCAAAGCCGCTCACGCGCAGCTGGCGACCGGTCGAGACGCCGGCGGGAATATCGATGTCAATCTTTTCGTGCGAAGGTGTGCGGCCCTGACCGTCGCAAGTCTCGCAGGGATGATCGATGACCGTGCCCTCGCCGTGGCAGTCGGGGCAAGGCGAAGAGGACTGGACCTGACCCAAAAACGAGCGCTGGACCGTGGTGACATAGCCCGTGCCGTGGCAGCGGCTGCACTGCTTTTCGGTCGCACCGTCAGCCTTGCCCGTACCGTTGCAGTCCTCACAGGGAGCAAGGCGGTCATAGCTGATCGTCTTTTTGCAGCCAAGCGCAGCTTCCTCGAGCGTCACCGAAAGCGAGATGGCCATATCGCGACCGCGACGGCGCTCGCGCCGGCTGCGGGCACCACCGCCGGCGCCGCCGCCAAAGAATGACGAGAACAGGTCATCCATGCCCATACCGCCAAAGATATCGTTGATATCGACATAGCCGGAGCCACCAGGGCCATCGGCGGTACCAAAGCGATCGTAATTGGCACGCTTCTGCTCATCGGAAAGGACAGAATAGGCCTCGTTAAGCTCCTTGAACTTGACCTCGGCCTCGGGGTCGTCCGAAACATCCGGGTGTACCGTACGGGCTTTCTTTAGAAACGCGCGCTTGATGGTCCGCGCGTCGGCATCCTTATCGACGCCAAGTACCTCGTAGTAATCCCTATTTTCCGACACGACCGAATCCTTCC
>CAJMLP010000032.1:0-16353 GCA_905214215.1 uncultured bacterium | reverse complement strand
CCAACATGAAGATCTCGGCTGCGGCTCAGTCCACGTGCCCCCGTTGCGGCGCTGTCAAGCTTCCGCACCACGTGTGCCCCAGCTGCGGTTTCTACAAGGACCGCGAGGTTATCGTTACCGAGTAACGGTATACTCTGGATGCGATGCCGTTCCAAATGGAACCACAATGGCCGGCTCAATGAGTCGGCCATTTTTGTATAAGGAGTATGTATATGAGTAACGTTCGCGTTTGTGTAGACGTTGTGGGCGGAGACGAGAAACCTCAGGTTGTTCTCGATGGTATCGAGGCAGCACTTGCCGCCGATTCCGATATCGAGGTCTTGGCAGCTGGCCCCGCTGAAATCGTTAATCCCTTTGTTGCTTCCCATGCACGTGTTGAGGCCCTTGAGGCACCCGACGTTATCGCCATGGATGACGATCCCATTCGCGCCGTGATGACCAAGCGTAAATCGTCGATCGTGTTGTCGTGCCGCGCCATCAAGAAGGGAAATGCGGACGCGTTCTTCTCTGCCGGCTCGACCGGTGCCATGACTGCTGCCGCCACCGCCTATGTGACGCCGTTTAGATATATGGCCGAAGGCAAGAAGCAGCCGGTACGTCCCTGTCTGACCAATGCGCTACCCAATCGCGCCGGCGGTCTGACGGTGCTGTGCGATATGGGCGCCAACCCCGATGTTGAGGTGGACGATATGGTGCGCTTTGCGCAGATGGGCAGCGCCTATGCCCGCGTCGTCTTGGGCGTTGAGCATCCTCGCGTAGGTCTGCTCGCCAATGGCACCGAGGACGAGAAGGGCTCCAACTTTACCAAGGCCTGCTTCCCGGCCATGAAAGCCGCCGTTCCCGGCTTTGTGGGTAACTGCGAAGGCACCGATCTTACGTCGGGCAATTTTGACGTCGTGGTCGCCGACGGCATGTCGGGCAATATTGCGCTCAAGGCCACCGAGGGCGCTGCCAAGTTTTTGCTGCAGGAGCTCAAGGGCGCCTTTATGGCCTCGCTCGGCACCAAGATCGCCGCGCTGCTCATCAAAAAGCAGATGCGCGGGATTAAGGCTAAGCTCTCTGGTGATGCCAAGGGCGGCGCGATTCTTTTGGGCCTGCGTGGCGTGGTCCTAATCGGCCATGGCGCCACCTCGGTCGAGGCTGTTAAAAACGGTACGCTCGCGGCGGCCGAAGCCGTGCGCGCGGGGCTGGTCGAGAACGTCGCCAACTCCATGGACGGCATCGTTTTGTAAGAGCGAGTTAGAGCGCTGTTATGTGCCTCGCGGCCTGCTTCGTGGGGTAGAATCAGAACCGTGTCTTGGTACCGCCCGGGCGGTACCATCCTTTTGGTATTCATGCACTATGAGAGGAAGCGCTATGGACCGCTCCGAAATCTTCGACAAGATCGCCGAGGTCGCTGCTGACGTTCTGGGCGTCGATGTTGCCGAAATTAGCGATGAGACCACCTTTGACGATCTCGATGCCAACTCGCTCGAGCGCCTGCAGCTGGTTACGGCTATCGAGGACGAGTTCAACCTCGAGATCGATGACGAGACTCTGCTCTCGCTCAACTCTGTCGCCGACGCCGTCGACGCGATCGAAAACGCCAGGGAGGCCTAGGTCTTGGCTTTGTCTGAACGACTTACGCGTGCCCAGGAAATCCTGGGCCACGAGTTCAATAATAAGGTGCTTCTGCGCGCGGCGCTTACGCATCCCTCGGCAGTCGAGGGCCAGCCGGTTTCTGCCAGCTATGAGCGCCTTGAGTTCTTGGGCGATTCCATTTTGGGCGCCGTCGTCGCCCGTTCGCTCTTTGAGTCCTATCCGGAGTTTGACGAGGGCAAGCTCACGCGCCTGAAGGTGTCGCTTGTCTCGGGCGCTACGCTATCCGAGGTGTCGCATGAGCTGGGCATCGACGACATCATCATATTTGGTGCCTCCGAGACCGGTACCGGCGCGCGCGGCCTGCACTCGGCGCTCGAGAACGTCTACGAGTCGCTCGTGGGTGCGCTGTACCTGGATGCCGGCTGGGATGTTGCGGCGGACTTTATCCATCGTACGCTCAAACCGCACCTGGCCTCCGAGCGTGCCGAGCACCCTGCGAACCCCAAGTCGTTCTTGCAGGAGTGCGTGCAGGCAGACGGCCATGAGCCTCCCGCGTATAAGCTGGTCGGCTCCGAGGGCCCCGCGCATGCGCCCACCTTTACCGCTGTGGTGCTCATCGACGGTATTCGCCAGGGTCGCGGCTCCGGCTCCTCAAAGAAGGAAGCCGAGGGAGCCGCTGCACTCGAGGCACTTGACCGCATGGGCTACACCACCAACGGCGTGATTCTCAACAAGAAGCCTGTTTAAGCGAGGAACCGTGTATCTCAAGTCCCTCACGCTCAAAGGGTTCAAGTCGTTTGCCGACCGCGCCCATATGACGTTTGAGCCGGGCCTGACCGTCATCGTCGGCCCCAACGGCTCGGGAAAATCGAACATCTCTGACTCGATTCTGTGGGTCCTGGGCGAGCAGAGCGCCAAGCAGCTGCGCGGCCAGGCCATGGAGGATGTCATCTTCTCGGGCTCGTCAGCGCGCAAGCCGGTGGGTGTCGCCGAGGTCACGCTGGTGCTCGATAACTCGGACCATATGCTGCCCGTCGACTTTGACGAGGTCGCCATCACCCGTCGTATGTATCGCTCGGGCGAAAGCGAGTACCTCATCAACTCGAGTCCGTGCCGCCTGATGGACATTCAGGACATCCTGCACGATTCGGGCTTGGGCAAGGATACGCATTCCATCATCAGCCAGGGCAAGCTCGACGCCATTTTGCAGAGCCGCCCCGAGGAGCGCCGCGCCCTCATCGAGGAGGCCGCCGGCATCTCCAAGCACAAGCGCCGCAAGGAGCGTGCGCTCAAAAAGATTAAGTCGATGGACGAGCACCTGACGCGTGCCCGCGACATCAATAAGGAAATTGCCCGTCAGCTGCGACCGCTGGAGCGTCAGGTCGATCGTGCGCGCAAGTACAAAGAGCTGTCCTCGCGCGCGAACGAGCTTACGCAGATGCTAGCCGTCGACGAGCTGCGTTCGCTGCAGTCGCAGTGGAACGACCTGGAGAGCCGCTCCAAGGAAGGCGCCGCCGAGCTGGAGCTTGCGCAGTACCGCATGGGCGAAAAGGAGCGCGAGCTCGAGAAGCTCCAGGTCATGCTCGAGGAAAAGGGCCTGTTTGTGGGCGATCTGGGCGAGCAGCGCCGCCATATGCAAGATGTGGTCGGTCGCATTAACTCCGATATGCGTCTGCTCGAGGAAAAGGGCCACAACATGGTGTCGCGCCTGTCCGACATGCGCGGGCAGATTTCGAGCTCCGAGCATCAGCGTCGTCGCGTGGTAGAGGAGCTCGAGGATGCACGTGCGCAGCTTGAGGAAGTGACCGGCGCGCACATGCAGGCCCAGGAGGACGTTGACGCCGCCGGACCTGCCGCCGCCGAGCTCCACGAGCGTCGCGTTGCGCTCGACAATCAGATTTCGCAGCTTACGCGTGAGCAACGCGATGTGCAGCGTGTGGCCGATAACGCGGCGCTCGAACTCGCCAAGGTGAAGGACTCGATGAGCAACGCCGAGGTCGAGGACAACATGTACGCCTCACGCCTGGAGCAGATCGACGAGCAGCTCGAGGAAGTCACGGCCTCACTCGAGAGCCGTCGCGACCGCGCCGAGGAGCTCGACAGTGCACTTGATCAGGCCCGTCAAGCTCAGTTTGATGCTCGCGAGGCTACCGAGGTCGCCCGTGCAGCCCTTAAGGACCTGCGTGCCCGCGAGAGCGAGGCGCGCAACAAACTGTCCGAGGTGCGCTCGGAGCTTGCCAGCCAAAAGAAGCTCGATGCCCGCATGGCTGACAGCTCGCCGCTGGTGAGCCGTCTGATGGGTGCGCTGGGCGACGATGTCTCGGGTCGTCTGGGCGACGTGCTCGAGGCCCCGCGTGAGCTTGAGGGCCTGGTTGAGCAATTGCTCGCCGGTGATATCGATGCGCTGCTGTTCGACGATGCGTCCGCGCTTGAGCGTGCCGGTCGTGCCGCTCTGGACCAGAAGAAGGCCTCGGGCGAGGCGCTGCTGGTCGCGCGCGGTGTGAGCGCCTCTGCTGCCGCTAAGGGCGCTGCCGGTTCCCGCCTGGTCGATCGCCTGTCCGTACGCGCCGGCTATGGCCCGGTTGTCGAGGCGCTGCTCGGCGGCTATTACGTTGTCGACGACTTGGCGGCTGCGCTGTCGGCGCCGGTCGTTGACGGCGTGACTTACGTGACCCCCGATGGCGCCCGCGTCGCCTGCGGCGGCCTGGTGCGTGTGGGGCTCGACGCCGGCGAGGCTTCGGGTGCTTTGGAGCGCAAGCGTCGCATTCGCGAGCTGGAGGGCCTGGAACCCGATCTGGCTGCTGTGTTTGATCATGTGTCGGATCAGGTCGTCGAGGCCAATGCGGCCGTCGAAGAGGCGCGTGCCGCTGAGGGCGATGCCGCCGGCGAGATCGCCCGTCTTGAGGGCGAGCGCCGCTCGCTGCTCTCCGAGATTGGCCGCCTGGAGCAAAGCGCCAACAACGCCGAGGTCGAGCGCGTGCGCATCTCCAAGCGCCGCGAGCAGGCCGCCGAGGCCGTTCGCGCTGCGCGTCCGCGCGTGGACGAGCTCACCCGCTCGCGTGACGAGGCCCGAGCGCAGGCAAGCGATCTTGGCCTTCAGATTGCCGAAGCCAACGACGAACTCGACCGCGTTCGCCGTGACGATTCCGAGGCCGCCGGCAAGCTCGCCGACGCTAAGGTGCGCCTTGCTCAGACGAGCGAGCGCCTTCGTTCGCTGAGGGGCCGCGTGCCCGATCTTGAGCATCGTCTGGAGGGTATCGATCGTCGTATCCGCGGGACTCGTCAGGCCTCGCGCTCGCTCGAGCTGCTGCGCCTTCGCGTCGATCCCATGCACGAGCGCTATTCTGCCCTGCTGGAGCGCGCGTCGGATTGGGCAGCGCGTCTGCGTGACCAGGCCTCTCTGGAGGAGGCGGACTCCGCTTCGCTCAAGAAGACCATCGAGGATGCCAAGGCAGAGGTTGCCCGCGCTAAGGAGAAGGTCGATACCGCCACCGCCACGCAAAACGAATTTAAGGTCGCGCGTGGCAAGCTCGAGGTGCAGGTAGAGGCCGCCATTAAGGCCATTACCGCCGATGGCAACACGGTACTCGAGGAAGCGCTTATGCTTCCTGCGCCCACGGACCGCGACGCCGCCGAGCGCGAGCTCAACCAGCTTGTGCGCCAGATCAACAACCTTGGTCCCGTGAACCAAGTTGCCATGGAGGAGTACGAGCAGCTCAAGCGCCGCGCTGACTACATCGAGGAGCAGCTGGCCGATCTGGAGAGCGCGCGTAAGGCGCTCACCAAGATCACGGTGGCCATTGATCGCAAGATGCGCAAGGCGTTTCTGGTGACGTTTGAGAAGGTCGACGCGAACTTCCGCGAGATCTTCGCTATGCTGTTCCCGGGTGGCCAGGCTCATCTGGAGATGACCGATCCCGAGCATCCGGCCGAGACGGGTATCGAGGTCGTGGCGCAGCCGCGCGGCAAGCGCATCACCAAGATGATGCTCATGTCGGGTGGCGAGAAGAGCCTGACGGCGCTCGCCCTGCTCTTTGCCGTGTATCGCACGCGCACGGTGCCGTTCTATGTGCTGGACGAGGTCGAGGCCGCGCTCGACGACGCCAACCTGTCCAAGCTCATCGGCGCCCTCGATGTGCTGCGTTCCGATACGCAGCTCTTGGTAATCTCGCATCAGCGCCGTACTATGGAGGATGCTGACGTTCTCTACGGTGTCTCGATGCAAGCCGACGGCGTCAGTCGCGTCGTCTCGCAAAAACTCGATCGCGAAACCGGAAAGGTCGTGAATGCATAATGGGATTCTTTGACGCTCTCTCGCGCGGACTTGAGCGCAGCCGCGAGGCCCTCAACGAGGTCTTCTACTTTGGCGGCGAGGTCGACGAGGACTTTTGGGAGGACCTTGAGGACACCCTCGTTATGGGTGACATGGGTGCCGAGGTCGCCATTCAGGTCTCCGATGACCTGCGCGATGCCGCAGCCAAGAAGAACCTCAAGACCGCTCCGCAGCTTCGCCGCGCTCTGGCCGAGCAGCTTGAGCAGCACTTTGTGCCCATCGAGCGCGATCCGTTCTCCGATACGCCGAGCTGCGTGCTGTTTGTGGGCATCAACGGTGCCGGCAAGACCACGACGGTCGGCAAGATTGCGAGCGCCATGGCTTCCCGCGGCAAGAATGTCGTGATCGGTTCGGCCGATACCTTCCGCGCCGCCGCCATCGAGCAGCTCGATGTGTGGGGCCAGCGCGCCGGTGTTCCCGTCATCAAGCGCGACCGCGGCTCCGACCCGGCGAGCGTTTGTTACGACGTGCTCGACGAGGCCGACAGGCGCGGCAGCGACCTGGTGCTTATCGACACCGCCGGTCGTCTGCATACGAGCCCCGAGCTCATGCGCGAGCTCGCCAAGGTGGTCAACGTGACGCGTAAGCGCGCCGCCAATATGGCCGCCGGCCCCATGCCGGTTTCGGTCGTGCTTGTGATCGATGCCGCCACTGGTCAGAACGGTCTGAACCAGGCGCTCGAGTTTAACGAGGCGCTGGGCCTGGACGGTATTATCATGACCAAGCTCGACGGCACGGCTAAGGGCGGTATCGCCATGGCCGTGGCCGAGAAGCTCAAGCTCCCGATCCTGCGCATCGGCGTGGGCGAGCAGGTCGATGACCTGCAGGAGTTTAACGCCAAAGATTTCTGCCGCGCCCTGGTGGGCGAGTCCAACTAAGGAGTAACCAGTGTTTGATTCCCTGAGCGATCGCCTCAACGACACATTTGACCGCCTGCGCGGCAAGGGTAAGCTGACCGAGGCCGATATCACCTCGGCCATGCGCGACATTCGCATGGCGCTGCTCGAGGCCGACGTTAACTTTAAGGTCGTCAAGGAGTTCGTTGCTAAGACTAAGGAGCGCTGCATGACCGCCGAGGTCATGGAGTCGCTGTCGCCGGCGCAAAACGTCGTCAAGATCGTGCTCGACGAGCTCACCGAGATGCTCGGCTCCACCGAGAGCAAGCTCGTTTTTAGTAACCGCATTCCTAATGTCATCATGCTCGTGGGCCTGCAGGGCTCCGGTAAGACCACGGCTGCCGTAAAGCTTGCCTACCTGCTCAAGAAGCAGGGCCGCTCGCCGCTGCTCGCCGCGTGCGACGTCTACCGTCCCGCTGCTGCCGACCAGCTTGCCACGCTCGGCGGCGAGATCGGCGTGCCGGTCTTCCGCGGTGACGGCGAGCACCCGGTCGACATCGCCAAGGGCGCCATCCAGGAGGCCGTCGACCACCTGCGTGACGTGGTCATCGTCGATACCGCCGGTCGTCTGCAGATCGACGAGCAGATGATGCAGGAGGCCGTGGACATCAAGAAGGCCGTCAAGCCCGATCAGGTGCTAATGGTCGTCGATGCGATGACCGGCCAGGATATTGTCAACGTCGTCTCGACCTTCGCCGAGCGTACCGACTTTGACGGCGTGATCATCTCCAAGCTCGACGGCGATGCCCGTGGCGGCGGCGCGCTTTCCGTGCGCCAGGTGACCGGCAAGCCTATCAAGTTCGTGAGCATGGGCGAGAAGCCCGATTCGCTGGAGCCGTTCTACCCCGACCGTATGGCCAAGCGCATCTTAGGCATGGGCGACGTCGTCGGCATCATCGAGAAGGCTCAGGAGGCGGCCGATGCCGAGCAGCTTGAGGCTGCCGAGCGCATGCTGCGCGAGGGCTTTACCATGAACGACATGCTCGACCAGATGAAGGCCGTCAAGAAGATGGGCGGCATGAAGGGTATCCTGGGTATGCTTCCCGGCGGTCAGCGCGCGCTCAACCAGATGGGCGGCAACCTGGACGAGGGCATCTTCGACAAGAACGAGGCCATCATCATGTCGATGACCAAGGAGGAGCGCCTGCGTCCCTCTATTATCAACGGCCAGCGTCGCGCCCGCATCGCCAAGGGCGCCGGCGTGACCCCCACCGAGGTCAATAGCCTTATGAAGCAGTGGGGTGAGATGAACAAGATGATGGGCCGCATGCGCACGATGGCCAATCAGGCGCAAGCCGGCGGTAAGAAGGGCAAAAAGGGTAAGAAGGGCAAAAAGATGCGCATGCCCAATATTCCCGGCCTGGATGCCATGGGTCTGGGCGGCATGGGCGGTCTGGGCGGCCTGGGAACGGGCGGTCCTAAGTCCGATATGGACCTGCTGCGCCAGATGGAAGCTCAGATGCGCAATAAGAAATAGGACTGTAATTCCAGCTTGATATGGCAAAGGCCACTCGGAAGCTACCGGGTGGCCTTTGTTGTTGGCTTTGATTGTTGGGTTGCGTTTAGCGTCGCGCCCCGAGCTTGCGGTGCCGTGCCGCTAGTGGCAGCCGCAGCCCTCGTGCCCATCATGGCCGTGATGGCCGTGGCAGCCGCAGGACTCGCCATGCTCGTGGGTGTGCTCGTGGTCATGGCCGTGGCAGTCGCAGGTGGCCTCGCCGGTCTGCGCGAGCGTGCCGGCAATGAGGGCCTCGACGCAGGCATCGCAGCTGCCCTGGGCGCCCGCATAGACCATGATGCCAGCCTGGGTGAGCGCGTTGATGGCGCCGCCGCCGATACCGCCGCAGATGAGCGTGTCAACGCCACCGTTGGCAAGCAGACCCGCCAGGGCGCCGTGACCGGTGCCGCCGGTGCCTACGACCTGCTCGTTGAGCACCTTGTCATCCTGGATGTCGTAGATCTTGAACTGCTCGCTGCGGCCAAAGTGCATAAAGATTTTGCCGTTGTCGTACGTGGTTGCCACCCTCATGGTGCCGACCTCCTTTGCTGGCCATGCGGCCGTTGTCGTGGTGATGGGGGAGTACGCGATATTGCCGCCTTCGATGATGAGCGCCCGACCATTGACCAGCGCGTTTGCCACCTTGCGATGCGTTCGGCTGCAAATAGCCGCCACTGTGGCGCGCGCGATGCCCATCTGCTGTGCGACTGCCTCTTGGCTAAGGCCTTCCAGGTCGCACAGGCGCAGCACCTCGAGTTCGTCGATCGTCATGTCGATGGCGTCTCCACTGGCAAGGCCGTCAGGGGTAAAGCCGCGGTATTCGGGGATGATCCCGACGCGGCGCAGTTTCTCGCGTCTTCCTGCCATGCGCCCTCCTTATCTGACATATGTCAACAATAGGATAACGCGCATGCGCCGCAGAGCAAGGCATTTTTGGCATATGTCAGAAAAGCAAAGGTGTTGCGTTGGCGCAGACGGTGCTGTGCTGCCGTGCATTGCGTGTGCCGGCCCAAGTGTCCAATCCGACACTCGCGCGCCTGGGCTAGAATAAAAAATAGCCTATAGGCAACTGACAGGAGGGTCAATGAGCAAGGCTGATCAACAGTTTGTAACCATGTGCCGCGATATTCTGGACCATGGCACCACCACCGAGGGACAAAAGGTCCGTCCGGTGTGGGAGGATGGCACCCCTGCCTATACCATTAAAAGCTTTGGTGTCACGGCGCGCTATGACCTGCGTGAGGAGTTTCCGGCTCTTACCCTGCGTCGTACGGCCCTCAAATCTGCCATGGATGAGATCCTATGGATCTATCAAAAGAAGTCCAATAACGTGCATGATCTCAACAGCCATATTTGGGATGAGTGGGCCGACGAGACCGGCTCCATCGGCAAGGCCTACGGGTATCAGATTGGGCAGAAGAGCCATTATGCCGAGGGCGACTTTGACCAGATGGATCGCGTGCTGTACGACCTTAAGAACACTCCGTACAGCCGCCGCATTATGACGAATACCTACGTGTTTAGCGATTTGTCCGAGATGCACCTGTATCCGTGCGCCTACAGCGTGACGTATAACGTGACGCAGCGCCCGCAGGATGACAAACCGACGCTCAACATGATTCTCAACCAGCGTAGCCAGGACATTTTGGCCGCGAACAACTGGAATGTGTGCCAGTACGCCATTTTGCTGATGATGGTTGCGCAGTCGGTCGATATGATCGCTGGCGAGCTGCTGCATGTGATTGCCGATGCCCACATTTACGACCGTCATGTCGATATCGTCCGCGAGCTTATCGAGCGTCCGCAGTTTGCCGCGCCCAAGGTAACGCTCAACCCCGATGTGCATGACTTCTATGCGTTTACGACCGATGATCTGATTGTCGAGGGCTATGAGCACGGCCCGCAGGTCAAGAACATCCCCATTGCGGTGTAGGTGACGCGCATGACGTGTAAGCTTTCTGCCATCGTCGCCGTGTGCGATGACTGGGGTATTGGGTGCGAGGGCGACATGGTCGTGTCCAACCGTGCCGACATGCGTCATTTTGTGGCATGCACCAAGGGTTGCCCGGTCATTATGGGTCGCAAGACGCTGTTGAGTTTTCCCGGCGGACGACCGCTCAAGAACCGCCGCAATATCGTGCTCACGCGCGATGAGGACTTTGCTGCCGAGGGCGTCGACGTGGTGCATAGCGTTGACGAAGCGCTCGCCGCCGTGGCCTATGAACCCGTTGCGTGGGTGATCGGCGGTGGCGAGGTGTATCGTCAGTTTTTGCCGTACTGCGTGGAGGCCGAGGTCACGCATAACCACTGCGTCCATCCCGTGGACACGTGCTTTCCCGACTTGGACGCCGATCCCGCGTGGGAGATTGTGCGGCGTGGCGGTGCTGCCACGATTGCCCCAGGCGAGGGCGACGAGGGTGTCGATTATGAGTTCGTGACGTATCGTCGCGTTGATGCGTAAATCGTCTGGCGTGAACGGTATCATCGGGTTGTTTGAATGCACGGGGCGGCGCTTAGCGTCGCCTCGTTTGGTATAGATGTGCTGTAAAGAAGGGTGCGGGCTGGCTGCTATGACTGATGCCGTTGAGGTGCTGCGAATTGATTCGCTCGAGGACGAGCGGCTCGATGCCTACGTGCGACTGACCGAGCGTGAGCTTCGCTGCGTGCTGGAGCCGCAGAAGGGCATTTTTATCGCCGAGAGTGCCAAGGTCATCGAGCGTGCGGTGCGCGCCGGATACGAGCCGGTGAGCTTTCTTTTGGGTGATCGCTGGCTCGATCAGATGATGCCGCTGTTTGAGGAGCTTGTTGTGCGCGAGGGCGCAGGTCCGGTTCCTGTGTTCGTGGCCTCGATGGAGCTTATGGAGCAGCTGACGGGCTTTAACGTGACGCGCGGTGCACTCGCGGCATTCCGTCGCCCGCGACAGATTCCGGTTGATGAGTTCTTGGGCGGCGTCGTCGAGGCGGCGGGGGAGCGCCCGGTGCGCGTGTGCGTGCTCGAGGGCATTGTCGACCACACCAACGTCGGCGCGATTTTCCGCTCGGCGGCTGCGCTGAACGTCGACGGTATTTTGGTGAGCCCCACTTGCTGTGACCCGCTGTACCGTCGCTCGGCCCGCGTGAGCATGGGCACGGTGTTCCAGGTGCCCTGGACGCGCATTGGCAGCGAGGCGCGCGTATGGCCGCATGATGGGCTGGCGGCGCTGCACGATGCCGGCTTTTCGTGTGCCGCTATGGCGTTGTCGGATGATTCGGTGTCGCTGGACGATCCCGCGCTCCAGGAGATTGACCGCCTGGCAATCTTTATGGGCACCGAGGGTGCTGGCTTGGGCGCCAAGACCATTGCAGGCTGCGACCGCGCCGTGCGTATTCCGATGGCGCATGGGGTCGATTCACTCAACGTGGCCGCGGCAAGTGCCGTCGCCTTTTGGCAGCTGTGCCCGCACGTGAGCAACGAGTACCACTACCAGCCGGGTTTGTATCACTAGGCAGGTATTTTGCACCGGGCTTTGGTTCGGGGCGTTTCGGCCGACGTCGGTCGGTGCTAAGCTGGTATTGGCTTTGGTCTTAAAGTGCCGCTTTGTTGTTTGACGTACGCTGGTGGGGAGGGCGTGTGGCTAAGAAATCTACGGCTATCGATGTAACGCAGGGCGTTATTTGGCAGCAGCTGCTGTCGCTGTGCGTCCCTATCTTCTTTAGTTCGTTCTTTCAGCAGGCATACACGCTTATCGGTACCTATATCGTCGGTCAGTTTGGCGGCAAGCTCGCGCTGGGTGGCATTCAGGCCACGATGGTGCTTACGGAGCTCTGCATTGGTTTTTGCGTCGGTGTGGGTGCTGGCTGTGCTGTCATTACCGGTCAGTTTTTTGGTCAGCACGATGACGAGCGCTTGAGCCGATCGGTCCATACGGCCATGACGCTCGCGCTGGTGGGCGGCATTGTCATTTCCATTCTGGGCATGGTGTTTGTCGAGCCGATGCTTGTGTTGATGAATACGCCGCATGAGCTGCTGGCCGAGGGTGTGGCGTATGCCCGTTGCTACTTTGCCGCCATGTTTGCGGCGCTGCTGCTCAATATGGGGACGGCGCTGTTGCGCGCCGTGGGCGACACGCGCGGTCCGGCGGTTATTATTGCCTCCGGCTGCTTCGTCAATGTGGCATTCGACATTCTTTTTGTCGCCGTGCTGCACATGGAAGCGCTGGGCTGCGGCATCGCGGTGGCGCTGACTATCTGCACCAATGCCACGATGATTGTGATCCGCATGATGCGAGCTCCGGGAGCGTGGCGTCTTTCGCTCTCAAAGCTCGGTATTGACCCCGGTATCTGCAAGAGCATGCTATCGTGCGGTTTGCCGCTGGGCGTTCAGTCTGCGGCGTATTCGATCTCCAATGTTTTGATTCAGGTGTCGGTCAACTCGTTTGGAGCCGATGTCACGACCGCTTGGGGCCTTTCCGGCCGCCTGGACGGCATTATCTGGATGGTGACCGAGGCACTCGGCGTGTCGATCACCACGTTCTCGGCGCAGAACTTTGGTGCGCGCAATTACGAACGCATGCGAAAGGGATACCACACGTCGCTCGTGCTGTCGTTTGTGCTTATCGGTGGCCTGTCTGCCGTGCTGCTGGTATTCTCGGGCCCGCTTTCGCGTCTGTTTATCGACGATGTCGCAATTTCGGCCTACACCACGACGATTCTTCATTTCATCGCGCCGTTCTACGCGATCTTCTCGATTATCGAAAACGCGTCCGGCTCCATCCGTGGCGCTGGCGTGAGCTTCCAGCCTATGATGCTGACGATATTCGGCACGGTCGTGCTCCGCGTGGCGTGGGTGTTCGCGATTATGCCGCTCGACCCCTCGCTCGAGCATCTGCTGCTGGTCTACCCCGTAACCTGGGTAATAACCGCCACGATGTTCACCGTCTATCATCACAGCGGCAACTGGCTAGGCCGCGCCACTGCCTAGCCATTGGGGACGTCCGCAATGGCTAGTATTCGATGCCTTGGCGGGCTAGGAGGCCTTCGTCGAAGTAGTGTTTGACGGGGCGCATTTCGGTTACTAGGTCGGCAAGGTCGGCGAGGGGCAGCAATCCGCGGCCGGTGAGCACGAGCTCCGTGGTGGTCGGTTTCATCGCGATCAACGCTTCGACATCTTCGCGCGTCACAAACCCCCGTCGCATGGCTTCTCCCAGTTCATCCAATATCAGCACGTCAACTTGGCTAATCTGCTCGCGCGCCAGCTCCATGATCTGTGCGGCACAGGCTTCGGGCGTGTCGCGGTCGGCTTGTACGATGCGTAGCCCCAATCGAGGTGCTGCGTCATGTTCGGCGCAGTGTAGCTTCTTGGCAAACTGAAGCATGAGCACGTTAAGTCCATAGCCCGTGGCGCGCAGTGCGAGCCCCAGCGCAGCCGTCGTCTTGCCCTTGCCGTCGCCCGTGTAGATCTGAACCTTGCCGACTTCCAGTGATGCCATCTCTGTCCTTTCGTGCCCGGCGTCGGTTTATCGCCGTCTGGGTTGGGTATTCTAGATAGCATTATCAACCCCAGTAGATGGAGTTCAACCAGATGGAGATGGATGACAACAAACGTAGACGGAATATGATCCTCTACGTGCTCATCGCCTTCGTCGTCTACCTCGTGCTCTCGACCGTTCTGTTCCCCAACATCGGTCACACGCAGCAGATTACGAAGACCGATTACTCGACGTTTGTCAAAGCGCTCGATAAGAAGAGCGTCGACAAGGTCGAGTACAACACGGACGATTACACGATTTATTACACCAAGAAGGGCGAGGACGAGAACATCGCCTACAAGACGACCGGTGTGCCGAATGACGCGGGCTTTACCGATCGCGTGCTTGAATCTGGCGCCTCGCTTGAGTCGGTCGTTCCCGATAAGAACTCGGGTCTGATGACCTACTACCTGCTCACGCTCGTCCTTCCCATGGCGATTTTCTTCCTGATCGGCTGGTGGCTCAACCGCCGCATGAAGAAGGCCATGGGTGATGACGGTCCGTCGATGAACTTTGGCGGCGGTGGTTTTGGCGGCGGTGGACTGGGCAAGTCCGGTGCGCGCGTGATCGCCTCCAAGGACGTGGGCGTGACCTTTAAGGATGTCGCCGGCCAGGAAGAGGCCAAGGAGTCCCTCAAGGAGGTCGTCGACTTTCTGGAGAAGCCGCAGCGCTACGAGGAGATCGGTGCCAAGCTGCCACGCGGTGCCCTCCTTGTCGGCCCTCCGGGTACCGGTAAAACCCTGCTCGCCAAGGCTGTGGCCGGCGAGGCGGGCGTGCCGTTCTTTAGCATTTCGGGTTCTGAGTTCGTCGAGATGTTCGTCGGCCGTGGTGCCGCCAAGGTGCGCGACCTGTTTAAGCAGGCCAAGGAAAAGGCCCCGTGCATCGTGTTCATCGACGAGATCGATACGATCGGCAAGAAGCGCGATGGCGGCGGCTTTAGCGGCAACGACGAGCGCGAGCAGACGCTCAACCAGCTGTTGACCGAGATGGACGGCTTCGATAACCATAAGGGTATCGTCGTCCTCGCTGCGACCAACCGTCCCGATAGCCTTGACCCGGCCCTGCTGCGCCCCGGCCGCTTTGACCGCCGTATTCCCGTTGAGCTGCCCGACCTGACCGGCCGTAAGAACATCCTTGAGCTCCATGCCAAGAGCGTGAAGACGCAGCCCCCGATCGACCTGACCGCGATCGCCCGCGCCACGCCCGGTGCCTCGGGCGCCGACCTGGCCAATATCATCAACGAGGGCGCTCTGCGCGCCGTTCGCGAGGGTCGAAAGCGCGCCACGCAGGACGATTTTGAGGAGTCGGTGGAGGTCGTCATCGCCGGTCAGCAGCGCAAGTCCACGGTACTGTCCGACCACGAGAAGCAGGTCGTTTCCTACCACGAGATCGGTCACGCCATCGTCGCCGCCCGTCAGAAGGGCTCGGCGCCGGTTACCAAGATCACCATCGTGCCGCGCACGAGCGGTGCTCTGGGCTACACCATGCAGGTCGAGGAGGATGAGCGCTTCCTGACCACACGTCAGGAGGTCCTGGACAAGCTCGCCGTCTATTGCGGTGGCCGTGCTGCCGAGGAGCTCATCTTTGGCGAGATGACGACCGGCGCCGCCAACGATATCGAGCAGGCCACCAAGCTCGCCCGCAACATGGTGACGCGCTTTGGCATGTCCGATGAGTTTGGCATGATGGCGCTCGGTACCGTCCAGAACGCGTATCTCAACCAGGACACGTCGCTCACCTGCGCTCCCGGTACGGCCGAGCGCGTGGATGCGATTGTTGCCAAGCTGATCGAGGATGCGCACGATCGCGCCCTGCAGATCCTCAAGGAGAACAAGTTTAAGCTCCACGAGCTGGCTCGTTATCTGTACAAGAAGGAGACGATCACGGGCGAGGAGTTTATGAACCTCCTCACGCGTGAAAATCCGCTGATGCCAAAGCAGCAGTAAGGCTGGCAGCGCAGTATTGAACGCCCCATTTGAGTGTCCAGCTCAAATGGGGCGATTTGTGTGGGGAGAGTTGTATATGAAGATCGTGGTAAGTGCCTGTTTGATGGGTGAAAGCTGTAAGTATAACGGGCTCGACAATTACCATCGCGAGCTGGTCGAGGCTTGCGAGCGCACGGGGACCGAGGTCTTACTGGTGTGCCCCGAGGTCTTCGGTGGCCTGCCCACGCCGCGCAAGCCATCCGAGATTGTGAACGGCGAGATCCGTACCTGCGAGGGCGCCTCGGTCGATCGCGAGTTTCGCCTGGGCGCTCAACGTGCGCTCGATATGTGCGAGCAGGCGGGCGGCCCTTCCGAGATCGCTGCGTGCGTCTTACAGGACCGTAGCCCCTCGTGCGGTGCGGGTCGCGTCTACGATGGCACCTTTAGCGGTACGCTCACCGCGGGCAACGGTGTTTTTGTCGATCTGCTGCTGCGTCACGGGTACCGTGTGATTCCGGCTAGCGAGTTCGATCCCAGCATGCTGGAACATTGTCCATAGCACTCGAACCCAACACTTCCTCACGGGTGACCGTTTTGGCATCATCCGTGAAGTTGA
>CAJMLP010000031.1:0-17027 GCA_905214215.1 uncultured bacterium | reverse complement strand
TGCGGCCATTACATGCACTTTCATGGCGGAGGCGTATCCGGCAAGGCGCCCATCATCTGCCTGCTAGCCAAGCAACCCGGCGGCGAGATGTCGCAGCAGGAGCTCGGCATGCACTTTGACCTCAAGCCGGGATCGCTTTCCGAGATCCTGTCCAAGCTCGAGCTCAACGGCCTCATCGAGCGCAGCCGTAACCCCAAGGATCGACGGCAACTCACCATTCGCCTGACCGAAACCGGCCGGGAAAACGCCCGCATCGACCAGGCAGCCCGCATCCGCTTTAGAGAACGGGCCTTTAGCGCGCTCACCCACGACGAGCGCGAGGACCTCGCCGAAATGCTCGATAAAATCCGCGTAACCTGGGAGGAACTGGATGATTAAAACCCTCATGGGCAGCATCCGCGACTATATGAAAGTCACCGTTGCTACGCCGTTGCTCGTGCTTGGCGAGGTGCTCTGCGAGATGCTGATTCCATTTATCACTGCCAACCTGATCGACGCCATCAAAGACGGCGCCACCGTAGCCGAGATGCTTCCCACCGCAGGCTTTTTGGTGCTCATCGCGCTGACATCGCTTGCTTTTGGCGCCGCGGCAGGCGTCACCTGCAGCCATGCGAGCTGCGGCTTCGCCAAGAACCTGCGTCACGACCTGTTCTACAAAATCCAGACGTTCAGCTTTGCCAACATCGATGAGTTCTCGAGCTCCTCGCTCGTCACGCGCCTGACCACCGACATCAACAACGTGCAGCAGGCCTTTATGATGATCATCCGTATCGCCGTGCGCGCGCCGCTGGTATTGATCTTCGCCTTTACCATGGCATTTATCATGGGCGGCAGCGTTGCCATGGTCTACCTGGTCATCATTCCGCTGCTGGGCTTTGGGCTGTTCTTTATCATCTTTAAGGTGCGCCCCATCTTCTCGCGCGTGTTCCACAAGTACGATGCCCTTAACGAGTCCGTCGAGGAAAACGTCACCGGCATGCGCGTGGTTAAGAGCTACGTACGCGAAGACTTTGAGAAGGAGAAGTTCGCGGCCGCCGCGCGCGATGTCCAGATGGACTTCACCCGCGCCGAGAAGCTGCTCGCCTTTAACAACCCCATGATGAACATCTGCGTCAACGGCGCGTTTGTCGTCATCATCTACCTGGGCTCCAAGCTCATCATCACGAGCCAGGGCACGCTGTTCGACGTGGGCCAGCTCTCCTCGACCTTTACCTATGGTTTCCAGATTCTCATGAGCCTGATGCAGCTGTCGATGATCTTTGTCATGGTGACCATGGCCGACGAATCGGCACACCGCATTGCCGAGGTGCTGGCCGCCGAGCCCACGATCGCCGATCCCGCCGAGCCCGTGCTCGAGGTTGCCGACGGTTCCATCGACTTTGACCACGTGAGTTTTAAGTATTCCAAGCATGCGAAGCGCCAGGCGCTCGACGATATCGACCTGCACATTACGAGCGGCGAGACCATCGGCATCATCGGCGGCACCGGCTCGGCCAAGTCCACGCTCGTTAACCTCATCGCCCGCCTGTACGACACCACCGAAGGCGCTGTGCGCGTGGGCGGCGTGGACGTGCGCGACTACGACCTGGACGCGCTGCGTCACCAGGTCGCCATGGTGCTGCAGAAAAACGTGCTGTTTAGCGGCACCATCGCCGAGAACCTGCGTTGGGGCGACCCGAACGCCACCGACGAGGAAGTCCGCGAGGCAGCGCATCTGGCCTGCGCCGACGAGTTTGTCGACGGTTTCCCCAAGGGCTACGACACCTGGATCGAACAGGGCGGCTCCAATGTTTCGGGCGGTCAGAAGCAGCGCCTGTGCATTGCACGCGCCCTGCTGCGTCGCCCCAAGATCTTGATCCTGGACGACTCAACCAGCGCCGTCGACACCAAGACCGACGCAAAAATTCGCGCAGGTCTGGCAAGCTATCTGCCCAACACGACCAAGATCATCATCGCCCAGCGCATCAGCTCCGTGCAGGACGCAGACCGCATCATCGTCATGGAGGGCGGCCGTATCGCACAGATCGGCAACCACGAAGAGCTGCTCAAGACGAGCGAGATCTACCGCGAGACCTTTACCTCGCAAAACAAGATGTCTGCCGAGGGCGAAGGGGCCGTCGAGGCCGACACCGAGGCATCCGCAACGCAAGCTCAGACCCAGGAAGGAGGCGAGGCACATGAGTAAGGCAACGACCGCCGAGCGCGCGCTCAACCGCAAGGGCGGCACCATGTCGCGCCTCATCAAGACGCTCTTTGGCTTCTATCCTGTGCTTTTGCCCCTCGTCGTCGCCGGCGTGGTGCTCTGCGCCATCATCAACTCCATCGGCGCGACCTTCCTGCAGAGCGCCCTGCAAATTATTAGCGAATCGTGGCAGTCGGGCGATTGGGAAGCCGCGCAGCCCAAAATCGCACAGCTCGTGACCACCCTCGCCTGCATCTACGGCGTCGGCGTCCTGTCCTCGCTCTTCTGGAACCGCGCCATGGCTATCGTCACGCAGGGCTCGCTCGAGAAGCTGCGCGAGATGATGTTCAACCGCATGCAGGACCTGCCGATCCGCTACTTCGACACGCACCAGCGCGGCGATATCATGAGCCACTACACCAACGACATCGACACGCTACGTCAGATGATCAGCCAGTCGCTGCCCAACCTGCTCATGACGATCATCATCATCGTCACGGTGTTCTTTATCATGCTGTACTACAGCGTGTGGATGTGCCTGGTCATCATCGCCGGCGTCGCCTTTATGACCTTTATGACCAAGCTGCTCGGCTCCAACTCCGCGCGCTTCTTCATTGCGCAGCAGACCGAGCTCGGCGTGGTCGAGGGCCATATCGAGGAAGTCATGAACGGCCAGAAGGTCGTCAAGGCGTTCTGCCACGAGTCTGCCGCCGAGGCCGATTTTGACGAGCGCAACGAAAAGCTCTTCGAGGTCTCCCAGAAGGCCAACATGTACGCCAACATCCTCATGCCCATCCTTATGAACCTGGGCAACCTGCTCTACGTGCTGGTCGCACTGGCGGGCGGCATTTTCCTGGCGCTGGGCGTACCCAACCTGAGCATCTCGGGCATGGCGCTGTCCATCGCCGTCGTGGTGCCGTTCCTCAACATGACCAAGCAGTTCTGCGGACAGATCGGCCAGATCTCACAGCAGATCAACGCCGTGGTCATGGGCCTCGCCGGCGCCGACCGCATCTTTGAGCTCATCGACGAGGAGCCCGAGGCCGACGAGGGCTACGTGACACTCGTCAACGCGCAGGTGAACCCCGAAACCTGGGAGCTCGAGGAGGCCGACCACCACACCGGCATGTGGGCATGGAAGCATCCGCACCGCGCAACCGGCGAGATCGAGTACGTACCGCTGCGCGGCGACCTGGTCATGGATAACGTCGACTTTGGTTACACGCCCGACCACGAGGTGCTGCACGGCGTGTCCGTGTTTGCCAAGCCGGGCCAGAAGGTCGCGTTTGTCGGCGCCACCGGTGCCGGTAAGACGACCATCACCAACCTCATCAACCGCTTCTACGACATTGCCGACGGCAAGATCCGCTACGACGGCATCAACGTCAACAAGATCCGCAAGGCCGACCTGCGCCGAAGCCTGGGCGTCGTGCTGCAGGACGTGAACCTGTTCACCGGCACCGTGATGGACAACATCCGCTACGGCAACCTGGACGCCACCGACGAGGAGTGCATCGCAGCGGCCAAGCTCGCGGGCGCAGACGACTTTATCACCCGCCTGCCCGACGGCTACGACACCATGCTCACCGGCAACGGCGCACAGCTGTCGCAAGGCCAGCGCCAGCTGATCTCGATCGCCCGCGCCGCCGTCGCCGATCCGCCGGCGATGATTCTGGACGAGGCTACGTCGAGTATCGACACCCGCACCGAGGCCATCGTGCAGGAGGGCATGGATAAGCTCATGGAGGGCCGCACGACGTTTGTCATCGCGCACCGCCTGTCCACCGTGCGCAACTCCGACGCGATCATCTGTCTGGATCACGGCCGCATCATCGAGCGCGGCAACCACGACGAGCTGATCGCCAAGCGCGGGTATTACTACCAGCTGTACACGGGTGCATTTGAGCTGGAGTAGGAACGGTTACTGACGGAGGGTGCCCCGGGGCGTCGGGGTAATTCCTCCGTGCTCAAACATTCTCGCTTCGCTGCGAAACTGCGCGCGGAGGAAATACCCCGCCGCTCCGGGGCACCCTCCTGCGCGCAATCAGCCCGTTGTTTAAAACGGAATAAAGGTTAGTGAGGCCCTGGCCGTTTGGCCAGGGCCTCGTTTTGTTAGTCTTTTTGGGACGGGGCTTTTTGACTACTTTGAGGGTGCGCAGGCAGGGCGGCAAAAGTAGCTAAAAAGCCCCGTCCCAAAAAGACTACCCGCGCCAAATGAGCTAGTTGAGGAGTTGGGCCATGGCGTTGACGAATTTTTGTACTTGGAGGGTGGGCTCGAGCGGGTAGTGCAAGAAGACCGGCACCTCGCGGCCACATAGGAACGGCACGCCTACAAAAGCCGGGTGCACGCCCGACCATGCGCCGCAGGTGAGCACCGCGTCGCCCTTTTCCTCCGCCTCGTTAAAGAGTGCAAAGTCAAAGCTATCCACATCGATCACATCCACGCCGCCGTCTGCCAAAAGATCGATACGCAGGCTGTCCATAGCGTCGTTGCCGTGGCGGAGCACGCGCAGACGCATGCCCTCCAAGTCGGCGACCGCAATGCGATTCTTGCGCGCCAGCGAGCTCGTGCGCGGCAGGTCGATATAAAACGGCACGTTGACAATGCGGAGCTTTTGGCAGGCGTCACCCCAGCGCGGGGTCGAAAAACTCGACTGCACCACATCGACCTCGCGGCCCAAGCTGCGCATGACGGTCTCGCGCTCGTCATAGAGGTCGCTTACCGGCACGATCTCAAATCGCAGCGACGGTTCCAGATCGTGGATGCCCGACCACATCGACAGCGTCTGGCGCCCCGGGCACATCATCGACACGCCCAGACGCACGGCACCGCCATCGCCCGCCGCGCGTCGGGCGCGGCGCAGCGCGTCCTCGGACTGCCGCATGATCGAGCGCGCGTCGTCCACCAGCAGAGCGCCCGCCGGCGTCACCTTAACACCAGAATGCGAGCGCTCGAACAACGTGATGCCAAACTCGGCCTCGAAGCCCGACACCTGCTTGACGAGCGCCGGGGTCGACACGCGCAATTTTGCCGCCGCCCGTGAGAAGCTTCCCAGCTCCGCGGCGGCCGATATGGCCTCGAGTCGTCGATCGTACACGTCAATCTCCCGTTTCCAGACGCATGGCAATGAACTGCCGAAGGGGGTCGTTTTGGCAGGTCACGCGCTCAATTGAGAAAAACTGCATCGCATAGTGTAAACCTACGGTTAACGCCATTCTAACAAATATGCAATTCACCTGCGCAAATGCAAAGCATACGATAACCAGCGAAAACCACGTGGGTCGAGTAATGGGAGCGGCCCACAGGGAGGTACAAGAAGGGAAGTTCCTATGAGCAACTGGCTTAAGCTCGAGGGCGATGTCTGCGCTGTGACCGGCGCGCTCGGCGGCATGGGCGTCGAGATCTGCCGCGAGTTCGCCCGCAACGGCGCCAACGTCGTCCTGCTCGACTTGGACGAGGAGAAGGTCAAGGCCGCAGCTGCCGACCTCGCCGCCGAGTTTGGCATCCACGCCGAGGGCTACAAGATGAACGCCACCGACGAGGCCGAGGTTCAGGCCGCCGTCGATGCCACCATCGCCGACTTCGGACGTGTCGACGTCCTCGTCAACACCGCCGGCATCCTGCGCTTCGCAGCCATGGAAGACCTGCCGCTGAGCGACTGGAACGAGGTCATCAACGTCAACCTCACCGGCTACTTCATCACCTCGCAGCGCTTTGGTCGCGAGATGATCAAGGCAGGCCAGGGTCGCCTGGTGCATATCTCGACCGTTGCCAGCCACTCCCCCGAGACGTTCTCGGGCGTGTACAGCTCCACCAAGGCGGGCGTCAACATGATGTCCAAGATGCTGGCCGCCGAGTGGGGCCCCTACGGCGTGCGCTCCAACTGCGTCGAGCCCTGCTTTGTCAAGACCCCCATGTCGGCGAGCTTTTACGCTGACCCCGAGGTCGAGAAGAGCCGCAGCCGCCTTATCGCCACACGCCGCATCGGCGAGGTCAGCGATATCGCCAACGCCGTCATGTTCCTGGCGTCCAAGCGCTCGGACTTTACCACCGGCGACGCCATCAAGGTCGACGGCGGTTTCTCCAATATGATGGGCGACCTCACCGCCAAGCCCGGCGGCCGCCGAGCCTTTGCCGACAACTACCTCAAGAACAAGGGTGTCGAGCTTTGGTCCGACGAGTCCGGCGTCGCAAAGCCGACCGACCAGTAAACCAGCCTGACAGGGAGGCCCCGCGGACGCGTCCGCCCCTCCCCCGTATCGATTAGAAAGAGTCCAATGGCTTCCACCAACTCCAACAAGGGTCGCGCCGTCGTGCTTTCCGCCGCGTGCGTCACCATGTTCTTCATCAGCTCAATCGCGCTGTATTCCGTCGTGAGCAAGAACCTGCTCGCCGTCTACCCCGAGTGGTCCAGCGCCCTTACCTGGGCCTTCCCGGTCTTTCAGACCATCATGGCCGTGACGGGCATCTTCGCCGGTCGCATCTCCGATAAGATCGGCCCGCGCAACGTCGTGATCGCCGCCGCCGTGTGTTACGGCTTGGGCTGGTTCATGTCCGGCACCGTCACCGAGCCGTGGCAGTTCTACCTGTGGTTCTCGCTCGTCGCCGCCATCGGCAACGGCCTGGGCTACAACCCCGCGCTCACCACCGGCCAAAAGTGGTTCATCGACAAGAAGGGCCTGGCCTCCGGCATCACCCTGGCCGCTTCGACCGCCGGCCCCGCCGTGCTGTCCCCGGTGCTCGCCTCGCTGCTCATCCCGAGCCTGGGCATCTTTGGCGCCCTTAAGGCACTCGGCGTCATCTTCTTTGTGACGATCGCCGCCTCCGCCCTGTTCCTGAAGGCCCCCGAGGCCGGTTGGCTGCCCGAGGGCTTCGAGGCCCCCAAGGGTGGCGCACATGCCGGCACCTTCGGCGACCTCACCCCGGGCGAGATGGTCAAGACCCCGCGCTTCTGGGTCCTCATCGTCACCTTCGCCTTTGCCGCCACCGCGGGCACCCTGCTCGTGGGCAAGGTTGCCTCCATCGCCGCTGTCCAGCTCTTCGCCGACCCCACGAGCGCCGCGGCCGTCGCCCTCGGCGGCGTGGTCGTCTCCGTCAACACCTGCGCCAACCTGGTCGGCCGTCTGTCCTTTGGCCAGATCATCGACAAGCTCGGCGCCTACAAGTCGCTGCTCATCAGCCTTGTCGTCACCATCGTCGCGCTCGTCATCATGTCGATGAGCTTTACGCAGAGCATGTTCTTTGTGGCGCTCGCCCTGCTCGGCTTTAGCTTTGGCGCCCTGCTCGTCATCTACCCGCCGCTCACCGGTGGCGCCTTTGGCACCAGCAACATCGGCGTCAACTACGGCATCATGTTTTTGGGCTATGCCGCTTCCACCTGGATCAGCCAGCCCATCACCGCCGTGCTGTATCACGCCGAGGCCGGCAGCGCCGCCTACCAGCAGTCCTTCTACGGCGCCATTGTGATTGCCGCCATCGCCGTCGTGCTCACCGTCTACATGATGGTCTCCGACAGCAAGAAGAAGTCCGCCTAGTTTTACCGATGCGACAAAGGGACAGTCCCTTTGTCGCATTCCACCGGTCACCAGTATTAAGGAGTCGAAATGTCTGAGCTCAACCCCGTCCGCATTGCCGTTATCGGCGCCGGTGCCATGGGCCGCAACCACATCCGCTTTGTCACCGAGGAGCCCGAAGCCGAGCTCGTCGCCATCGCCGACGCCTTTGAGGGCGCCCGCGCCACGGCCGAGGCCGCCGGCGTGCCGTTTTACACCGATCCCGCCCAGATGATGGACGAGGTCAAGCCCGAGGCCGTCATCATCGCCACCCCCAACGACCTTCATCTGGGCGTTGCCCGCGAGGCCGTGAAGCGCAACATCGTGCCGCTGGTCGAAAAGCCCATCTCCAATGACCTCGAGGATGCCCAGGCCTTCGCCGCCGAGGCCGAGACCGCCGGCGTGCCCGTGCTCGTGGGCCAGCACCGTCGCCACAACCCCTTCGTCAACAAGGCCAAGGAGATCATCGAGTCCGGCGAGCTGGGCAAGCTCACCGTGTCGAGCTTCCACTACATGATCTATAAGAATGACGAGTACTTCGATGTCGAGTGGCGCCGCAAGAAGGGTGCCGGCCCGATCCTGGTTAACCTGGTTCACGACGTCGACCTGCTCCGCTATCTGCTGGGCGAGCCCGTTGCCGTCCAGGGTATGCAGTCCAGCGCCGCCCGCGGTTTTGAGACTGAGGACTCCGCCGTGGTCAACGTCCGTTTTGCCGATGGCGCGCTCGCAAGCATGACCATCTCCGATGCCACCGCCAGCCCCTGGAACTGGGAGGCCACCGCTCGCGAGGACCCGCAGTACCGTCCCTTCGACGCCGACGCCTACTTTATCGGCGGAACCTTGGGCGCCCTTTCGCTGCCCCGCCTGCACCAGTTCTCCTACGACGGCGCCTCCAACTGGCACAAGCCGCTGCAGATGGAGATTCCGGCCGTGGACCCGGCGCTGCCGCACAAGATGCAGCTCAAGCACTTTGTGAAGGTCGTCCGCCGCGAGGTCGAGCCCGTCGTAACCCCCGCCGACAACGTCAAGACGCTCACGCTTCTCAACGCCATCAAGGAGGCCGCCGAGACCGGCCAGCTCGTCGAGCTGTAGCACCTTAGGACAGGCCGCGGCAGAACCCCATGCCGGGCCCCTCGGTCCGCCACAAATAAGCCCCTCTTCTTTGCCCCGCGAGCAGCTTCCTGCCCGCGGGGCATTTTGCTACGTTGCCAATGATTTTTCTGGGACGGGGGACTTTTTGCACCTTAGCTTGATTCGTTCGCCACGAAATGTGCCTATCTACTACGTTTAACCAATCACCCTCATCCATACAGAATTTCGCGAAATAAAAACCGCAGGTAAACGGCTTGCGCATTTTCGGAAAACCGGGGGATGGTCGACCCACACGGTTCAAACGTAGTAGATAGGCCGCTTTCGTGGTTCCGCGCCAAAACAGTCTTTTTTGGGCGAAGTGGCAGGTGGTATCCTTGGTAGCTCTGTGCTGCAAACGCACCTTAAACGCAAGGAGTCCCATGGATCTTATCGCCCAGCTCGCCCGCGAGCTCAACCTTAAGGCCGCCAACGTCGAGGCGGCCGTCAAGCTCATCGACGAGGGAAACACCATTCCCTTTATCTCGCGCTACCGCAAGGAAGCCACGGGCGGCATGGACGACGTCGCCCTGCGCGCACTCGACGAGCGCCTGTCCTACCTGCGCAATCTTGAGCAGCGTAAAGAGGACGTCATCCTGCTCATCGATGCCCAGGGCAAACTCACGCCCGAACTCGAGCAACAGATTCGCGAGGCCACACAGCTCCAGCGTGTCGAGGACCTCTACAAGCCCTACCGCAAAAAGCGCATGACTCGCGCGCAGAAGGCCCGCGAGGCAGGTCTGGAGCCGCTCGCCAACATGATCATCATGCAGGCCTCGGCCAAGGGCAGCGCACTCGACGTCGCCGCGGCATACGTCAACGAGGAGGCCGGCTTCGACACGCCCGAGAAGGCGCTTGCCGGCGCCGCCGACATCGTGGCCGAGACGGTAGCCGAGGACCCGGAGAACGTCGCCGACCTGCGCACCTTTACGCAAAACACCGCCGACATCGTCGTCGAGGCCACCGACCCCGCCGAGAAGACCCCCTACGAGCCCTACTACAACTACGACGAACCCGTGCACAAGATCCCCAACCACCGCATCCTTGCCATCGACCGCGGCGAGCGCGAGGGCAAGCTCCGCGTACGCGTCAACGTCGACGGCGCCGCCGCCACGGCACGCCTCGGCAGCCGCTGGCCCCGTCGCCAGGGCGTGTTTGCTCCCGTCTTTAATGCCGCCATCGCTGACGGTTACAAGCGCCTCATGGCCCCCTCGCTGGAGCGCGAGGCCCGCGCCAAACTCACCGTTCGCGCCCAGACCGAGGCCATCAACGTCTTTGCCAAGAATCTCGAAGGCCTGCTCTCGGCGCGCCCCGTGCGCGGCGCCCGCGTACTCGCGCTCGATCCGGGCTACCGCACCGGCTGCAAGGTCGCCGTCATGGACGAGACCGGCAAGCTGCTCGACCACGGCGTGGTCTACCCCACCAAGCCGCGCCACGACGTCGCCGGCACCAAGCGCGAGCTCGCCCGCCTCGTCAAGAAGGACAGCGTCAACACCATCGTCATCGGCAACGGCACCGCCAGCCGCGAGACCGAGGAAGTCGTCTCGGAGTTTATTGCCGAGCAGGCGCCCAGCCTTCGCTACACCATCGTCAACGAGGCGGGCGCGTCGGTGTACTCCGCCTCCGAGCTCGCGAGCCAGGAGTATCCCGATCTGGATGTCACCGTACGTGGCGCCATGAGCCTGGGCCGCCGTCTGCAAGACCCGCTGGCAGAGCTCGTCAAGATTCCGCCCCAGTCCATCGGCGTTGGCCAGTACCAGCACGACCTTGACCAGGCCGAGCTTTCGCGCACCTTGGGCCACGTGGTGGAAGACGTCGTCAACCGTGTGGGCGTCGACGTCAACACCGCGAGCGCAAGCCTGCTGGGCTACGTGTCGGGCATTACGCCGAGCGTAGCCAAAAACATCGTGGCCTACCGCGAGGAAAACGGCGCCTTTACCGATCGCCGCCAGCTCAAGAAGGTCCCCAAGCTGGGACCCAAGGCGTACCTCAACGCCGCAGGTTTCCTGCGCATCAGCGGCGGCAAGAACCCGCTCGACGCGACAAGCGTCCACCCCGAAAGCTACGAGGTGGCCACGGCCGTCCTGGAACGCGCCGGCGTTGCGACAAGCGAGCTCAGCCGTGGCGGCGTGCCCGACATCGAGCGCCGCCTGGGCAGCATCTCGGCACTGGCAAGCGACCTGGACTGCGGCACCTTAACGCTCATCGACATCGTCAACGAGCTCAAGAAGCCCGGTCGCGACCCGCGCGACGACGCGCCCGAGGTAGTCTTTAGCCGCTCGGCGCTTTCGATCGACGACCTGGAACCCGGCATGGAACTCAAGGGCACGGTGCGCAACGTTGTGGACTTTGGCGCCTTCGTCGACGTGGGCGTTCACCAGGACGGCCTCGTGCACATCTCAAAGCTGGCCAACCGCTTCGTCAAGCACCCGAGTGACGTGGTGCGCGTCGGCGATACGGTCAAGGTGTGGGTCGAGAAGGTCGATCGCGACCGCAAGAAGATCTCGCTCACCATGGTGCAGGGGAAGTAAACCGCCAAGCAAGGGTCCCCCCCCTCTCGCGACGTGCAAAATCGCGAGTATTCTGCAAATTCCACCGTTCCGGATGCCCCTCAGAGACGAAAAAGCAAGAAACAGCCCCCGTTTTAGCGTCATCAGAGCCAAAACGGGGGCTGTTCCATGCTTCACCCAGCTGGTAAAAGCCTTTACCTTGCTGAATACTCTCAATTTTGCACGGCGCAGGCGGGGGCACCTTTGTCCACGGCAGGATATGGAAGCCTATCACCAACCTACCGGTAAGTTCGTGTCGGCAGCCCCGGCCTTTCCTTTGCCTAGCGCGACCCTCGCGAAGCGCGTGAGCGATAGGGAAAGGAAAGGCCGGGGCGAACAACCCGCGATGTAGCCAGCGTTCGCGTTACGGCAGGATATGGAAACCGAGCGAGGCGATATCCTTGGCAAAACCGCGCACGGTATCGAGCGAGACCTCGTACGGATCACGGCCGATGTTCTTACGCTTGGCCAGGATGCTGTTGGGCACCGTGATGATCTGGCAACCGCATCCTTCCGCCTGGTAAATATTGATAAGCTCACGCGTGGACGCCCACAGGACCTCGCAGTTGGGCTTGGCGGCGGCCTTCTTCACCGACTCCGTCATAAACGGAATGGGATCGACGCCGGTGTCAGCGATACGGCCGGCAAAGAGCGAGATGATGGACGGCGTCTCGGCATCAACGGCCTCGACCATCTCGTCGACCTGCGTAGGCGTAAAGATGGTGGTGGCGTTGACCTTGATGCCATCGGCCGAAAGCTTGCGCACCAGCTCGGCGGTGGACTCGCCCTTGGTAGTCACGCACGGAATCTTGACGTAGACGTTCTCGGCCCAGGTAGCGATCTCGCGGGCCTCGACCTCCATGGTCTCGACGTCGTCGGCAAAGACCTCAAACGAGACGGACACATCGGTGATGTGGGCCAGGACCTCCTTGGCAAACGCGCGGTAATCCGTCACGCCGCCCTTCTTCATAAGGGACGGGTTGGTCGTGAAACCCTGAACGTTGCCGTTCTCGTACATGTCGAGCATGCCCTCGAGGTTTGCACCGTCAGCGAACACCTTGATTGCCATCTGTCTGATTCCTTTCGCTTGCACATGGGCGATAAACTGCTAAACACTTTACCTACGTTTATCAAGGCGTGAGCTGCGGGTTTTCATCTTCTCGGCGAACGGTTTTGCAGTTTTACCATTTTTATATCGACACCCCAGCGGCAAAACGTTTTTGCTGATCATCGCGGTTGATTCCGTTCGCGGCGCAGAGACAGCGCTTCACCGGTGCGTTTTCACAACCACTCCAAAACAAAAAGCGGTGACGCCTCATTTGAGACGTCACCGCTTCCGTGTAGGAGCCGGTTATCGGAGCTCCGCCCGATTAGGGCTTAACGTATGCCTGGATTACTCTTCCTCAACGTGATTGATCACAGCACCCTTGGTGTGGATGAAGTTGGGGACGAAGGCGACGATCAGAAGGACAGCAAGAATCGCGTAGACACCGGTGGTACCGAAGGCCTCGGCAGCGCGGCCAAGCGTAATACCAATGACGGAGAAATCGAAGTCGCCGAACGTAGTGTTCTTGAAGCCAAAGACGTCAAGAACGGGCAGGAGCAGGGCCGGGGCAAAGGTGATGAGCAGGCCGTTGACGAAAGCGCCAAGAGCTGCGCCCTTGCGACCGCCGGTAGCATTGCCGTAGATGCCCGCGGTAGCACCGCAGAAGAAGTGGGGAACCATGCCCGGGATGATGAAGATGCCCAGGGTAGCGCCCACGATGAACATACCGACCACGCCACCGATAAAGGAAGCGACAAAGCCGAGGATGACGGCGGTGGGAGCATAGGGGAAGAAGACGGCGCAGTCGACGGCGGGGATGGCACCGGGGATCAGCTTGTTGGAGATGCCCTGGAAAGCCGGGACCAGGTCGGCAAGGATCATACGAACGCCGTTATAGACGATGGTGACACCAACGGCGAAGGACAGGGCACAGGTCAGGGCATAGACAATCACGTTGTCGCCGCCAGCGGTCTTGGTAACGACCGCAGGATCTGCGATGTAAGCGGCGAAAGCGGTAACCAGGTAGAAGAAGGCCATGGTAAGAGCCGTGGAGATGGTAGTGTCGCGCAGGAAGGCGAACTTCTCGGGAACCTCGATCTTCTCGGTGCTGTTCTCCTCGGCGTCCTTAGCAAAAAGCGTACCGACTGCAGCGGAGATGTAATAGGCGAGTGAACCGAAGTGGCCCATGGCGATTTCATCGCCATCGGTAACCTTCTCGGTGAAACGCTGACCAACGGCGGGAAGCATAGCGCTCACGAGGCCCAGGAACATGCCGCCCACGATGACAAGCTGGACATCCTGGAAGCCAGATGCCTGCAGAACGGCAGACAGCAGGCAGGCCATAAACATGCTGTGATGGCCCGTCAGGAAGATGTACTTAAACTTGGTAAAGCGGGCAATGATAATGTTCACGACATAGCCGAGAATCAGGATCATCATGGTCTGAACGCCGAGAACGCTCTGAGCCATCGAAACAACGACCTCGTTGTTGGGCACGACGCCGGTGATGTGGAAACCGGTCTCGATGAAGGTACCCAGCGGAGCAAGGTTCTCCTGAACAACAGCGGCGCCGGCGGACAGCATGATGTAACCAAGAATGGGCTTCAGGGTGCCCGTCATCACCTTGTGGGCAGGACGCTTAAGCGCGACAAGGCCCACAAAGGCAAATAGGCCCATAATCCACGCTGGCTTGGTCAGAATCGATTGGATAAACTCAAGTATGGGAAGGATGGCTTGCATCTGCGCTTCCTTTCTCTCTAACGTGGGCGCGTTTCCCTCTTCCACAGGGAACCGCCCTTTTTTGTGCCGCTTTAGGCGTTAGCGGCGGCCGCCTTGATTGCCTCGAGGGCGTCTTCGCGGATCTTCTTCTTGTTCACATAGCTGCGAACGATCACAACGTTGCCGTGGAGCTCGGGGGCGAGTTCTTTAACGGTGATGAACAGATCCGGATTTGCGGAAGAAGCACCGTTCAGGTCCATAGACTCAACGTCGGCCTTGATGCCCTCCTCCTCGCAAAGCTCCTCGACTTTGCCAGCGAGCATCAGGCTGGACCCGATGCCGTTTCCGCATACGGTGATGATATGCATGGCAACCTTCCTCTCCTACACGTGACGGTTTTCCGTCTATCCAAAAGCGGCGACGCATCGCCGTGCCATTAAGGCCTAAAAGAATGAACGCATGGTCTCCAAAACCTGCTCGGACGTATCGCATGCGCTGAGCTTGGCAACGCAGTCCTCGTCCTCGAACATCTGCGAAAGCTCCGCCAAGCAGCCAAGATGAGCCTTGGGGTCGGGTGCGCAAATACCCACGAGCACGTGAACCGGATCGAAATCCTCGTGTCCAAACGCAATGGCAGGGTCAAGCGTGACGATACAGATCCCCGCTTCACTCACATTGCCATCTGCCTGAGCGTGGGGCATGGCGATGCCCTCTTCCAAGACCATATAGGGGCCGAATTTGTGAACCGATGAAATCATGGCGTCAACATAGCTCTGGTCGCATTTGCCAGCGTCTACGAGCAACTTACCGCATGCCTTGATCGCTTCCTCCCAGTCGGAGGCCTCGACGTGGCAGGCAACAAGCTCGGGCTTAAGAAGATCGGTCAGCATGCTCGTCCCCTACTCCTCGGGCAGGATATGAAAACCAAGCGCCTGAATGTCGCGGGCAAAGCCCTTGACCGTATCAAGCGAGTACTCAAGCAAATCTTTCCCGAAATTCTTGCGCTTGGCAAGAAGGGCATTGGGGACCGTAATGATCTGACAGCCAACGGACTCCGCCTGGAAGATATTGAGGACCTCGCGCGTAGACGCCCAGAGAACCTCGGCAGCAGGCTTAACGGCAGCCTTCTTTACGGACTCCGCCATGAGGGGCAGCGGATCGACGCCGGTATCGGCAATGCGACCGGCAAAGATGGACAGAATAGAGGGGGTCTCAGCAGAGACGGCATCGACAAACTCGTCGACCTGCTCGGGCGTGAAGATAGTGGTGACATTCACCTTGATGCCGTCGGCAGAAAGGCGCTTGACCAGCGCGGCAGTGGACTCACCCTTGGTGTTGAGCGCCGGGATCTTAACGTAGACGTTGTCTGCCCAGGTTGCGATCTCGCGAGCCTCGGCTTCCATACCCGCCTCGTCGTCGGCGAATACCTCAAAAGAGACCGACACATCAGTAATGTGCTCAAGAACCGTCTTGGCAAAAGCGCGGTAGTCGGTCACGCCGCCGGCCTTCATAAGGGAAGGATTAGTCGTGAAGCCCTGAACGTTGCCATTGTCATGCATGTCAAGCATGCCCTCGAGGTTAGCGCCGTCGGCAAACACCTTGATCGCCATGTTCGGTCCTTTCTCATCTAACACTATTGCTATCGAAAGCCTTCTTCTTTGTTTCAAAAGCTTTTCGGTTTTCTTTTATAAACCATTTCAAAAGCTATCGAAAGCTCAATTGTCAACTTTCCGTGAACGGTCGAATATCGGGCGTGAACGTACTTCTTTTGGGCGGCACCTTCAGAATGAGACTCTTTATAGCCCGTTTACGTGCGAACTATCTGCTACGCATGCATTTGTGACATGCCATTCCGTTCTTTTGATTCATTCGAATTTGCCTTGTTCTTTTCATATCGATACGTTATATTTCGATTACGAAAGGCGCATCTTTTACCTTTTGTTCAAAAGGAGCGGCATATGGCATCTACTTCAGACCTTTCACCGGCCGAGCGTCAGCGATTTATCATGAATTGGCTGGCCGAAAAGCCAAATATCTCGGTATCCGACATCGTTCGCCGTTTTTCGGTTTCGGAAGTCACCGCACGACACGACCTCATCTCGCTGGAATCCGAAGGCAAGCTGCGTCGCGTACGCGGCGGAGCGGTATCGCTTTCTCGCTCCAACGCAATCTCGTATCCCGAGGAGCGCATCAATGTCCAAGTCGAGGCCAAGGAAGCCATCGCCGCAACCGCAGCAACTCTTGTTGATGATGGCGATGTTCTGGTAATTGATATCGGCACCACAGGCTTTTACTTCGCTAAGGCCCTCATGGACAAGCGTGAGATCACCATTATCACCGGCGATCTTGCAATCGCGAACTACGCCAGCTTCAATCTCCCCAATGCTTCGGTAGTGCTGCTGGGCGGCTCCGTGCGCAAGGGCCACCTCTATCTCGCGGGCGCACTAACGCTCGACTGCATGAGCAAACTACATGCCGACAAGGCGTTTGTCAGTGCTGACGGATTCCACCCCGACCACGGTTTTACCGTCGAGCACGACTTCTCGGCCATGATCAAGCATATGTACCTTACCAACTCAAACCAGGGCTACATGATGGTTGACCAGGGAAAGTTCAACAAGACCAGTTTTTATCAGTCCGCGCAGATCGATGACCTCGACGGCATCATCGTTGATGGAGACGACGAGGGCATCATGACGGCGGCGATCGAGAGCAGTCGCAGTCATCCCAAGCTCTATATTGCAAAATAGCTCAAATGGCCGGGTCGCCCCCACTGCGGGCGACCCGGCCATTTATTAAATCAACCCAAAATGCTGCATCGCTGTGACGGTACCGTCGTGTGCGACATCGT
>CAJMLP010000030.1:0-17853 GCA_905214215.1 uncultured bacterium | reverse complement strand
AAAGGGCGGAGGCGGGGCATTCCCCGCCTCTTACACCACATCTCTGCGCGCTACCCCCTTTAAAGGGCGTTTGACGGCTTTCAACCTCTTCGAATCGCTCAAGCTAGGCAATTTGCTCTCGATTTTGCTGCTACTAAATTTGTGACAGTACTCATATTTGCCACTTTTTGACCACGGGGTATCCGGAGGGGCCCTCGATAAGCATCTAACGCTACAATAACTACCACGTGGCTGGGTTTGCCGGCCGAATGTGTGATGTCGTGGGAGGGGACATGGTCGAGTTTACAAAGACGATTAAAGATCCGTTGGGACTACACGCCCGCCCGGTTGCGCTGCTCTATGACATCATTGCCAAGCACCGTAGCGACGTGTCGGTCAGCATCGGCGACCGCCATACCGACGGTCGCGATGTCATGGGCCTCATGGCTCTCTACGGCGAGTGCGGCGAGGACATCATCTTTCGCGTTTCGGGCGTAGACGAGGCTTCCTGCGTTACGTCGATCAGAAACCTCTCGCTCTAAGCATGACAGGGCGCGGCAAAGGACAGCTCTTTGCCGCGCCTTTTTGTTTCATATAGGAAACTTTTTCGAAATCTGAATAGGGACCCTTTCCAAAAAGTTAACCACGTGCTAGTTTACTAAAGCGAACATAGACGTGGTTAACTTTTATCGCGTCGATGTTGAGGACGAACTGACGTTAGGAGCCACTCATGTCTTGCGGACCGCAGATGCCGGCCATGCCGCTTTCGATGGTAAAAGCGGGCGAAACCGTGCGCGTGTCTCGTGTAAAGGGCAATGAGGACATGAAGCACCACCTCAAGGACCTCGGCTTTGTCGAGGGCAACGAAATCCACGTGGTGAGCTCGAGTGGCGCCAATATCATCGTCACGGTGCTGGGCGCACGCTTTGGCATCGATTCCAAGGTTGCCATGCACATCATGACCGTCGGTTAGTCCGCAGCATTTCATAAAAACTGAAAGGGGGACAAGAGGATGAAGACGTTGGGTGACGTTAAGGTGGGCGAGAGCTCTACCATCGTCAAGCTTCACGGTGAGGGTGCGCTTCGCCGTCACCTTATGGACCTGGGGCTCATCAAGGGCACTTCGTTCAAGGTCGTGAAGGTTGCACCGCTCGGTGATCCGGTCGAGATCAACGTGCGCGGCTACGAGCTTTCCATCCGCAAGGAGGAGGCTGCCGTCGTCGAGGTCCAGTAAGGGCTCGCGGCGCATATATCTGCAGATAAAGTTAGGTTTTTCTAACTTAATGCAGCATCTTTGAAGCACATTATCCAGCCTGCGCGGAGAAAGCAGCGCAGGCACACAAGGAAGAAGGATTGAATGGCGGATTCTCAGATCCATGTCGCGCTGGCGGGTAACCCCAACTGCGGCAAGACCACGCTTTTCAACCTGATCACCGGCGCCAACGGCTACGTTGGCAACTGGCCCGGCGTCACGGTTGAGAAAAAGGAGGCCAAGCTCCTAAGCGACAAGAACGTTACCATCACGGACCTCCCCGGCATCTACTCGCTTTCCCCCTACAGCCCTGAGGAGCAGTGCTCGCGCGATTACCTCATGAGCGGCGAGCCCGATGTCGTCGTCCAGGTGGTCGACGCCACCAACCTCGAGCGTAACCTGTACCTGGCGCTTCAGGTTATCGAGACCGGCCTGCCCGTGGTCGTTGCCCTCAACATGGCCGACCTGGTCGAGAAGAACGGCGATAAGATCGACACGGACAAGCTCTCCAAGAAGCTCGGTTGTCCGGTCATGATGATCTCGGCCCTTAAGAACAAGGGCATCAAGGAGCTGTTCGAGCAGGTCAAGAAGTCCGCTGCTTCCAAGGGCCAGGTGCCGGAGCACAAGTTCGATTCCTCCATCGAGGACGTTCTGGACCACATCGAGAACAATCTGCCGGCGAGCGTTCCCGCCAACAAGCGCCGCTACTACGCTGTCAAGCTGTTCGAGCGCGATGCGGACGCCTGCAAGCTCATCAACCTCACCAAGGAGAAGGCCGCTCGCGTCGAAGGTCTGGTCGCTCAGTGCGAGCAGGACTGCGACGATGACGCCGAGTCCATCATCACCGGCGAGCGTTACGGCGTGATTGCCCACATCATTGACGAGTGCCTCACCAAGGCTCCGGCAAAGATGAGCACCTCCGAGAAGATCGACCGCGTGGTTACCAACCGTATCCTGGGCCTGCCGATCTTTGTGGTCATCATGTTCTGCGTGTACTACATCGCCGTTTCTACCTTGGGCGGCACGGTGACCGACTTCACCAACGACCAGCTCTTCGGTACCGACGGTTGGTACGTGCTCGGTCAGGGCCGCGACGCCTACGACGCGGCCGTCGAGGCTGCGGGCGACAATGCCGACTCGGTCGACCCGGCACAGTACGGCCCCTATGTTCCTGGTATTACCACCATGGTCCACGACGCCCTTGTGGCGGGCGGCACCGAGGACGGTGGCCTGGTCGATTCGCTGGTCTGCGACGGCATCGTCGGCGGCCTGGGCGCCATCTTCGGCTTTGTCCCGCAGATGTTCCTGCTGTTCGTCATGCTGTCCTTCCTGGAGGACTGCGGCTATATGGCCCGCGTCGCCTTCATCATGGACCGCGTGTTCCGTCGCTTTGGCCTGTCCGGTAAGTCGTTCATCCCCATGCTCGTATCCTCGGGCTGCGGCGTCCCCGGCGTCATGGCCACCAAGACCATCGAGAACGAGAAGGACCGCCGCATGACGGTCATGACCACCACGTTTATTCCCTGTGGCGCTAAGCTGCCGATCATCGCCCTGCTCATGGGTTCCATCATCGGCGATTCTTCCACCACCGCCGCGTGGATCAGCCCGCTCTTCTACTTCCTGGGCGTCTTTGCCGTCATCGCTTCGGGCCTCATGCTCAAGAAGACCAAGCTCTTCGCCGGCCGCCCGACGCCGTTCGTTATGGAGCTTCCCGCCTACCACTTCCCGGCGATCCGCTCTTGGGCGCTGCACGTGTGGGAGCGCTGCTGGGCCTTTATCAAGAAGGCCGGCACGGTCATCTTCGCGTCCACCGTCGTTGTTTGGTTCCTGTCCAACTTTGGTAGCTACAACGGCACGTTTGGCTTCCTGCCTGCTATGGAGGGCATCCCCGAGGAGTTCATGGACTACTCCGTGCTTGCCATGCTGGGCAACCTGGTCGCCTGGATCTTCGCCCCGCTCGGCTTTAGCACCTGGCAGGCAACTGCGCTGACCGTCTCGGGCCTTGTCGCTAAGGAGAACGTCGTCGCCACCGCCGGTTCGCTGCTGTCCGTCGCCGACGCCGGCGAGACCGACCCGAGCCTGTGGACCGCGTTCGCCGGCATGTTCCCGACTATGGGCGCTTGCGTTGCCTTTGGTGCGTTCAACCTGCTGTGCGCTCCGTGCTTTGCCGCCATGGGCACTATCCGCAACCAGATGGATTCCGGCAAGTGGACCGCCATCGCGATCGGTTACGAGTGCGCCTTTGCTTGGGTCATTGGTCTGTTCATCAACCAGTTCTACAACCTGTTCGTTCTTGGACAGTTTGGTATCTGGACGGTTGTGGCCATCGTGCTGCTGGTTGCGATGCTCTTCCAGATCTTCCGTCCCATGCCTAAACATGCTTGGACCGACGAGGACGAGACCAACACTGCTTCCGCCGCAGTTTCCGCTTAAGTCCGAATAAGGATTAGCCCCTTTCCATGAGCCCGGGTGTCCCAGCGACACTCGGGCTTTTTGGTGCAATGGGGGACAGATTGCTTTGCTCCAGAAGTAAGATGTGGCGTTTCCGCAGATAAAACCGACCAAAACAAACCTGTCCCTTTTTGGCAGGTGGAAGATGGGGTAAAGTAAGTGGTGGTTAACTAGAGGAGGCTTACTATGGCACCTATCGATATTGTTGTGTTGGCTGTTATCGGCATTGCGTTTGTCGCCGTGTGCGTGCGTATCTACCGAAAGGGCACCTGCGCCGACTGCGCCCAGGGTGGCGTTTGTACGGGGCATTGCTCCAACAAAAAGACCTGCGCCGCACTTAAGGGCGTAGACAAAATCGCCGAAGACTTGGGCCGCGGTATCAAATAAAGGTCCAGGCACCCAAGCGCCTCGCGAGCATCCGTTCGCGGGGCGCTTTGCACATTTGGGGGAGAGTGTGGCGAGTTGAAGAGTATTTTTGGGTATCGCTAACTATGTGGTCAACGGCCCGCTCACCGTGGTCCATGCCGTAGCGAGCGCCAATCTCGCCGTCGAAGGCATGACCAACTACCTGGGCCTCTAACTCCATCCCGCCCATCAGTTGCGGTGAAATACAGACTGTTTTGGCCGTCAAAGGCCTTATCTACTCCGTATTCCACCGCAACTTTTTTGTGGGGTGGGCTAGAGACGCTGCATGCGGTACCCGACACCCATGTGCGTCTGAATCATCTTGGGGTGAGAGGGGTCTGCCTCGATCTTCTTGCGCAGGGTGCGCATGAACACGCGCAGGCTCGCCAGATCGCTGTCCCAGCTCGTGCCCCATATCTCGCGGGTGATGAAGGTGTGGGTGAGCACCTTGTCGACGTTTTTCGCCAGAAGGACGAGCAATTTGTACTCGGTTGGGGTGAGCGAGAGCTCGCGTCCGTCTTTCGTCGCGTATCCCGCGGCGTAGTCGATATGCAGCGGACCGTTGTCGAACGTGCTCGCTTCTGTCGATTCGCTTGACGCCATCGAGGAGCGCCTCAAATTCGCACGGACGCGCGCGAGCAACTCATCCACAGAAAAGGGCTTGGTGAGGTAGTCGTCTGCCCCTGCGTCAAGTGCTGCAATCTTGTCGGAATCTTCGGTGCGCGCCGAAATGACGATAATGGGGACTGCCGACCAGCTTCGGATCTTCGTGATGACCTCGATACCGTCAATGTCGGGAAGGCCGAGGTCGAGCATGATGAGGCTGGGGCCGTGCGACACCGCATCCATGATGGCGGCCTGGCCGTTGCAAACCTTGCTCACGACATAGCCGTGGAGGTCAAGCGCGGTCGAAACGAGGTTTTGAACGGTCAGGTCATCTTCGACCAGGAGGATGCGTGGCTTAGCGGCATTATTCATGAATCTCGATCTCCTCGGCGGGCAGGGTAAAACGGAAGACGGCCCCATGGGGGTGGTTGTCGCGAGCTTCGATGACGCCGCCATGCGCCTCCACGATGGAGCGGCAGAGCGACAGCCCAAGGCCGATGCTTCGACGCGAATCCACGGGCCGCGTATTGCGTGAGGTGAAGAAGCGCTCAAAGATATGAGGCTTGTCGCAGTCTGCCACACCCGGCCCATCGTCTGCGACGTCCACCACGACGAACGCACCCTCGCGACGTGCGCTGATGGTGACAGTCGAGTCCTCGGGCGTGTATTTGAAGGCGTTCATGATGAGATTCGTAAGCACCTGCATGATGAGATGGACGTCGATGCGTACCAGCAGGATGTCGTCAGTGTGCTCGATGGTGACGGTACGTCCATGCGATGCTTGGGCGACATGGCTGAGGGCGGCCTCGATGACCTCGTCGATGAGCTCGGATGTGAAGTTGAGGCAAATGGTGCCATCCTCGACGCGTGTGATGGCGAGGAGGTTCTCCACGGTATCGATAAGCCAGAGGGAGTCGTCGTAGATGGCATCGGCAAGATCGCAGCGTTGTTCGAGGCTGAGCTTCTCGTCGCTCTTCCGAAGGATTGCCGCAGATCCGGATATAGCCGTGAGTGGTGTCCTCAAATCGTGGCCGATGGAGCGCAAAAGGTTGGCGCGCAGCTGCTCGTTTTTCGCCAAGACCGCAGCCTCTTCGCGCTCTTGCGCCGCCCGGTCGCTTTCGAGCGCCAAGGCGCATTCGCCTACGATAGATAGGACGATCGAATGCTCGAAGGCTTCGATCTCGCGCCCCTCCAGGTCGATGCCGATGACACCGAATACCTTGTCGCCGGTGCGAACCGCGAGGTAGAGGCAGCGCGCCTCGGGCAGGGTCCGCGTGCTTGCGCCCGCGCGTTTGTTGTTGGTGTAGGTCCAGGTTGCAACAGCGCGCTCGTAGTCGGTGAGCAGCGACGCGGATCGGTTTTCGGTGCCAGCGGACTCATAGAGCGTCTTGCCGAGCGTGCCGTGTTCGGCGGTGTAGAAGACCACGTCGAGTTTTAGCAGTTTGATGAGTTGGTTCATGGCGACGCGGGCACACTCCTCCGCGCTATGGGCTTGCTGCAAGAGCTGGTTCGTTTCGAGGAGTACGCGCGTTTTGAATGCGTTCTCGGCGGAGGTACGGGCGTTGTCGGCGATGCGCGCAGTTAACTCGCCGGCGACCATAGCGGTAGCGAACATGATGCCGAACGTGACCAGATAGCTTCGGTCGTAGCTGGCGAGCGAAAACAGAGGCGTTACGAAGCAGAAGTTGTAAAGCACTACAGAGAGCACGCTCGATACGATCGTGCAGATACGCCCCGTCGTGGTGACGGCGGTCAGCAGGGCCGTGAGGATATAGAGGGATATGATGCTGGAATCGGCAAATCCCAGATGGCGGAAAGCCGTGCCGATCGCTGTGGCGACAAGAGAGAGGGCCAGCGTGCGAAGCACGTTTCGGCTGCTGGGCGGCTGCAGGGCGAGCGCATGGCGGCGTCCTTTGGGTCGGGAGGGCGGAGTCGACTGGTCTGGAATGATGTAAATGTCGAGGTTCGGGGCGAATGTTATGAGCTGTTCTACGAGAGATTTGCGGCCAAAGAGGGCCTGACGGACGCTGCTGTGCTCGCCCGTGCGCCCCATGACGATCTTCGAAATACCCGACAGGCGTGCGAACTCGGAGATCTGAAACGCGACGTCGTCGCCATAGACGGTTTCCATATGTGCTCCGAGCTGCTCGGCTAGGGCGATATTGTCTGCAAGCTTGGCGCGCTCATCATCGCTCATGGCTTGCGTGCGCGGGCTCTCTACGAACAGGGCGACGAGCTCGCTGCGAAACGCTTTCGCCATGCGTGCGGCGGCACGGACGATGCGGGGATTGGTCGGCGCCGGGGAGACACAGACTAAGATACGCTCCCTGGTGTAGTAGTCACGGTTTCCCAGCACGCGTGCGGCGTCTGTGAGGTGGCCGGTGCGATCGGCGCAGCGGCGCAGCGCGATTTCTCGGAGTGCGGTGAGGTTCTCGACGGTAAAAAAATGCTGTTGCGCTCGCTCGGCTTGTGCGGGACGGTAGACGAGGCCGGCGCGAAGGCGCTCAAGTAGGTCTTCGGGCTCTATGTCAACGAGCTCGACCTGGTCGGCATCATCGAAGATGCGGTCGGGGATTCGTTCGCTCACGACAACGCCGGTGATGGATGCAACCATGTCGTTTAGGCTCTCGATATGCTGAACGTTCACAGTCGTATAGACGTCGATGCCTGCATGTAGAAGTTCCTCGACGTCTTGATAACGTTTGTCGTGGCGAGACCCCGGCGCATTCGTATGGGCGAGCTCGTCGACAAGGATGAGCTGAGGGGCGCGTTCGATAGCCGCATCTAGATCGAACTCGCTGAGCGCAATGCCGTTGTGCTCAGCGAGTTTACAGGGCACGTTCTCAAGCCCTTGTGCAAGATGGGCAGTTGCCGGACGTTCGTGCGGCTCGATGTATCCCGCGACGACGTCGACACCTCGCCGCTTGGCGGCGTGGGCGGCTTGAAGCATCGCATAGGTTTTGCCTGCACCAGCAGCGTAGCCAAAGAAAATCTTGAGGTGTCCCCGGCTGGTTCGAGCGTCATCGGCGGCCTCGTCTTTCTCAATTGCCTTGAGGATGAGGTCTGGATTGACGCGAGTGTCCGATGCGTCGCGCTGCATAGCGTAGCCTTTCTGAAACGTTGCCCATGCGTGCATACGCGGTGAGGACGCCACTGTATGCTCGCGAGGTCGAGTATAGGCGCACTGCAGCCGCAATAGTGCTTTCTACCTGCATCTTTACGGCATCTTAAGGTCGTGAGCCCCGGCCCTCACGCCTCTTTAATCTCTAGAAGCGTTTACTGTCCCCAGGCGCTTGCGAGAGCAGGCGTCCGAGACATCGGACCGCGCGTGAAAGGGGCGGTAAATGAACATCCTCATTCCCATCATCGGAGTCGTCTGCATTGGACTCCTTATCTATTACATCTACATTCTGATGAGGAGTGATTCGTAAACTATGGACGCTGCGATTCAGTACATCTTGTACTTTGCCGTGCTCGTCGTCCTGGCCGTTCCGCTCGGTCGGTTCATGGCCCATATCATGGATGGTGAGCATACGTTCCTGTCGCCTGTGATTGCTCCTGTGGAGCGTGGCGTCTATCGTCTGCTTCGCATCGACGCGGCAGAGCAGATGGGGTGTAGGCGCTACCTGGCGAGCGTGCTGGTCTTTTCGGGGATCGGCCTCGTGGTCCTTGTGGCACTTCAAGCGCTTCAGTCCTTCTTGCCAGGCAATCCCCAGCACCTGCCGGGTGTGCCATGGGACCTGTCGTTCAATACGGCTGCTTCCTTCATAACCAACACCAACTGGCAGTCCTACTCCGGCGAGACCACCCTGTCCTACCTTGTGCAGTTCATGGGTCTCACCGTGCAGAACTTCGTTTCCGCTGGCACCGGTATCGCGGTCATGTTCGCGCTGATTCGTGGCTTCCGTCAGGTCAAGGAGCAGAGCTTGGGTTCCTTCTGGGTCGACCTCACCCGCACCGTCCTGTATGTGCTCATCCCGCTGAACCTCGTGTTCGGCATCTGCCTGGCTGCCGGTGGCGTCATCTCCAACTTCCAGCCGGCTCAGAAGGCTGAGCTCGTAGAGCCCGTCGCCGTCCAGCCTAATGCAGACGGCGGCTGGAGCGTCCTCGACGGCGCCCAGATCGAGGGCGACACGGTCAAGGTCGACGGCAAGGTTGTCGAGGGCGCGCGCGTGGTCACCGAGCAGTTCCTGCCCCAGGGTCCTGCGGCTCCTCAGGTCGCCATCAAGCAGTCCGGAACCAACGGCGGCGGCTTCTTCGGCGTGAACTCCGCCCATCCGTATGAGAACCCCAGTGCCTTCACCAACATCATCGAGATGACCAGCCTGCTGCTGATCCCGGCTGCCTGCTGCTTCACCTTCGGTATCGGCGTCAAGAACACCAAGCAGGGCAAGGCCATCTTTGCCGCCATGTTCATCCTGCTGGTGATCTTCACCGGCATCATCGCCGTCAACGAGCATGCGGGCACCCCGCAGCTGGCCGATGGCGGAGCGGTCAATATCGAGATGACCGACGGCCAAGCCGGCGGCAACATGGAGGGCAAGGAGAGCCGCTTCGGTATCGTCACCTCCTCCACGTGGTCGGCTTACACCACCGCCGCTTCCAACGGCTCGGTTAACTCCATGCACGACTCCTACACCCCGCTGGGCGGTTTTGTCCAGATGCTCCAGATGGCTCTGGGCGAGGTTGTCTTCGGCGGCGTGGGCTGCGGCCTGTACGGCATGATCGGCTTCGCCATCCTCACAGTGTTCATCGCCGGCCTTATGGTCGGCCGCACGCCCGAGTTCCTGGGCAAGAAGATCGAGCCGGGCGAGATGCGCTGGGCAGTTGTCCTGTGCCTGGCAACTCCGTTTGCCATTCTGGTGTGCTCGGCCATCGCCTGCATGGTGCCCGGTCTTGCCGACCAGCTCAACAATGGTGGCGCGCACGGCTTCTCCGAGGTGCTGTATGCCTTCACTTCATGCGGCGGCAACAACGGCTCGGCGTTTGCAGGTATGAACTGCAACATTCCCTGGATCAACGTCATGCTCGGCCTCGAGATGCTGTTCGCCCGCTTCATGCCCATCATCGGTACGCTGGCTATCGCCGGCTCGCTGGCCAAGAAGGGTAAGGTCGCCGAGAGCGCCGGTACCCTGTCTACCACCAACGGCATGTTCGTATTCCTGCTCGTGTTCATCGTTCTGCTGATCGGTGCCCTGAGCTTCTTCCCGGCCCTGGCGCTTGGCCCCGTTGCCGAGTTCTTCCAGATGATTGCGTAAAGGAGGGCGCAGATTTATGACTATGCAAAAAGACATGATGGGCCGCGCGGTCCGCGACTCGTTTGCCAAGCTGGACCCTCGCGTCCAGATTCAAAACCCGGTCATGTTCCTGGTGTGGCTTTCAGCCGTCATGACCTCCGTCCTGGTCGTCGCTTCCATCTTCGGTGTGCGGGACGCGGGTGTGCCCACCTACTATGTGGTCGCCATCGCGGTCATCCTGTGGCTCACCGACCTGTTCTCGAACTTCGCCGAGGCGCTTGCCGAGGGCCGCGGTAAGGCTCAGGCTGATTCTCTGCGTGCGGCCAAGAAGGATGTCGAGGCCCATCGCATCGAGTCCGTTGAGGACAAGGAGCACTTCACCGTCGTTCCCGGCACCGAGCTCACGCGCGGCGACCTGGTGATCGTACGCGCCGGCGAGCAGATTCCCGGCGACGGCGACGTCATCGAGGGCGCTGCCTCCGTTGACGAGTCCGCCATCACCGGCGAGTCCGCCCCCGTGGTCCGCGAGGCCGGCGGCGACCGCTCTGCCGTTACCGGCGGTACCACGGTGCTGTCCGACTGGATCATCGTCAAGATCTCCAGTGAGCCCGGCCAGAGCTTCCTGGACAAGATGATCGCGATGGTCGAGGGTGCCGCGCGCAAGAAGACCCCTAACGAGATCGCTCTGGAGATCTTCCTGGTGGCCCTTTCCATCGTCTTTATTCTGGTCACGCTGGCCCTGTATTGTTACTCCTGCTTCTCGGTCGGTCTTAACGACATGGTCAACCCCACGGCCGTGACCACGCTCGTGGCGCTGCTCGTGTGCCTGGCTCCCACTACCATCGGCGCCCTTCTGTCCGCCATCGGCATCGCCGGCATGAGCCGTCTGAACGAGGCCAACGTGCTGGCCATGTCCGGCCGCGCCATCGAGGCCGCCGGCGACGTCGACATCCTCATGCTCGACAAGACCGGCACCATCACCCTGGGTAACCGCCAAGCCGCCGAGTTCATCCCGGTCGACGGCGTCGATCCCGCGGAGCTGGCCGATGCCGCCCAGCTTTCCTCGCTGGCCGACGAGACCCCCGAGGGCCGTTCCATCGTCGTGCTCGCCAAGGAGCAGTTCGGTCTGCGCGGCCGCACGCTCGAGGATAAGGGCATGGAGTTCATCCCGTTCACCGCGGCAACGCGTATGTCCGGCGTGAACTACGAGGGCAATGAGATCCGCAAGGGCGCTGCCGATTCCGTGCGCACCTATCTGGAGGCAGCCGGCGGCGTGTTCTCCCAGGAGTGCGAAGAGGCCGTCGAACGCATCGCCAAGGCCGGCGGCACCCCGCTGGTCGTGACCAAGAACTGCCGCGTGCTGGGCGTTGTGTACCTCAAGGACATCATCAAGTCCGGCGTTAAGGAGAAGTTCGCCGACCTGCGCAAGATGGGCATCAAGACCATCATGGTGACGGGCGACAATCCGCTCACCGCCGCGGCAATCGCCGCCGAGGCCGGCGTTGACGACTTCCTGGCCGAGGCCACCCCTGAAGGCAAACTCGAGAAGATCCGCGAGTTCCAGCGTGAGGGTCACCTGGTCGCCATGACCGGCGACGGCACCAACGACGCGCCCGCTCTGGCCCAGGCCGACGTCGCCGTGGCCATGAACACGGGCACCCAGGCTGCCAAGGAGGCCGGCAACATGGTCGACCTCGACTCCAGCCCCACCAAGCTCATCGAGGTCGTGCGTATTGGCAAGCAGCTGCTCATGACCCGCGGCTCGCTCACGACCTTCTCGGTGGCCAACGACGTGGCGAAGTACTTCGCTATCATCCCGGCCCTGTTCTCGCCGATCTATTCGGGACTGGGCGCCCTCAACATCCTGAGCCTCACCAACCCGTTGACGGCCGTGCTGTCCGCCATCATCTACAACGCGCTGGTCATCGTCGCGCTAATTCCGGCGGCTCTCAAGGGCGTCAAGTACCGCGAGGTTCCATCCGGCCAGCTGTTGACCCATAACCTGCTGGTGTGGGGTCTGGGCGGCATCGTGGCGCCGTTCGTATTCATCAAGATTATCGACATGCTGCTGGCCTTGTTCGGCATTGGCATGATGTAGACGGAGGTTTGTATGTTCAAAGGTATCGCATCGCGCGCACTTGGCGTGTTCGCGCTGTTTACCATCGTCTGCGGCCTGGGATACACGCTCGTGGTGACCGGCGTCGTGCAGCTTGCGTTTCCGTACCAGGCGAACGGATCGCTTATTACGGTCGACGGCAAGGTTGTGGGTTCCGAGCTCATCGGCCAGAACTTCGATGACGAAGCCCACATGTGGGGTCGTATCCAGAACGTGTCAATTGTCGAAGGCGAAGACGGCGAGCTCATGGCGTATGGTGCCCCGTCCAACCTGTCCCCGGCGAGTGAGAAGTATCGGCAGCTTGTGGATGCGCGCGTGAAGAAGATTCGCGCCGCCAACTCCGATGCCGATATGGACGCTGTGCCCGTCGACCTGGTGACGTGTTCGGGGTCCGGCCTCGACCCGGAGATCTCTCCGGATGCCGCCGAGTACCAGGTCCCGCGCCTTGCCAAGGCCACGGGCAAGAGCGAAGACGAGGTGCGCGAGATCATCGCCCAGTGCACCAAGGGCCGTTTCCTCGGCGTGTTCGGCGAGCCCACGGTTAACGTGCTCAAGGTGAACCTTATGCTGGACGGCGCGCTGTAAGTGAGGGAGTGGCGGATGAGGGCATGACTGACTATCTGAGCCCTCAATTCCACCCCGCCCATCGGTTGCGGTGAAATACGGACTGTTTTGGCTGTCAAAAGTCTCATCTACTCCGTATTCCACCGCAACTTTTTTGTGAGGGTCGGGATTGAAGGTGGGGAGTGCGAGCGAGTGCGAATGCGGCGGATACTGATACGATAAGTACGTTAGTAACTGCCGCCGAGCGGCTCAAACGAAAGGAAGCCTGCATGGAGTCTTCTGCCTATCCAATGCTCTTTAGCCCGATCAAGGTCGGTACGACCGAGGTCAAGAACCGCGTCTTTATGCCGCCAGTGTCAACCAACCTGGCCGATCATGGCTATGTGACCGACGACTTGGTCGATCATTACCGCGCCCGCGCCAAGGGCGGCGTGGGCCTCATCATCACCGAGGTCGTGACGGTCGAGCCCACCTATACCTATCTGCCGGGTGACATGTGCTGCTACGACGACACGTTTATCCCCGGCTGGGAAAAGCTCGCCGCGGCCGTCCACGAGTACGGCTGCAAGATCATGCCGCAGCTCTTCCACCCCGCCTACATGGCCTTTAACATTCCAGGCACGCCGCGCCTGATCGCCCCGTCCTTTGTGGGCCCGTCCTATGCCCGCGAGGCACCGCGTCCCATCACGGTTGACGAGATCCACGAGCTCACGCATCAGTTCGGCGACGCTGCCGTGCGTATGCAGAAGGCCGGCGTCGATGGCGTCGAGGTCCATGCGGCGCACGCCCACGGTATGCTCGGCGGCTTTTTGACTCCGCTCTACAACAAGCGTACCGACGAGTACGGCGGCTCGCTCGACGCCCGCATGCGCTTCCTGCTCGAGGTCATCGCCGAGATTCGCGAGCGCTGCGGCAAGGACTTCATTATCGACGTCCGTATCTCGGGCGACGAGTACACCGATGGCGGCCTGACCCTCAACGACATGATCTACGTCTCGCGTCGCCTGGAGAAGGCCGGCGTCGACATGATTCATGTGTCGGGCGGCACCACCATCAAGCGTGGCTCCGCAATTCCCGCCGCCGGTACGCAGCAGGCCTCGCATGCCGCCTGCTCGCGCGAGATTAAGAAGCACGTCAACATTCCCGTTGCCACGGTCGGCCGCATCAACGAGGCCTGGATCGCCGAGGAGCTGATCGAGGACGGCGCCGCCGACATCTGCATGATGGGCCGCGCCAATCTGTGCGATGCCGAGTTCTGCAATAAGGCGGCTGCCGGCAACGCCGACGAGATCCGTCCCTGCATCGGCTGCCTGCGCTGCCTGAACGGCATCATGTTTGGCAAGCGCATCTCCTGCACCGTCAACCCGGACGTCGAGCGCGACGAGGCCGGCTACGAGCCTGCCGCCGAGGCCAAGAACGTGCTCGTCGTGGGCGCCGGTCCCGCTGGCATGGAGGCGGCCTACATTGCCGCCAAGCGCGGCCATAACGTGGTGCTCGTGGATAAGCAGGACGAACCGGGCGGCGAGATGCGCATCGCGGCCGTTCCGCCGGCAAAGCAGGAGCTCACTCGTGTGATCAAGTACCAGTACCGTCGCCTGGCCGAGGCCGGCGTCACGTGCGTATTTGGCACTGAGCTTACTGCCGAGGACATTCAGCGTGACTACGCCGGCTACGAGGTCGTCCTAGCTTATGGCGCCGAGCCCATCGCTCCGGCCTTCATGCAGGGCTTTAAGCAGGTTATGACGGCTGACGACCTGTTGGGCGGCAAGGCTTTTCCGGGCAAGAAGATCGTCATCGTGGGCGGCGGCACCGTCGGCTGCGAGACGGCCGATTACCTGGCCCCGTTGGTCAACGACCTGTCGCCGGCCAATCGCGATGTCACCGTCATCGAGATGACCAAGACGCTCGCCGCCAACGAGGGCGGTGCCGGCCGCGCGGTGCTCATCACGCGCATGCTCTCCAAGGGTGTCCACGTGCTGACTGAGGCCAAGGTGACCGAGATTACCGAGGATGCTATCAGCTACGAGAAGGACGGCGAGGTCCACACCATCACCGGTGCCGATACGCTGGTGCTTGCCATGGGCTATCGTCCCAATACCAAGCTGGCAGACGACCTGGCTGCAGCCGGTGTTGCCACCCACGTGCTGGGCGATGCCAACAAGTGCGGTAACATTCGCGACGCCATCGGCGATGGCTACAAGGTTGCCTGTGAGCTCTAGTTAACCCTTTGTTGCGTGGGGGCCAGGTTACTTTGCGCTAAGTTGATGCATGTAAACCTGACCCCATTGCACCATTTGATAAAACGCAAGCGCTCGCTGCCTGCGTTTTATCAAAGAAAGATTATTGTCGAGCCTTAAATGCCTTTTGTTTGTGTGCCTTCCGCAATCATATTGCGGTTGTAGACCAGGTGCAGATACATCGCATCGTGAGCGGCGGTGGGGTTGCGCGTCTCAATGGCGTCGGCCACACCGTGGTGCGTGCGGATGGTCTCCTCGACGAACTTTTTTGCCCGTTACGTCGATAAAGAGGGGAACGGATGCCTTGAGCACACCCATCAGACGGGTAACGGCGAGGTTGCCGCCATCCCAGGGCGGCTTCATGGGGTAGCGCCCGTACGCATCGAATTTTTCCTCTCATAGATGTGCGGCACAAAGAGCCCCGAGTTCATACGAGCTCGGGGCTCTTTTCGTTTGGATTTCAGACGTATTGACAGACGAAAACAGTCTGCGTCCGGTATTGAGCCATACGAAAGCGAAATTATGCGTCTTAATTCCGTACGCAAATCAAGACGAAAACAGTTTGCGTCTTATATAAATCAGTACGCAAACGGTTTTCGTCTTATAATACGGTTATGAATGGTACGAAACGAGGGGGTTGTGCATATGGTTGTTAGAGAGAGCCCTACAGTCGAATACAAGGAAAGCGTTACGCCGACGTTTCTTAAAACGGTGAGCGCCTATGCAAACTATGGGACGGGCAAGATTGAGTTTGGCGTTGATGACGAGGGCGTGGTTGTCGGCCTTGCAGATCCGGTCGCAGAGTGTCTCCGCATCGAGAACATGATTAATGACAGCTTGGACCCCGCTCCCCGTTACACGCTCGAGCCCGATGAGAAACACGGGACCGTAATCCTTACGGTTTATGAGGGACAGGACAAACCCTATCGAAGCAAGGGAAAGGCCTACAGGCGAAACGATTCGGCAACGGTGGAGGTCGACCGGTTTGAGTATGGCAGGCTGACGCTCGAAGGCAGCAACGTAACGTTCGACGCGCTCACGTCGGCTCGCCAGGACTTGAGCTTTCATACGCTCGAGCATAAGTGTGTTGAACACCTCGGCATTTCCGAGCTAACGTCGGATATCTTGCGTACGCTCCGCTTGCTCGGCAAGGATGGCTATACCAATGCCGCGGCGATTTTAGCGGATAAGAATGATTTTCCAGGCATCGACTGCGTCCGTTTTGGCGATACCGAGGATGTGATCTTGGATCGCGAGGCGGCGACAAATGTATCCGCAATTGAGCAGGCGGACAGGGCGGTGGCTATGTTTGCACGCTACTACCGTTATGAGCGTATCGAAGGGATGGAGCGCGTCCAAACCGATCGAATTCCTCTTGAGGCATTCCGCGAAGCTGTTGCAAACGCTTTAGTGCATCGGACGTGGGACGTTCGAGCGAACGTTCAAATTGCCCTGTACGATGATCGCGTCGTTGTGACCTCCCCCGGATCGCTGCCCGCCGGTTTGACGACGGAACAATACCTGTATGGGCAGATATCCGTGCTCAGAAACCCCATCGTTGCAGAGGCCTTCTTAAAGCTGGATTACATCGAGAAATTTGGTACGGGAATTGCGCGCATTAGACGTGCCTATCGCGATTCGATCAATCAACCAATTTTTGATGTTCGCGGCGGCATGGTGGCCGTCACATTGCCCGTTACCGATGCCTTTGAAGGGTCCGAGGAAGAGGTCCAGGTTCTCAAGGCCTTGTCGGGCGGGCGAATTATGTCGCGAAGCGAGATTGAAAAACAGACGGGGCTGAGCCGCATGCGGACGTTGGCGGCACTCGAATCTCTGCTTGAACGGAATGCAATCGTAAGGCAGGGAACCGGGCGGGCCACGAAATACGAGCGCTCATAGTCCAAAAGAGCCATGGTACAAGACGGACCCCAAGCCAGCGTTGGCTTGGGGTCCGTTATATCCCGGATGGTAATGGGCCGATTATTGTCAAGTTATAGCAAAGTACAGCGACGTACAGCAAAGTATAGTGAGATATAGCAAGCCGTATAGCGCGCCTTGATTTTCAACCCTTGATTATCAACCGTCCGTATTTCACAGCAACTTATAACAGGCTCGGGGTGCCAATTTGGGGTGCAGTAGTGCTGCGCCACGAAAAGGGCCTATCTACTACGTTTAAGCCGCAGGGGTCAACCATAGTCGGTTTTTTCGAAAATCGACAAGCTGTCTACCTGCGGTTTTGTTTTCACGGTTTTCGGTATGGCCGAGGCTATCCGTGTTAACGTAATAGATGGGCCACTTTTGTGGCAAGGGGGGCCGATCTGCGGGCCAGGGTAGCTAAAAGAGCCCCGTCCCAAAAAGACTGATTGGGAGCTGGGGCGTGTCGATGCGATAGTATTACGTGGTGAAATTCGACAAACCGTGAGCTTCATCCGAGGGCTTTATGGAACAACACCAGCATAATCAGAGCCTGCAAGATCAGGCATACAACGCATTGCGCTCCAAGATCATCTATGCCGAGCTCAAGCCCGGCACGCGCCTTTCGGCGATTGGTCTGGAAAAGGAGACGGGAATCGGGCGCACGCCCATTCGCGAGTCTTTTGTGCGCTTGCGTGAGCAGGAGCTGGTGGAAACGCGTCCCAAAAGCGGCACCTATGTCTCAAAAATCAGCATGGAGCGCGCCGAGAACGCCTGTTTCTTGCGCGAGAAACTCGAGAGAAGCGTGCTCATTAAATGCTGCTCTGCCGTCACGCCCGAGCAAAAGCAGCGGCTCGAGCGGATTCTTGCCGAGTCCGAGTCGCTCGACCATAGCGAAACGCGTCGCTTTTTCGATCTGGACAACCTGTTCCATGAGACGTGTTTTGAGATTGCCGGCCGCCACATGTTGTGGGATTGGATGAAGAGCGTCAACACACATTTTGAGCGATACAACTGGTTGCGTATGGTGTCGCAGGATCTGGATTGGGAGCCGATTCGTCGGCAGCATCGCCGAATTCTCGAGGCCATTAA
>CAJMLP010000029.1:0-20061 GCA_905214215.1 uncultured bacterium | reverse complement strand
AAAGATCGAGTCGTCCTCGCAGACGCTCAAGCAGGAATACCTCGATACATACGAGGGAGGTGAATGACATGATAGGCAAGAGCTATGCAAAGATAGCGATTGTTGGCTTTGTACTTTGTCTTGCAATGGTGCTATGTGCATCATTTGCGAGGTATAGGTCCGAGCAGTCGTTCATCGATGGCGCTGAAAATGGGTTTGGCATAGACGGGATGTATGTCAACGATGGTGCGACCAGGCCGTCTATGGCGATTCTTGCAGGCGAAGACATGGAATGGCAAATCTGTAATGACGATGGTTCTTGTATGAGTGGTCGTTTGGCCGCAACGAGCGACCCGAATTCGTTCGATCTTCTCGACAATGATGGAGCGGATTGCGGTTCTGTTCACCTTTCATATGCATCGCGAGACGGGATGGACGGCATCCTCTACGTCTCCCACGAAAATGGCAATTTCAAGATGCGCAGGACTAACCGGGTGCCGGCTTTTATCGAGGAGTGAGAGTTCCCGGCGGCCTGCCGATCAGACCGCCGGGGTATTGAACCCCGCATTCATCCGTACACACACGGATGAATGCGGGAAGTGTCCGGATGAAGTTGATAATCAAGGAAACAAAGCCGTTCTGCCTGGGACGGCATTGGCTTGGACTTTAACTACAACATCGCAATCGACACTTATCAGCTCGCGCAACGCGCATGGCCAAATCTCGGACGCTGGTGCATGGAGGACCTTCGAGATTTACTGGACATCCAAAACGACGACGCACACCGCGTGCTCGCCGACTGCGAAGACGAGATGGCTGTCTACAATGCGATCAGAAACGGCGTGAAGTCCGGAGAGCTTTCTGTGGAACCGCCGCACCGTCGCGCGAGCCGACCGGGCAACCCGGGCAATCTGGTCCCGACTCTCCCGGTCGTATTCCTACGATATCGCCCCTAAATCACCAACGTGTCAGATAAAGAATGATGCAATGATTATGATCAAGCATACGGCGGATGCGACGACTGCGCCTTTTTTCCTCTCCTTTAGTCCGACGAATAGGGTTGCCGTAAAGTAAAGGGCGGAAAGGCAGTCTATGGCAAGCAAAACGAGTTCCTTGGGCGGTTTCAGCAAAAGGTCGCTAGCAAAGAGTAATGCAAGCAGGGCAAAGCCGATTGTGGTCAAGTATCTCGATTGATTTTGCGACAGCATGGCAACCTCCTTTTAGAACATGCAAGTGAAAAGTCGGCACGATGTCATTGCGGTTGCAAACAAGCCGCCGCCAGGACCGGTTGTCACGAGACCGGCGATAACTTCAGCGGTGCCAGCAAGGTAGGGATCGCGCAGGCAAGACTCCTCCTTCGCGTTCAGCTTGACCTTGTGAGGGACGGGGCGGTTATTTGCAAATCCGTGAGAATCGCACCACGCCTTGGAATATGAATCCGTGCAGCGTCCGCGCTCAAAAAGGGATATATCGTAATTTTCGTCGTAGTTGTCTCCGACGTAGATTTCGCTGCTCTCGGCGGGAGATCCATCGTCGGCATAGGCTGCCGCAACGGGCACAAATGGTGTCATGACAAGGGAGAGGCAAAGAGCTGCTGAGACGATGGAGGGCAGGCAGTTCTTCATGGCTGGCTCCTTAATCTGGCCTTTGATAGTTACTTGATGTCGCCTCCTTCCGCTTTATATCCGTTGTATTTGGCGTATTTCTTTAATAAGGCAAGAGGTTCTTCCAGTCAAAGGTGAAACCCGTCACAAAGACAACCGATAACGTTGGCGGTAACTGGGGCGGTGCCCCCTCAGCGACGACCGACAAGGTTTTTCTGCTCTCGGCAACCGAAGTATACGGGGATATGCAATCCGACGGCATCCAGTACGAGTGCTACAAATCCAAGGGCGTGACGGGGTCGAACTATTCCGGTGCATCAGGCTATAGCCACTGGACTCGCTCCGTGAGACCGCGCAGCTCCACGTCCTTTCGCTATGTTCAAAGCGGCGGTATTTGCTACAGCTACAGCGCGACGGACTCGTTTTATGTTCTCCCCGCTTTCTGCTTCTGATCTCTTTTAGCGCAAAGCCCTCGCAATCCTGCGAGGGCTTTTCTTTTGGCGATTACTCGAACAATTCGAGGTTCATAGCACAGGTAATCGGGTTGAGGAGAAATGGGGTCATACAGCGGCTCTCAGAGCGCCTGCCGCACTCCCCCGCCATTGCCTCTGCGGCGTCCTCGTATAGAGCCCATCCTGCTTGGCGTTTCGTCGCAACAGCCCACTTGTCCACCGATCAAGTGAACTACCGGAATAAATACAGCGACACGTTTGTTCGTTACAGTCGCTATATCTGTGTAAAACGCCGCGATAAATACAGCCCTTACTCGGCTGTATACCAGCTACGCGTATGTAGATTCATATCGCGTTGATAAATCGGCTCAAGTGCGTGCAAAACGCGCAAGTAACCGCAAAAGACGACTATCGCGCAGGTAGATTATTGGCACCCTGTTGCTTACTGAAAATTAAGCAATTGCTTAAAACAAAAAAGGTCAGGCACTAGGTGCCTGACCTGCAAACTTCTGGTCGGGACGACTGGATTCGAACCAGCGACCCCTTGACCCCCAGTCAAGTGCGCTACCAAGCTGCGCCACGTCCCGAAGCTTTTGTTTGTTGCTCTGCTCTCGCTCGCAACAGGGAGTATATTAACCCGAAACTTTAGACTTGTGCAAGAACTTTTTTACAATTTTTGAAGCAAGTCCAAAATTGTATCTGCGAGCTGGGGTTTTGTTAGCACGGGAAGTTCCTGTGTACCCGCTGTGCTCACAATCCAGGCCTTGTTAGTGTCGGTTCCAAAGCCCGAATCGGCGCGCGAGACATCGTTGGCGATAATGGCATCACAACCCTTGCGGGCGAGCTTACGCTGCGCGTACTCCACGACGTTATCGGTCTCGGCCGCAAAGCCGATCACGCGCCGCTCTCCCTTCTGGCGCGAGAGCTCGGCCAAAATATCGACCGTTCCGACAAGCTCGATGCGATCCAAGCGTTCGTTGGACTTTTTGAGCTTATGGTCCGCAGGGGTGGCGGGGGTATAGTCGGCGACGGCGGCCGCACAAATTGCCGCATCGGCCGTCTGGAAGGCGCTCGCCGCCGCCTGCAGCATCTCTGCGGCGGTCTGCACGCGCACGCACTCCATGCCGCCGGGCACATCGAGCGATGTCGGTCCCAACACGAGCGTGACCTCGGCACCGCGGCGAGCAGCCTCCCTCGCCAGGGCGATGCCCATCTTGCCCGACGAACGGTTGCCAATGAATCGCACCGGGTCGATCGGCTCGTGCGTGGGGCCGGCGGTAATCACGATGCGCTTACCTGCCAGGTCCTGAGGCGCGGGGTTGAGCACCTCGCAGATGGCTTCGACGATGTCCTCGGGCTCGCTCATGCGCCCCGTGTCCACGTCGCCGCAGGCAAGGTAGCCACTGCCGGGCCCCACCACGTGGACGCCGCGGTCGCGCAAAGTGGCCATGTTGGCCTGCGTCGCCGGAGCCTTCCACATGCCGTTATTCATAGCGGGTGCGATCACGATGGGTCGCGGCGTGGCTAGCAGCGTGGTGGAGATGAGGTCGTCGGCGATGCCGTTGGCCATCTTGGCGATGATATTGGCCGTCGCGGGCGCCATGACCACCAGATCGGGCTCCTGCGCCAGCGAAATGTGGTGGATGGGGTCGGAAGGATCGTCGAATAGGCCCACGGCAACGGGCTCGTTGGTGAGCGTACGGAAGGTGAGCGGGCCCACAAACTCGGTGGCATGCTCGCTCATAACGACCTTGACGCGCGCACCGCTCTTTTGCAGCAGGCGCACGATATTGCACGACTTATAGGCGGCGATCCCGCCGGTAATGCCCAGCAGGATCGTTTTTCCCTCAAGTTGCATTGAATTGTTGGATGCCGCCGTCATCGCTAGGCTTCCTTGCTCGGGAGTACCAGGAGGCGGTGGCAGTACGGGCAGTGCGTAATCTCGCTGCCGTCGTGGTTGAGGTCGCTCATGGACGATGCCTGCAGCGCGGTGTGGCAGACCGTGGGGATGTTGCCCTGGATGGTCTCGACGGCCAGGCCGCGGAACTGCTTGAGCAGGCGCTCGTAGTCGGTGAGCACGTCGGCCGGCAGCGTTGCGGCAAGCGCGGTGCGCTCCTTAGTGGCGGCGTCAATCTGAGCCTGCAGGTCGGCAGCCTTGGCGCGAGCGGCCTTGGTATCGGCCTTCACGCCCTCCTCGAACTTGGCGATGATGGCCTGCGCGCGGGCCTCGCGGTCGAGCGCCTCCTTATGGGCGACAACGACGTCCTTGCGGGTGTGCTCAATCTTGTCCAGACGCTTGGCCAGGGTGGCGAGTTCATTCTCCAGGTCCTGAACCTCGCGGTAGTCGGAGCCGTCGACGTGGCGCTTCTTGGCAGCCTCGATGGCGTTGTTGGTCTGAATCTCGGTGGTGTTGAGATCGTCGAGTTCAATGTCCAGATCCTTGCGCTGGGCGTAGAGCTTGGTCATCTCGGCCTTGAGCTTAACGTAGGTCTTGCGCTTGGAAGCGAGCTCCTTGAGCTCCGGCATATTGGCAAGTTCGCTCTTGTTGCGGGCGAGTTCCAAATCGATCTGTTGCAGCTTGAGTAGCGTAGCGCCGGCGCTCATAAGTTCTCTCCTTTTGTCACAGTCCACCATTGGCAAGGGTTCAGTATTTTAATCGCATGACGGGGGTCGACCCCGGCGTCAACTGCAGAGTTCATCAATATATCAACGAACGGCTCCTCAGAGCGGTCGTGACCGAGCAAGATCACCGGTAGCCCGCGCAAGGCAAGGTCTTGCGCCACGTGGTAGCCCGCCTCGCCCGTCACGACAACATCTGCGCCCGCGGCGATGGCGAGCTCTCCGAAGTCGCCTAGGGAGCCGCCCAAAATGGCGACGGTGCGGCACGGGTGATTGGCCTCGCCCCACACGCGTGGGTCGCTGCCAAACGCCGCTGCTGCGCGCGCGGCAAGGTCACGCAGGCTGCAGGGGTCGTTCAACGTTGCAAGCGCGCCCAGTCCGGTCGCTTCGGGGTCGTCCACGTGCTCCAGTGAGCTCACGGGTGCGGCACCCAGCAGCTCGCTCAGGCAGATGCGGGCTTCGTGCGAGCGGTCCAGGTTGGTGTGGAGCGAGATAATGCTCACGCCGCAACGCGCTGCCTCGTAGAGCGCCGCACTGCATTGGGGGCGTGCAGCATCCGCCGGACAAAATGCCTCGGGCGCCTTGATGTATATGGGATGATGCGTCAGCAGCACGTTGGCACCGGCCTCGAGAGCACGGTGCACATTGGCTTCGGTCGCATCGAGTGCGCAGGCAACACCGGTAATCTGCGCGGCAGGGTCGCCGACGGAGAGTCCTACATGGTCCCAACTCTCAGCATCAGTCTTGGGATAGCGTGCCAGCAGCGCGCGCTCAAGCTCGGCGACGATCATGCGGCGCCTACGATCGAGAGCAGCGTCTGGGCAAACTCGTCCAGATCGCCCGGATTCACGCGGTCATCAAAGGAAATGCGCAGTGCGCCCAATGCCTGCTCGCGACCGATGCCCATCGCGCTCAAAACGTGACTGGGGTCCATATTGCCGCTCGAGCATGCCGAGCCTGCCGATACCTCAAAGCCGGCGGCGTCGAGCTTGATGATGAGCTCCTCGGAGTCCATGCCATCAATGTAGATCGATACCATGCCGGGCAGACGGTCGGCCTGCTCGTAGTCGCCCATGGTGGCGTGAATGCGCGGGTGGGCCGTTAGCGTGGCGTAGAGCTTGTCGGAAAGGGCTTGCAGCGTCGCCCGCTCCTGAGCCACATGGGGCGCCAGAGACGAGGCGGCAGCGGCAAAGGCCAGCTGCGTGCGCAGGTCCTGCGTGCCGGCACGTCGTCCGGCTTCCTGTCCTCCGCCAAAGATGCGCGGGCGCAGCGGGGTGCGGGTCTTAACGTAGAGCGCGCCGGATGCCACAGGACCGCCAATCTTGTGGGCGGCGACGGACATAGCATCGACGCCCAGCTCGGCGGCATCGAGCGGAATATGCAGATAGCCCTGGATGGCATCGGTGTGGAAAAGGGCGCCCACGGTATGCGCGGCCGCGGCAAGCTCACGGATGGGCTGCACCACGCCAGTCTCGTTGTTGGCAACCATGATGCTCACGAGCGCCACGTCGTCGCCTAGCAGCTCGATAAGCGCGGCAGGCTCAATGTAGCCCGCGCGGCAGGGCTGTACCAGGTCGACGGTAAAGCCAGCGGCACGCAGCAGCGGCAGGTTGTCCAGAATCGAATCGTGCTCGATGGCCGAAACGATTACACGATCGCGCTTGCGATCGCGCTGACGAGCGCCCTCGGCAAGACCGAGCAGCGCCAGCTGGTTGGCTTCGGTGCCGCCGTTGGTCAGAACAATCTCGGACGGGCGGACGCGCGCGCCAAAGCTGCGGGCAATCTCGCGACGCGCCACTTCCAGGCGTGCAGCGGCCTTGCGGCCGAGCGAATGCAGCGAGTTGGGGTTGACGCCGGCAAGCTCGCTGTCGTCGTACTCGCGCTGCGCAAGGAGCGCCTCGGCGCGCATGGGCGTCGAGGCGGCATAGTCAAGATTAACGGGTATGCGGTTTTGACCTGCGGTCATAAGGGTTTATGCCTCCTGTGCGGCCTCGTTGCCCAGCTTCTGCAGCAGCGCAACCTCGGCAGCGGGATCTTCGGACTTAAATACGGCGGAGCCGGCCACGAGCACGTTGGCGCCTGCCTTGACGACCTCGGCAATGTTCTTGGAAGAAATACCGCCGTCGACCTCGATGAGGGGCGACACGCCGTGGCGCTCGCACATGGCTTTGAGCTCGTGGAGCTTATGCAGAGTGCCCGGGATAAAGCTCTGTCCGCCAAAGCCGGGGTTCACGCTCATGAGCAGCACCATGTCGACAACGTCGATGATGCTCTCGAGCACGCACACGGGGGTGGCGGGGTTGAGCACGACGCCGGCCTTGACGCCGCGCTGCTGTAGATGGGTGAGCGTGCGGTGCAGGTGCGTGGAGGCCTCGTAGTGCACGGTGATCATATCGGCACCGGCGTCGGCGTACCAATCGACCGTCTCGTCGGGGTTCGACACCATGAGGTGCGCATCGACCGGCACGTTGGTGGAGCGCTTGACGGCCTTGAGGATGTCAACGCCAAAGGTGAGGTTGCCGGTAAAGTGGCCGTCCATGACGTCGAAGTGCACGTAGTCGGCGCCGGCGATCTTGTCGAGCTCTCCCTTGAGGTTGGCCATATCGGCCGAAAGGACGGACGGAGCGATTTTAATGGAACCCATGGTAGAAGCCTTTCTGCGCTAGTCGGTGAGTCCGTAGAACTCTTGAGAGGGGACGCGATCGGTAAGAATCTCGAGCGCCCTATCCAAAGTAACACCGTTGTAGAGCGTTTGCTCCACGGCAAAGGTGAGCGGAATGTCTACGCCCAGTGAACGGGCGAGCTCGCTGACGCTGCGGGCGGCGACGGCGCCTTCCACCACCATATGCGTACGCGTCTGGTACTCGTCGAGCGACACGCCGTGGGCAAACTCGTAGCCAAAGGTACGGTTGCGCGAATGCTCCGAGGTGCAGGTAGCGATAAGGTCGCCCATGCCGGCAAGCCCCATGCAGGTCATGGCCTGGCCGCCGCGGGCGTGCACCAGGCGGCTGATCTCAGCCAGGCCGCGCGTCATGATGAGGGCAAGCGTGTTGTCGCCCGCGCCCGAACCGGCGGAGATGCCGCACACGATGGCGATGACGTTTTTCATGGCGCCGCAGACCTCGACGCCAGTCATGTCCTGCGACAGGTAGATGCGGAAAGCCGTGGAAAGCAGCAACTCCTTAAAGGTCTCCCCCACCTGCTGGTCCTCGCTGGCGATGACAGCGGCCGAAAGCCCGCCACGGCAGATCTCCTCGGCATGGTTGGGGCCCGAGAGCGCCGCCACGCGCGACTCGTTGCCGATCTCGCTGGCGATGACCTCGCTCATGAGCAGGCCGGACTCGGGCTCGATGCCCTTGGTGAGGCACAGAACCGGCGTCTCGTCCGCGATGAACGGCGCCGCCTGGTGGCAGACGTCACGCAGGTGTGTCGAAGGCACGGCAAAGATGATGGCCTCGGCGCCGTCGAGCGCCTGTGCCAAGTCCGTCGTGGCGACAACGTTTTCCGGCAGCACGTAGTCCACCAGATAGCGGGGATTACGGCGCTCGCCGTTAATGCCGGAGGCCGTCTGCTCGCTATGGGCCCACATGGTCACGCGCTCGGCTCGCGCGGCGGCAAGGCCGGCGACGGCAGTTCCCCAGGAGCCGGAGCCAATCAGCGCAACATTCATGACTCTCTCCTACTTATCGTCGGGCTCGGTGACGCGCTTGGTAAATGAGAGCTTGGACTCCTTACCCGTCATGAGCTTTTTGATGTTCGCGCGATGGGCCCACACCACGGTGATGCCGATTATCGCCATGCAAAACTTGAGGCCCAGGCTGCTGTACGGAAAGACCGCGCAGGCTGCGATGGGAAGACCGATGGCGGCGGCAAGTGAACCCACCGACACGTACTTGGTGATGGCAACGGCCACGATAAACATGCCCAGCAGCGACAGGCCAATGGGCCAGTACCAGGCGAGGATGACGCCAAGGCCCACGGCAATACCCTTGCCACCATGGAAGTTGAGGTAGGGCGAGAAGATGTGGCCCCACACCGCTGCCAGGCAGATGACACCGAGCATCCAGTCGCCGGGGGCTCCGGGCGCCATGATGCTTACGGGGAAGCCATAGCCCACGCCCGCGATGAGCGAACGGGCGATGATGACGCAGATGGCGCCCTTAAGGCAGTCGAGCAGCAGCGTGAGCGCGGCCACCTTGGGGCCGGCCACGCGCAGGGCGTTGGTGGTGCCGATGTTGCCGGAGCCCGCCTTGCGAATGTCGGTGTGGTTGAACACGCGGCCCAGGATCAGGCCAAACGGAATCGCTCCGATAAAGAACGAGACCACGGCGCAGATGGCGGTCAGCAGAATCGGATTAAGCATCCTTTTGCTCCTTCTTCCTAAAGAAGAGTCGAATGGGCGTGCCGGCAAAGTCGAAGGTCGAGCGCATGCGGTTCTCCACGTAGCGCTGGTAGGTGTCGTTGACCAGGTCGCTGTGGTTGACGAAGAACGTGAACGTCGGCGGGTTGACGCCCGTCTGGGTCACGTAGTGCATGCGCAGGCGGCGCTTGCCGTCCACCACGGTATGACCGAACTCGCGCAGGTCGGTGAGGAACGTGTTGAGGCGCGAGGTGCTAATCTTCTGCGAGCGCGTCTTTTCGGCGGCGTCTACCATTGCCCAGATCTTCTCGACGCTGCGGCCGGTGAGAGCAGAGATGCGCAGGTACTGGGCCCAGGGAGCCATGACGCCCAGACGGCGGTCGATGGTCTCCATGCAGGCCTCGCGCTTGCGGTCGTCGTCGAGCAGATCCCACTTGTTGAGCAGCACCACGATGGCGCAGCCGCGCTCGATGGCAAGGCCCATGACCTTCTGATCCTGCTCTGTGACGCCCACGGAGGCATCGACGACGAGCAGCGCCACGTCGGCGCGGTCGATGGCGCGCAGGCCGCGGACCATGGAGTAGTACTCGATGTTCTCGTACACGGTGCTCTTCTTACGGATGCCCGCAGTGTCGACCATGCGGTAGTGCTTACCGTTGCGCTCAACGACCGTGTCGATGGCGTCTCGCGTGGTGCCGGCGATGTTCGAGACGATGGAGCGGTCGGCGCCCAGGATGCGGTTGAACAGCGAGGACTTACCGGCGTTGGGGCGGCCGATGATGGCGACGTTCAGGGCGTCGGGGAACTCGTCGGCGACTTCGTCCTCTTCCTCAGGAAGCAGGGCCACGATGTCGTCGAGCAGGTCACCGGTGCCGTGGCCGTGCAGCGCCGAGAGCGGCGTGGGCTCGCCGATACCGAGCGAATAGAACTCCCAGATGCTGTCGTTCTCGCGATCGGGATTGTCGAGCTTGTTCACCAGCAGAAAGACCGGCTTGTCGCAGCGCTTGAGCATGCGGGCGACCGACTCGTCCTCCTCGGTGACGCCGGTGCGGCCGTCGACCACAAACAGGATGACGGCGGCTTCCTCGGCGGCGGCGAGGGCCTGGTCGCGAATGGACGTGGCGAAGACGTCATCGCTCTTGAGCGGCTCGATGCCGCCCGTGTCGACGATGGTGAACTCGCGGCCGTTCCAATCGGCCGTGTGATACGAGCGGTCGCGCGTGACGCCGCGGGACTCGTGGACGATAGCGTCCGAGGTCTGGGCCAGGCGGTTAACGAGCGTGGACTTGCCCACGTTGGGGCGTCCGACGACGGCGACGATAGGTTTCATCTGCTCTCCTTTAATGGGTAGGGTCAGCGGAATTAGTAGAGTCGGCAGGCACAATGCCAAGGATGTGCTCCAGGGTATCGAGCAGCTCATGCGGCATGGTCGACACCACATGAACCTCGGCGCCGCGACTGGTAAGGCTTGCGAGTAAATCGTCACGATGATACTCGTCAAGTGTCATGCCGTCAGCGTTGAACATGAGCTTAGGCACAAAGAGCATAACCCCCGACAGATCTTGGGGCAGCTGCTCCAAGATGTCACACGCGACGATGAGGCCGGTCACGTCCACGTTGCCGCCAAAGTAGCGGTTCTTGATGGCCGTGACAGTGCCGGCGAGTCCCTGGGGCGACTCCACAAAGCGGGCCACCGTGTCGCGTGCGCTGGCGCCCGAGAGGCACAGCAGGTGCTGGCTGCGGGCGGCGATGGCCTCGCGGACGCGGGCCAGACGCTCGGTATCGGCGGCAAGCACGTCGTCGGTCTCGTCTAGATACGAGCGGATCATGCCGATGCCGTCGTAGTACTGCGGGTAACCGTCGTAAAAGTCCGCCTCGGGAGGATCGATGCCGGCGTCCAGATAGAACTCGTCGCTCATCTGGAAGGTGTGGCGGCCAAAGCGCTCGAAGGCACGGTCCTGGTAGGGACGGATCATGGCAATGGTCTCGCGCGCTAGCTCGGGCTTGTCGCTGTAGGACCAGCTAAAACGGTTCTGATGCTTGGTAAAGCCGAGCGGCACGATGCCCAGGCTTGTGATTTGCTCGTGCTCCTCGCAAAAGCGCAGGGTCTTTTCCAGCTCCTCGCCGTCGTTCATGCCGGGGCACAACACGATTTGTGCGTGAATCTCGATGCCGGCAGCCATGATGGCCTCGAGTACGTCCATGCCTCGCTGGGCGTTGCGGCCCATCATATGACGGCGGACGTCGGGGCTCACGGCATGGACCGACACGTTCATGGGGCTCATGTTGCGCTCGATGACGTTTTGCACGTCCTCGTCGGAGAGGTTCGTGAGCGTGACAAAGTTGCCCTGCAAAAAGCTCAGGCGGTAGTCGTCATCGCGAATATAGAGCGTTGAGCGGCCGCCCTTGGGGAGCATCGTCATAAAGCAGAACACGCAGGCGTTCACGCAGGTGCGCATGCCATCGAAGATGGGGCCATCGAACTCAAGGCCCCAGTCCTCGCCGGGAAAACGATCGAGCTCAACGGGGGTGACGGTGCCGTCGCGCGGATCGAATACCTCCAGCTCGACGGTGTCGTCGTCGGCCTCCCAGAGCCACACGATCATATCGGTCAGCTGCTCGCCGTTAACCGTGAGCACGCGCATGCCCGGCTCGATACCCACATCCCACGCGGGCGATTCGGGACGCACGTTCTTTACGAGCGCGCCCTCACCCGGCTCGGGGTCGCGGCTGCGCCCGTAATCGGCCACCTCGGCGGCGTATGCGGGTACGGTCTGGTCCATGATTAGCGGCAAAGCTCCTTGATGCGCGTGACGGCGCGCTCGATGTGTTCTTGCGGGGTGGAGGCTCCGGCGGTGATGCCGATGTGGTGAGCGTCGGTAAACCACGCGGCCTGGAGCTCGGAAGCTTCCTCGATGTGATACGTGCTCTCGCAGGCGTCTTCGCAAATCTGCGCCAGGCGGCGGGTGTTACCCGAGTTCTTGCCGCCCACCACGACCATGCAGTCGCAGCGGTTGGCAAGTGTGGCTGCTGCCTGTTGACGCTCACTCGTGGCGGCGCAGATGGTGTTGATCACACGCAGCTCCTGCACGCGCGGGGTTATGGCGGCCACGACCCCGGCGAGGTTCTGTGCGGTCTGGGTGGTCTGCACGACGAGGCCTACCTTGCCCTTGAGCGACAAGGCGTTGGCGTCCGCGGCACAGCTCACGACCTGCGCATCATTGCCGGCGTGGCCCAGGATGCCCTCCACCTCGGGGTGACCTGGCTCGCCTACGACCACCACGCGGTAGCCCTCGCGCACCAGGCGCTCGGCTGCAACATGGACTTTCTTTACGTAGGGGCAGGTGGCGTCGACGACGTTAAGGCCACGCTCGCGAGCGGCATCGATGACCTGCGGCACCACGCCGTGGGCGCGGATGATCACGGTGCCGGTTGCTGCGTCGTCCAGGGTTTCGGCCAAGCCAACGCCTGCCTCAGCAAGCTCGCGCACCACGATGGGGTTATGGATGAGCGGCCCTAGGGTGTGGACCTGTGCGCTCTCCCCTGTCTGCGGCGCTGCAGCCAGCGCCATATCGAGCGCGCGCTGCACGCCGTAGCAGGTGCCGGCGTGGGCGGCGATCTCGATGGTAGGCGCGGTTGCCTGGTCGGGCGCGGTCACGGCAGTGTTCGTCACGTTCTCGCTCATGGCTAGAACCTGCCCGGATGCTCGGCGCACAGCTCGTCTCGCATGGCGTAGACGCGGTTCATGGCCTCGGACTCAAACCAAGCCAGGCGCTCCGTACGCTTAAGCCCAGCCGGTGCGTCCGAAAGCGAGACGGCCTTGCCGGCACGAATCCAGCATTTCTTGGGACGCATGATCTTTTTGCCCGAGGGCGTGATGTCGGACCAGCCGCAGATGGCGAGCGGGTTAACGGGCGCCTTGCCCATCTGAGCGATGAGCGCAAAACCGCCGTGGACCTCGGGCTTGATCTCGCGCGAGCGGATGCGCGTGCCCTCGGGGAAGATCAGAACGTCCTCGCCGCGCTGCAGCGCATGCTGGGCGGCGCGCAGGCACTTCATATCGGCAGTACCACGCTCCACGGGGATGCCGCCTACGCGGCTAAAGGCCCAGCGCACAATCTTGCTCTTGGCGAACTCGGACTTAAAGATGGGACGAATGCGGCGGCCCCCAAAGAACAGCGCCGTCTCCACGGCCAAGAGCTCGGCCATCGAGGTGTGGTTGCAGATGACCACGCTGCCGCGGCCTTCCTGGCGCTCAAACAGCAGATCGGCGTCCTCGACCTTCCAGCGCCACATGAGCTTGGAGAAAGCCCAAAGGATTGCCATGACCACGAAGACGGTGCCGCGGATGAGCGCGGGAAACTCGGCATACGGGGCGTTGTAATAGTCCTCGGGCGTCTGCTTAAACAGGCGCATGGGCTACCTCCTTTGATTGATGAGGTCCTCGATTATCGAGACGACCTCATCGATGGTGTGGGCGGTGGAGTCAACGTGCACGGCGTCCTCGGCGGGCACGAGTGGGGCGACCTCGCGGCTGCTGTCGAGCTTGTCGCGCTGCTTAAGGGCGTCGAGGGTCTCGTCGACCTCGGCCTCGAGCTGCTCGGACGTGAGCGGCTGGGCGTCGTTTTGGTGACGCTGCAGCACGCGGCGGCGGGCGCGCTCGCGCGGGTCGGCGGTCAGGAAGACCTTGACTTGCGCGTTAGGGAACACGACGGTGCCGATGTCGCGACCCTCGGCCACGATATCGCGGTCCTCGGCGGCGCGGCGCTGATGGATGAGCATGGCGGCGCGCACGCCCGGATAGGCCGAGACCTTGGAGACGTTGGCGTCCACCTGTGGGGTGCGGATGGCGGCCGAAGCGTCCTGGCCGTCAATGGTCAGGCGCGTATCCTCGCCGGTGCCGTTGGTAAAGCGAATTTCGATCTGCTCGGCGAGGGCGTCGATTGCCGCCTCGTCGTCCAGATCGATGCCGCGGTCGAGCGCGGCGAAGGTGACGGCGCGATACATGGCGCCCGTGTCGAGCTTGTTAAAGCCCAGCTGGCGGGCGATCTCCTTGGCGATGGTGGACTTGCCGGAACCGGCGGGGCCGTCGATGGCGACGATCATGCAATGCTTCCTTTCGATGATTGACGTGCTGGTATGGTTCGCGGGCGTTGGGGCGCGGCGGGTTGCCTAGCCGGTGTAGCGCTCGCGGTAGGTGTTGCGCTTGGGTGCGGAGCCGTGGCTGCCGTGGTGACGCGTGCGGCTGGCGGGCGTGTCTTGGGGCTTGCCGCTGCGTATGGCGCTGGCCTGCTTGGGAGGGATGCCACCGCTTTTGAGGATTTGTACCTCGCGCTCGGTGAGCTCGCGCCACGAGCCTTTGGCCACGTCCTTGAGCTCCAGGCCGGCAAAGTTACAGCGGTGCAGGCGGATCACCGGGTGGTGGATCTTGCTCAGCATGCGCTTGACCTGATTCTTGCGACCCTCGCGGATGATGACCTCCACGGCGGTGGTGCCGGGCTTGACGCCTTGCGGAGCCACGGCCTCGGCCTCGCGCGCGGTAATAACGCGGCAGATTGCCGGCTGGCATAGGCCGTCGTCGAGCTCTATGCCGCGACGCAGCGGTGTGAGGTCGCGATCGGACAAGTCTCCGTCCACGAGCGCCTGATAGGTCTTATAGACGTGCTTGCTGGGGTGCAGCAGGTCCTGTGATAGGTCGCCGTCGGTGGTAAAGAGCAAAAGGCCCGTGGTGTCGCGGTCCAGGCGACCCACCGGGAAAAGTCCCGGAAAGCGTTCGCGGGGGACCAGGTCGGCCACGCAAGGGCGCTCCTGCGGGTCGCTCATGGTGGTGAGGCAGCCGGTCGGCTTGTAGAGCATCAGGTACACGGCGCCCTGGTTGAGCTTGACGGGCATGCCGTCGACCTCGATGTGATCGCGGTCGACATCGACCTTGGTGCCCAGTTCGGTTGCGACCTGGCCGTTAACGGTTACGCGGCCGGCAGTCATCAGGTCTTCCGAGCCGCGGCGGCTCGCCACGCCCGCGCGCGCCAAAAAGCGCTGCAGGCGCATGGTGTGCGGGTAGACGGGCTGTGCGTCGGTTGCGGGCACTGCGTTGCCCATGGCGCGCGTCTTCCCTACTTCGTTAGTCCTCGTCATGCATGTCCTCCGAGGTCTCGTCGACGACTAGGGTCTCCAAGCCCTCGACTGCCTCAACATCTTCAACATCGGTATCGATCAGTTCGCGCTCTTCGTCCAGGTCCTCGGCCTGCTCCTCGAGCGTAGACTGAATATTGCGCCCGCTCAATCGCTCGCGGATAAACTGGCGCGACTGCTCGTCGGGGGCAAACTGCTCCAGATCGGGCAGATCGCGGGTGGAGCGCAGACCGAACTTTTCCAAGAAGGCGTTGGTCGTGCCGTAGATGATGGCCTGACCGCGCTGGGGGTCGCGCCCGAGCTCGCGCACCAGACCCTTGTCCACGAGCGACGCGATGACGCCGTCGGAGTTGACGCCGCGGATGCCCTTGACCACCTCGCGCGTGACGGGCTGGTGGTAGGCGATGACGGCCAAGGTCTCGAGCGCCGCCTGCGACAGCTTTTGCGTGTCCCAGCTCAGCACATAGGCCTCGACCACGTCGTGGTAGGCGGGGTGCGTAAACAGGCGCCAGCCGCCGGCGACCTCACGCAGCTGAAAGCCGCGGTTGGTCTCCTCGTACTCAACCTTGAGTTCGGCGAGCAGCGACGCGCACTCGCCCGGGGCGATATCCAGTGCGCCGGCCAGTGCGGGCGCACTCACCGGGTCGCTCGACACCAGCAGCAGCGCCTCGAGGGCGCCTTTGAGGCTGTTTGCCTCCAGCGTGGAAAGGGTTGACATGGTTGCGGCTCCTATTCGGTGAGCTCGGGGCCCTCGCCGGGCACGTATGCCTCGGCACCCTCGACTCGGTTGATGCAGATGGTTCCAAAGATCTCGTCCTGGCTCAGCGTGAGCGAGCCGCGCTTGGCAAGCTCCAGCATGGCCAGGAAGGTGACGACGAGCTGCTCGGTGGTGGCGTCGCCGTCCAGCAGCTCGCGGAAGGTGCAGGTTTGGTGCGCCATGGTAAAGCGGTCGACTGAGGCTACGGTCAGGTCGAGCGGCACGCGATGCGGCGCCACATGCTCGGCCTCCAGCAAGAAGGTCTGTCGCTTGCCGTCGAGGTCGGCGCAAATGACGGCGAGACCGCGCAAGGTAATGCCAGCAAGATAGTCGGGCATGAGGCCCAAGAACTCGGGGTCGGGACCGGCCACACGCGGGTGCATGCGGCTTTCGGCCTGCATGCGAGCACCGAGAGCTGCCGCCGCGCCTTTAAACTGCTTGTAGGCAATCAGGCGCTGGATTAGGACCTCGCGCAGGGCGTCGCCGTCGAGCGCGCTGAGCTCCTCGAGGTCTTCGTCGAACTCGTCATCGTCGTCATCGACTTTGCGCGGGGCCTCCTGCGGCACCAGAGAGGCGGCCTTGATGTCCAAAAGGGTTGCCGCGACCAGCAAAAAGTCGCTCGCCACGTCCAGGTCCAGCGCCTCGATGCGTTCGGCCTCGGCAAGGTACTGCTCGGCCACCTCGCTGATGGAGATGGCGCCGATATCTACTTTTTGGCGGGTTACCAGCTGCAGCAGCAGGTCGAACGGTCCGCTGTAGACCTGCGTCGACACGCGATACGACATCTTCGACCTCCTTTGACGGCGCCTTCGCGGCGCGGTTTGGGTGCATGTTGCGACCGTTTTGCACGGTCGACCTGTAAGTTTACCTTAGATGCCGGCGATTGCGAAGTTGAGCAGCTGCTCAGCAAGCGGATACACGGTAATGTCGAAATAGCGGCCGATTACATCGATGCCGGTCCACATAGGCAGCAGGTATAGAACCAGGATGAGTATGGGCATAGCGTATTGCTGCAGGCGGTAATAGTTGTTGAGCGCCTTGCCCTTGAGGAAGGGCACGATGATCGACGAGCCATCAAGCGGCGGAATCGGAATGAGGTTAAAGAACGCGAGCGACAGGTTGACCACGATAAACGTGGCGCCGAAGTTCATAATTTGGGACGCCACGGCAAAGGACATGCTGGCGTAGAGATTGCCGTACGTTACGTGCATGAGGGCGGCCGCGAGGCACGCGAGTGCGATATTCGATGTGGGGCCGGCTACGCTCACCAGGACCTCGTCGCGCTTGGGGTGCTTGAGGTTGTTGAGATAGACGGGCACGGGCTTGGCGAAGGCGAACACGGGACCGCCTGCGGCGAGCATGAGCAGCGGCAAGATGATGGTGCCAAACGGGTCGATATGGTTGAGCGGGTTGAGCGATACGCGTCCGCGCGAGCGCGCCGTTTTGTCGCCGAGAGCCCAGGCCGCGGCGGCGTGCGCGCTCTCGTGAATGACGATGCCAACGATGACGGCGACGGCGCTGGCGAGCAGGTTCATGATGTAGCTGCTGGACATGGCGCTCTCCTAGCGGACGCGGCGCGAGGCGCGCGTGAGCAGGTAGTCAATTACAAACAGGATGACGGCGACGATAGCGTAATCCAGGCGGAAGACGCCGCCAAAGGGAGAGGTGATGACGCCGTAGCCGGCGATGGCGCTCGGCAGCGCGCGCGAAAGCTCAACGACAAAGCCCACGATCTGCAGCTTGGCGGTGAGGCCGCTAAAGCACAGCAGCACGGTCATTGCGCTCATAAAAATGCCGCAGATGCGACAGGCGATGGCGATGATGCTCATCGCCACGGCGGTGGCCTTACGAGAGTTCACGCGCGGTCTCCTCTTCGATCTGGGTGGAAAGCTCCAACCATTCGTCCTCGAGCTTAGGTAGCTCTTGCTTAAGGCCGTTATATTCCCCCAGCGCGGCGTTGAACTTATCCTGATCGGCATAAAGCTCTTCGCTTGCCATCAATTCCATAAGCTCGTCATAGCGGGCGCGCTTTTTGTCGAGCTCCGTCTCGATCTTCTTAAGCTGGTTGCGCACGCCCTTGAGCTTTTTGTTGAGCGCAGCGCGGGCCTGGGCCTCGGCGCGCTTTTGCTCCTTGGTCTTTTTGCCCTCGGCAGGTTTAGGCGCCGCGGCGGGGGTGTCGGCCTGGGCGGCGCTGGCTTTGGTGGACTTGGCCGCGGCAGGCGCGCTCTCCCCTGCGGCCTCGGCGGCGGCGCGGGCTGCGAGATCCTCGCGCTTGTAGAGGTAGTAGTCGTAGTCGCCGTCGTAAACCGTGACCTTGCCGTCGCGGATATCGATGACGCGGTTGGCCACGGCGCGCACCAGGTGCTCGTCGTGGCTGATCAGCACGATGGTGCCGGGGAAGTTTTGCAGGGCGTTCTCGAGCATGTCCACCGAGTCGATGTCCAGGTGGTTGGTGGGCTCGTCCAGGCACAGGAGCGCCTCGGGTGCCACGAGCATCTTGGCCAGGGCCAGACGCGCCTTTTCACCGCCGGAGAGGACGCGCACCTGCTTTTCGATGGAATCGTTGTCGCTAAACAGGAAGGCGCCTAGCAGGCTGCGCTGCTGCGGCACGGTCCACTTGGGCGTGACGGTGTCGATCTCTTGCAGGACGGTGTTGGACTCGGTCATGCCCTCGAGCGCGTGCTGGGCGTAATAGGCCACGCCCACGTTGGTGCCCAGATCGCGGGTGCCGGTGGTGGGCGGCTCCAGGCCGGCGAGGATCTTCATGAGCGTGGACTTGCCGGCGCCGTTGGGGCCGACGAGCGCCACATGCTCGCCGCGGTAGAGCTTGAGGTCGATGTCGCTGTAGATGTGCTTGTCGCCGTAGGACTTGGATACGCCCTCGAGGCCGACGACCATGTCGCCGGAGCGCGGCGGGTCGGGGAACTTGAAGTCGATGTGCTTGTGGCCCTCGGGCAGGATGACAAGCTCCTTTTTGATCTGCTCGATCTTGCGGATGCGCTCCTGGGCCTGGGCTGCCTTGGTGGGCTTGTAGCGGAACTTGTCGACGAAGACCTGCATGTGGGCGATGTCGCGCTCCTGGGCGGCGCGCTTGGCGCGCATCTGCTCAAGGTTGTCCTCGCGCTGCTTGAGGTAGCTGCTGTAGTTGCCGGTGTAAGTGGTCACGCGACGATTTTCGAGTGCGGCGACGTGGTCGACGCAGGCGTCCATAAAGGCGCGGTCGTGGCTGACGATGAGGACGGCGCCGTCATAGTTGGCTATAAAGCCGCGCAGCCACTGGACGCTTTCGAGGTCCAGGTGGTTAGTGGGCTCGTCCAGAAGCAGCAGGTCGGGATGGCGCAGGAAGAGCTTGGCGAGCGCGATGCGCATCTGCCAGCCGCCCGAGAACTCGGAGCACGGGCGCTCAAAGTCGGTGACCTTAAAGCCCAGACCGGATAGGATCTTACGCGCGTTGCTCTCGAGCTCGTAGCCGCCCAGGTGCTCAAAGCGGTCCTGGACCTGGCCATACTCGTTAAGGAGTGCGTCGACGTTCTTGCCTTGTTCGGAGAGGTCGGTGATCTGGGCCTGCAGCTCGTTGGCGCGCTCGCCCATGCGGCGGATTTCCTTGGCAGCGGCCATGACCTCGGCAAGGATGGTGGTGTCCTTGTGCTCTAGGTTGGTTTCCTGCTCTAGGTAGCCCACCTGGCAGTCCTTGGCGTACTGGACCTGGCCGGAGTCTGGGCTGTCGATGCCCATGATGATCTTGAGCATGGTGGTTTTGCCGGCGCCGTTGGGGCCCACGAGCGCGAAGCGCTCGCCGGGGTTGATCTGGAAGGACGCGCCGCTAAAGAGGACGCGCGCGCCGAAGCTTTTTTCGATCTTGTCGACCAGGAGGATCATGGTGCCGCCTTTGACCTTGTGTGCCTATATGAAAAAAGGCCCCAACTTGCGTTGGAGCCTCGTTCAATGCTCGGGTGGAGACGAGGGGGATCGAACCCCTGACCTCTTGACTGCCAGTCAAGCGCTCTCCCAGCTGAGCTACGCCCCCGTGCGAAGAAGTACTATACGGGAACTCGGACCACGATGCAAGGACATTTTTGGAAAAATTTTCGCGAGTGTCGGCGCCCTTGATTCTCATCTTCATTGCAACAGCCTCAGGACTCAGCGCAACGCGTTGCG
>CAJMLP010000028.1:0-20581 GCA_905214215.1 uncultured bacterium | reverse complement strand
GCCGCGCGGCAAGGAGATATATTGCCAGACCGGAGGGGCGCCGGGGGCGGGAATCTGGGCGTACACATTTCCTACACAATTTGGGATCCGACTAACGTTTGCCAGCCGTTAACTACCGCTCGCCGAGCATCTCTTTATATAAGGCAGTCTCATGGTTAAAGCGGATACGTTCCCCTAGCTAAAGCACAGCCAGCATCGAGCAACTCATCACGTTCTTCCACCGAGAACCCCTCGGCGTAGACGCGCACCACTGGTTCGGTCCCGCTAGGACGGACCAGCAGCCACGTGTCATCCTCGAATGCTAAACGCAAGCCATCCATATGACTAACGTTTTGCGGTACCTTGCCACAAATCGACTTGGGGTTTACGCCCGGCAGCAGGGTTCGTAACGTTTCGGCATCTTCGGCCTCAAGGCGCAAATCGCGTCGACCGTAACTCGTCTTACCAAATCTGTCCTCGAGTTGGTCGACCAGAACGCCCAAAGGCGCGTCCGTCTTTGCCATAAGCTCACACAGAATCAGACAGGCGAGGATTCCATCGCGCTCGGGCATATGCGCGGCGATGCCGATACCACCGGCTTCTTCGCCGCCCATGAGGACGCCGCCCTTCTTCATCTCCGCCGCTATATATTTGAAACCGACTGGTTTGACGGTCACGCGGCAGCCAAGCGCCTCGGCAATGCGACGCACGAGCGTCGAGCATGAAAGATTGACGACGACGCGCCCCTCCAAATTACGAAATTGAACCAAGTCGCCCAAAACGAGCGCCATGATCTGATGCGGATGTATATATCTGCCGCGCTCGTCAACCGCACCGATACGGTCGGCGTCGCCGTCGGTCACCAGGCCAGCGCAAGCTCCGTCCTCGATAACCGTGCGCTCGCAAGCGTCCACCCACGGCTCAACGGGGTCGGGGCAGATATCTTCTTGGTCAGGCGCCTGCCCGGCGTGAATCTCGTGCACCTCAACGCCAAGCTCGCGCAGCAAGTCGGCTAGATAGCCCTGGGCTGCGCCGCCCATGGGGTCAACAACCACGCGCAGGTGCGCGGCGCGGATGGCTTCGGCATCGACAAACGATGCCACCGCTTGCATATAGTCAGGAATGATATCCGCGGTGCGATATTGCCCCTCGATCCCCATTGGCTCGGGAGCCATGGTCTCTTCGAGCTCTTCGATGACATCCTGGTTGGCGGTCGAGCCGTCACCCATGCGAATCTTGAGACACAGATAACCCTGCGGATGATGGGACCCCGTCACCATGAGCGCGCCGCACGCCTCACCGTCATAAGCCGCCGCCCACGTAAGGGCAGGGGTCGGAACAGGTCGCGAAGCGAGCACGGCGTCTAGCCCGTGCGCTGCTAGCACACCCGCCGCAAGCTCAGCGAACTCGCGCGCCAGGGGCCGAGTGTCGAACCCTATATATACCGTTTTGCCCGGATTGGTCTTTTGCCACAACTCGCCGACGGCATCGGCGATACGGGCAACGTTATCGGCAGTGAAGTCCTCATCGACGCGAGCGCGCCAACCGTCAGTTCCAAAATGAATTATCGCGCACACGCGCAGACACCTCACAGTGTTTGGATCATGGTACGCATGAGGTATACCCGCGATACACACTCGGCAACCTGCCGGCACCAGCATTCACCATTTGGGCAAATGCCGCCGAAGACATGCAGGCAATAAAAAACCGCCCCGTATGGAGCGGTTTTGCCCTTTATATATCGAGCGCCTCGGCCATCGCTGCCGTAGTGATTGCCGTGGTTCCACAGCAACTGCCCACCATTGCGGCACCGGCATGTCTCCATTCGATGCATGCGCGCGCGAAAGCTTCGGGGTTCTCGTGCCATACGGGGCCATCCTGAGTCTGGACCGGATCGCCCACGTTGGGACGCACCGTGACGGGAGTAGTCGCCGATGCGACCATCCTGGGCACCGCCGCGTTCGCGGCCGCAAGCGAACAGCAATTAACACCAACCGAGTTTGCGCCGTGTTTTTCGGCGTACAAAACGGCTGCCTCGATGTTGAGGCCATCGCCCAACAGGTCGCCTTTATCGTCAACGACAAAACTCACCAGGACAGGCATGCCGTCGGCGGCATCTCGAGCGCCGGCAAGCATGGGCTGCAAATTACGGATAGACGTCACCGTCTCGATCAGCAGACCGTCAACACCAGCATTGAGCAAGGCGTGCGCCTGTTCGCGCGCAATGCCTCGGATTTCACGATACTCGGCAGAATCCTCGGCAAACCACTCAATACCGATCGGGCCCATCGAGCCCAGCAGCAGCTGAGGATGCGCCTGGCGGGCATCGTCGACGGCCCCACGATTGACCTCCGCCACGGACGGCACAATCTGGTCGTGCTTGAGGGCATAGCTTGATGCCTGAAAGGTGTTGGTAATGAGTACCTGCGCGCCGGCGGCGACATACAAGCGATGGATACGAGAAACGGTCTGCGGCTCTGCCAGATTCCAAAACGCCGGTGGAATATCGGCGGCATCGTACTCACTCAACAGAACACTGCCCATGGGGCCCTGCGCCAACAAGGTCTCGCTCGACAAGCGGCGCGTAAGTTCCTCGGCACCAAAGCGGTTGTAATAACTCGTATCCATATATATCCCGCTATTCCTCGACGCTGATTCCCTGCTTTTCGAGATAGGCGAGCCAGCGGCTCATCGTGTCCTCGGATAGCGCATGCTCCATCATGCAGGCCTCGGAATCGGCTCGCTCAAATTCGACACCGAGCTCCTGAACCAAAAACGTGCGGATGAGGCGATGACGGTACCAGATAGCCGTGCCAACCTCGCGGCCGCGATCGGTCAGGATTACCTTGCCATAGTGCGATTGCTCGACAAGCTCGGATGCCTTGAGCGCCGAAACCGCTTTATTGACCGATGCCTTGGAGACGCCAAGGCGCTGCGCGATGTCGACCGATCGCACGCCGTTGGTTTCCCCCTCTTCGCTTTCAATGCGAACCATGCACTCCAAGTAGTCTTCGTTCGCCACCGTCAGATGTAGTTCGCGCGAGCTATTTGTCGTATCCATGATCTTCCGTCCCTTCTGCATTCATTGGCTGATTCTACCCCATCCAAGCGTCGCAGTATGCCGTGGCATACCGTGCTAGAGTTCTTGTTGCACACGACGACCAAGATTGGAGCGGTCTTTATGGAAAACACCACCACGAACCCCGATGTCCTCGAGCGCTTTTTGCGCTACGTCCAGATCAACACGCAGTCCGAGGATGCAAACTGCGACCAGGTACCTTCGAGCGCCGTTCAGTTTGACCTTGCCAACGTGCTGGCTGAAGAGCTGCGCGAGCTTGGTGCGGAAGATGCCCACGTGACCGAGCATGCCTATGTCTGCGCGCATATCCCCGCAAGTGCGGGCGCTGAGGACAAGCCCGCCCTGGGCCTGATCGCCCATCTCGACACCACCGAAGTTGCACCGGGCGCCGGCGTGAAGCCGCACATCGTACACTACGAAGGCGGCGACCTGGTCTGCGGCACGGTTGACGGTAAGCCCGTTGCCATGAGTACCGTCAAGCTTCCCGCCCTGAACGACCTCGCGGGTGAGGACCTGGTCTGCAGCGATGGCACCACGCTGCTGGGCGCGGACGACAAGGCAGGCGTCGCCGAGATCATGTCGCTTGTCGCACGTATCGCTCAGGACCCTTCTCTGCCCCATCCCGCACTCGGCATTTGCTTCTGCCCTGACGAGGAGATCGGCCACGGAGCCGAGCTGTTGGATATCGATACCTTTGGCTGCAAGTACGCCTACACGGTCGACGGCGGCCCCATCGGCGAGCTGGAGTGGGAGTGCTTTAACGCCGCCGAGGCGACCGTCCGCTTTGAGGGCCAGTCCATCCACCCGGGCGACGCCAAGGGCCGTATGGTCAACGCAGGCAATCTGTTCTGCGACTTCAACGCGTTGCTCCCCTACGCGCAGCGCCCGGAGTATACGGAAGGCTACGAGGGCTTTTATCACCTTGAGGGTGTATCTGCAACCGTCGACCACGCCACGGCGCGCTACATCGTCCGCGACCATGACGCCGCCAAGTTCCAGCAGAAACTCGACCTTATTGATGCCGCCGCCTCGATGCTCAACCAGCGTCTGGGTGAGGAGCGCGTGACGGTCGAGATTAAGCAGCAATATCGAAATATGGCCGAGATCGTTTGTGACTTTCCCGAGCTTATTGATGTTGCCAAGGAAGCCTACCTTGCCTGCGGCGTTGAGCCCCAAGTGCTGCCGATTCGCGGCGGCACCGACGGCGCGCAGCTGTCGTTCCGCGGTCTGCCCTGCCCCAACCTTTCCACCGGCGGCTATTGCTACCACGGCGTCAACGAATTCGTCCCGGTCAGTTCGCTCGTCAAGATGACCGACGTGCTCCAGGAGCTCGTCTCCCGCTTTGCATAAGCCTGGCTGCACAAGTCCAAAAGACGAATCGCCCCGTCCTCAACCGAGAACGGGGCGATTTTTTGCTGCAATGAGAACAGGTTGACGCACGCCAGCCTCTTAACGCAAGGAGTGTCCCAAACTGCCGGCACAAAAGGAACGTCCCCAAGTGCCGCAAAATGACGACATCCACTCTCGCTTTGTGGGTAGTCATTGGGGAGGTTCTTGTTTGACTAGTCGTTTAAAAACGTCCCCAATGACTACCCAACGACTAGTCCGGACCAAGGCAACGCCGGTGTTTTGGCAACGACAGCGAAAACCCGCCAGAGCGAGCAAGGTGCCTTGAAACGAGGCGGCATTGATCTTTTGATCATGCCGCCGAAGTTGAAAGGCAGATTGCCGCTCTGGCGGGTTTGCAGCGTCAACTGGTTACGCGGGCTGGTAAGCCCGCGTAACCCTAATAATTGGCCTCGTAACCGTTGCCGTCGCCGGTGGGCTCTTCGTAGTAGTCCGAATCGCTCGAATCGCTTGAGTCATCGGAATCGTCAGAGCTGACCGATGAGGTTGCGGTACCGTTTGCGTAGTCGTCAGACGTGTTGTTGCTGAGGTCACCGATCGTGGAGCTGGAGCCGTCGGAAAGACCCATGGTGTTGGGGCCCTTGGGGTCCTTGCCGGCGTCGACACGGGCCATCATTTCCTTAAGCTCGTCTTCGTAGACAAAGACATAGCTCACGCCGTCGATCATGGTGCTGTCGTCGGCGTACGAGGGCAGGTTGGCCGAGTAGATACCGTCGACATCCATACCGCGCATGGCATTGACCGTAGCCACGATATCCTGAACGCTCATATCGGTTACGAGCATATCGGACAGCGAATTAACCAGGCCAAAGATCTTCGTGGCATCGAAGTTATTGAGAATCTGGTTGGCAAGGGCGCCAAGCACCTGACGCTGGTGGCGCATGCGCGTGTAATCGCCGTCGGCATAGGTGTAGCGGCAGCGGGCATAGGTAAGGGCGGTGGCACCGTCCATATGCTGTTGGCCAGCGGTAATCTTAATATCCAGGTGCTCGGGGTCGTCAACATCATCGGTTGCGTTAATGTCGATACCGCCAACCGAATCAATCAGCGCCTGCATACCGTCGAAGCTGACCTCGGCATAGTGGGAAATCTGAACACCGCACAGCTCGTTGACCGCCTCGACCATGGCCTCGGCGCCGCCAACGGTATGGCAGGCGTTGATCTTCATGGTCTCGCCCTTGTACTCGACCTTGGTGTCGCGCGGAACGGAAATGAGCGTCGCCTGCTTTTGCGTGGGGTCGATGCGTGCCAGGATAATCGAGTCGGCACGATACGTATCCTCGCCCGGACGGCCGTCGGTGCCAAGAAGCAGCACGTAGAACGGATCCTTTGCCTCATCGGTGTCAACCAGAACCCGACGCAGATTGTCGGTAATGACATTAGAATCGCCGAGCTTGCCCATAATGGTGGCAAACCACAGGCCGGCAGCGGTAGTGGCACTCAACAGCACGCCAAGCACGACAATGAGCGCGACGTGACGAATCGTGTGGCTACGACGACGTTGGCGAGCTCGCTCGGAATAGCGAGCCACGTTATCGCGACTGTAGATCTTGGCCTGCGCACCAGTTGAGGGTCTTCGGGTGGTGGTATCTGCGAGGGGCTTTTTATTAAACATAGGCAACCTGTATTAGTAGATGACGGGATCGGGGACGGTAGCATGCTCGACATGCGCGCCGAGCGCCTGCAGCTTTTCGACAAACTGCTCGTAGCCGCGCTTGATGTGATGGATAGCCGAAACCTCGGTCGTCCCGTCGGCGATCAAGCCCGCTACGACGAGGGCCGCTCCGCCGCGCAGATCGGGCGAGGTAACCTGTGCGCCCGAGAAGCCCTTGACGCCATGAATCATGGCATGATGGCTCTCGATACGAATGTCGGCACCCATGCGCACCAGCTCAGAGGCAAACATAAAGCGATTCTCGAAGATGTTTTCGGTAATAACAGAACTGCCGTCGGCAAGGGCGGAGAGCACCATAATCTGCGCCTGCATGTCGGTCGGGAAACCGGGGAACGGAAGCGTCTGGATGTCGACCGGCTTGATACGCTCGGCACGGTTCACATGGACGCCATCCTCGACGCGCTCGCAGTCGATACCCATGAGCTCCATCTTCTTGAGCACCATGCCCAAGTGAATGGGGCAAAAGCCCGTGACATCGACACCGCGATCGTCGGCCATCAACGCACCGGCAACGATAAAGGTACCGGCCTCGATGCGGTCGCCCACCACGCGATGGGTAACGGGATGGAGCTCTTCCACGCCTTCGATAGTCACGACGGGCGTACCGGCGCCAACAATCTTGGCGCCCATCTCGTTGAGCATGTTAGCGAGATCGACGATCTCGGGCTCGCGGGCGGCATTGTCGATAACCGTGGTGCCCTGTGCGCGCACAGAGGCCATGATGAGGTTCTCGGTCGCACCGACGCTGGCGAACTCGAGCGTGACGGTGGTACCGCGCAGACCTTGGGGCGCATTAGCGTTGATGTAACCGTGGGCGGTATCGAACTCAACGCCCAGGGCCTCAAGACCAAGAATGTGCATATCGATCTTGCGAGCACCCAGGTTGCAGCCGCCCGGCATGGCGATCTTGGCGCGATGGAAGCGGCCCAGCAGGGGTCCCATGACGGCGGTGGAAGCGCGCATCTTGGCAACGAGCTCGTAGGGGGCCTCCCATGAATCGACCTGAGAGGTATCAATCTCGAGCGTGTGCTCGTCGAGAACATCGATCGTAGCGCCCATGCCCTTGAGCACCTTGCCCATCACGTGGACATCGGAAATATCGGGCACGTTCTGCAGCGTCGTCTTGCCCGGCGCCAGAAGCGTTGCCGCCATGAGTTTGAGCGCGGAGTTCTTGGCGCCCGAGACGGGCACGGAGCCTCCGATGGCGTGGCCACCCTCAACGCGGATAATATCCAAGGTCTACCCTTTCAAAAAGCATGCCCGGGGTGGCTGGGCCATCCCGGGCATGATGTGTTCGCAAATGGTCGAACGCTAAATCGTTTGACTATTGGGCAAGCTTGAGCTTACACCATGCGATTTCATTATAGAGGTAGGCGCGGCGTGCATCATCCTCCGACAAATTACCCAGCTTCTCTTCAAAACCTTGAATATCAGCTTTAAGCTTGTCGGCATCGACGGTCGCCAAATCGCAAGCGCGCTCGGCGAGAACGGTCACGACATCGTCCGCAACCTGGGCATAGCCGCCGGCCACGGCAAACGTGTGGTCGACAGTGCCCATGGCCTTATCGGAAACGCGAACGTAACCGCGGTCGATCGTGCAAATCTCGCTGGAGTGAGCAGGCAGGACGCCAAACTCGCCATCCGTGGACGGAATCGACACAAACGCAGCGTCGCCCTCATAGGCGCAGCTCACGGGGCACACGATGCGGATACGCATAACCTACTTCTCCCCCATCTTGCGGGCGCGCTCGCGCACGTCCTCAATCGTGGAAGCATAGCGGAAAGCCTGCTCGGGCAGGTCATCGGCCTTGCCGTCGACAATCTCGGCAAAAGAGCGGACGGTATCCTCGACGCGGACGTAGACACCGGGGTTGCCGGTGAACTTCTCGGCGACGTGGAAGGACTGCGAGAGGAACTGCTGAATCTTACGGGCACGGTTGACCGTAAGGCGCTGCTCCTCGGACAGCTCGTCCATACCCAGAATGGCGATGATGTCCTGAAGGTCGGAGTACTCCTGCAGGAGCTCCTGGACCTTGACGGCGACACGGTAGTGCTCCTCGCCGACGATCGAGGGATCGAGAGCGTCGGAGGAAGATGCGAGCGGGTCGATAGCCGGGAACAGGCCGAGCGACGAAATGCTACGCGAAAGAACCGTGGTGGCGTCGAGGTGCGTAAACGTCGTGGCAGGCGCCGGGTCGGTCAGGTCGTCTGCGGGGACGTAGACAGCCTGGACGGAGGTAATGGAGCCCGTCTTGGTCGAGGTAATGCGCTCCTGGAGGTCGCCCATCTCGGTTGCCAGCGTGGGCTGGTAACCAACGGCGGACGGCATACGGCCCAGCAGGGCGGAAACCTCGGAACCTGCCTGGGAGAAGCGGAAGATGTTGTCGATGAACAGCAGAACGTCCTGGCCGCGATCGCGGAAGTACTCAGCGGTGGTAAGGCCGGCCAGACCGATGCGCAGACGCGCTCCGGGCGGCTCGTTCATCTGACCATAGACCAAGCAGGTCTTGTCGATAACGCCAGACTCGCTCATCTCGAGGAACAGGTCGGTGCCCTCGCGGGTACGCTCGCCGACGCCGGTGAACACCGAGGTGCCGCCGTGCTCCTGGGCGAGGTTGTTGATGAGCTCCTGAATCAGAACGGTCTTGCCGACGCCGGCGCCGCCGAAAAGGCCCGTCTTGCCGCCACGGATGTAGGGCTCGAGCAGGTCGACGGCCTTGATGCCGGTCTCGAAGATCTCGGTCTTGGTGGTGAGCTCGTCGAAACGGGGTGCTGCATGGTGGATGGGGTAGAACTCCTCCACCTCGGGCATGGGCTTGCCGTCGACGGGCTTGCCCATAACGTTCCAAATTCGGCCCAGCGTCTTGGGGCCAACGGGCATCTTCATGGGCTCACCGGTATCGGTGGCGATGAGGCCGCGCTGCAGGCCGTCGGTCGAGGACATGGCGACCGTGCGGACGACGCCGCCCGGAAGCTGGCTCTCGACCTCGAGGATCGTGCTCAGATGACCGATCGGGGTCTCGGCCTCGACCGTGAGCGCGTTGTAGATCGGGGGCACCGCGCCGTCAAACTTGACGTCGACGACAGGGCCGATGATTCGCACGATGCGACCATCACCGGCAGTCGTCTTCTTGGTGGCTTCCTCGACCGCAAGCTTTACGGTGTTATTAGCCATTACTGTTCCTCCAATGCTGAGGCTCCGCCGACGATCTCGTTGATCTCGGTCGTGATCGAAGCCTGGCGCACGCGACTATACGTGCGGGTAAGGGTCGAGATGATCGCGGTGGCGTTTTCCGTCGCGGAGTGCATGGCCTTGCGGCGTGCACCCTGCTCGGCAGCCGCCGAATCGATCAGGGCCTGGTAGATGACCGTCAGGATATAAGACGGCACAAGCTTGCCGAGAACATGCTCGGGAGAGGGCACGAACTCGAACGTGGACGAGATGCGCTTAGGGGCGTCGGTCTCGTTCTTACGCGGACCGTGGGCCATAGCGATCATCTCGGGGTCGAGCGGCAACAGATGCTCGACGCGAAGCTCCTGATCCACGCGGTTCTTGGCGTGGTGGTAGACAAGCTCGACACGGTCAAGCTCACCGGCACGATACGCATCGCAGATATGAGAGGAGATCATGCGGGCCTGATTGAAATCGGGCTCAGAGGAGTTGCCCTCAAAGTGCATGACAACGTTTGCGCGGTCACGGAAATACGTGACCGGCTTACGCCCGCACGCGATGATCTCGCACTCGATGCCGTCGTTCGCCCAAGAAGCGGCGAGCTTTTCGGCCGTGCGCTCCACCGTCGTATTGAAACCGCCGGCAAGGCCGCGGTCCGAGGCAATAACGACAATCAGGCCATGCTTGACGCTCTCATGCTTCTGCAGCATGGGATCGGTGCCCGAACAGGAGGCGTCGCCGGCGACCGTCAACATGACGTCGGTCAGCGCCTCCTTATAGGGCTCGGCCTGCTTGGAGCGATCGAGGGCACGACGGATCTTGGCCGTAGAGACCATCTCCATCGTGCGCGTGATCTGCTTGGTCGTGGTAACCGAGGAGATTCGCTTCTTAATGTCGCGAAGGTTGGCCATGGGGCTTAGTTCTCCTCTGATCCAGAAACATCCGAATGGTGCTTGGCCATGAACTGCTGCTTGAAGTCGCCGATGACGCGCAAGAGCTCAGCCTTGGTGTCATCATCGATCTTCTTGGCGCGAACCTTGTCGAGCAGCGAGCCAAAGCCATTGTCCATGTACTCGATGAGCTCGGCACGGAAGGGCAGCACGTCGGCGATCTCCAGGTCATCCAGGAAGCCCTCGTTGCCAGCGAACAGCGTAACGATCTGCTCGCCAACCTCAAACGGCTTGTAACGCGGCTGCTTCAGGAGCTCGGTCATGCGAGCACCATGGGTCAGCTGCTTTTGCGTGGCCTCGTCGAGGTCGGAGCCGAACTGCGTAAAGCCAGCGAGCTCCTGATAGGAAGCGAGGTCCAGACGGAGGTTGCCGGCGACCTGCTTCATGGCCTTGGTCTGCGCATCGCCACCGACGCGGGACACGGAGATGCCCACGTCGACTGCCGGGCGCTGACCCTGGAAGAAGAGCTCGGACTGCAGGTAGATCTGACCATCGGTAATGGAAATGACGTTGGTCGGAATGTAGGCCGAGACGTCGCCGTCCTGGGTCTCGATGATCGGCAGTGCCGTCATGGAGCCGTAACCGTTCTTCTTGGACATCTTGACGGCACGCTCGAGCAGACGAGAGTGCAGGTAGAAGATGTCGCCAGGATAGGCCTCGCGTCCGGGCGGACGATGCAGCGTCAGCGACATCTGACGGTAGGCCACAGCCTGCTTGGACAGGTCGTCGTAGATGACGAGCACGTGGCCGCCGGGGTTGGTCTCGCTGGCGGGCTTGCCGTCCTCGCCGTTGTACATGAAGAACTCGCCGATAGCGGCACCGGCCATAGGCGCGATGTACTGCATAGGGGCGGAATCGGCAGCGGTGGCCGAAACGATGATGGTGTAGTCGAGCGCACCGTGCTGAGCGAGGGTCTCGCGGATGTTGGCAACCGTGGAGGCCTTCTGGCCGATGGCGACATAGATGCAGACCATGCCCTTGCCGCGCTGGTTGAGGATAGCGTCGATGGCGATGGCGGTCTTACCGGTCTTACGGTCGCCGATAATGAGCTCACGCTGACCGCGGCCAATAGGCACCATGGAGTCGATAGCGAGCAGACCGGTCTGAACCGGCTCGCACACCGGGGTACGATCGATGACGCCGGGAGCCTTGAACTCGATGGGGCGACGGTGCGTGGCGACGATGTCGCCCAGGCCGTCGATGGGCTGGCCGAGCGGATTGACGACGCGGCCGAGCATGGCACGGCTCACGGGGATATCCATAATGCGGCCAGTGGTGCGGCACTCGTCGCCTTCCTTGATGGAGTCGACGGCACCAAACAGAACGGCGCCGACCTCGTCACGGTCAAGGTTCTGGGCAAGGCCGAAGACGGTCTCACCGGTATCGGAGCTCTTGAACTCCAGAAGCTCGCCTGCCATGGCGCTCTTGAGGCCGGAGACGCGCGCGATGCCGTCGCCTACCTCGTCGACCGTTGAAACCTCATGCGTATCGACCGTCGCGGAGAGGCTCGTGAGCTGCTCCTGCAGTTTCTTGGCGATATCCTGGGCATTGAGGGTTTCGGACATTAGGCTTCACCTCCGTACGAATTAGCAGAGTTTGCGAGGGTCTCCTGCGCGATGCGCAGCTGCGTCTTGACGGAAATGTCACGACGCTCGCCGCGGGCCTCGAGCACCAGGCCGCCCACGATAGACGGGTCGACCTGCTCGATAAGGAATACCTTGCGGCCGAAGTCCTGCTCGCATTTCTTAGTGATGGTTTGACGCAGCTCGTCGTCGAGCGGGATCGCCGTGGTGACGGTCACGCCCACTACATCCTCGTCTTCCTCGGCAACATACTTAAAGGCAGCTGCCACCTTGGGAAGAAGGTCGAGCTGGTCGCGCTTGGACATGGTGTCGAGCACGGCGATGATCTCGGGGCTGGCAGAAGCCAAGCGCTCGATCATCTCGAGGTCCTCGAACACATGGTTCTCGGCCTTAGCGGCTTCCAGAAGGGAGCGCGCGTAGGTCTCGAGCACCTTGTCCTGATAGCGGCTAGTCGGCATTCAGGCTACCTGCTTCCTGGATGTAGCGCTCGATGAGCTTCTTCTGCTCGGCATCGTCCTCGAGTGCCTCGCCCACGATCTTGGTGGCGACGGCAACGGACAGGTCGGCGATGGAGCTCGCGGCACCGGCGTAAATGGACTTGCGCTCGTCCTCGACGGTCGTATGGGCCTTGGCGATGATCTCCTCGGCCTCCTTGTGAGCAGCCTCGATGATACGGGCGCGCTCGGACTCGGCGTCCTTACGGGCCTCGAGAACGATGTCGGCAGCCTGACGACGGGCGTCGGTGACGATCGAGTCGGACTCAGCGCGCTTGGCGATAGCCTCCTGCTTGGTCTTCTCGGCCTCGTCGAGGCTCTCCTCGATCTTCTTGCCGCGCTCCTCCATGGTTTTCATGATGCCCGGCAGGGCGACCTTGGCCAGCACGATCCAGATGATCAGGAAGGCGATAAGCGCCGGGATGAACTCCGCCATCTTAGGGATGAGGATGTCCGCACCGGCGGCGCCGTCCTCGGCGAACGCGGAAACCGGCATGAGCAGCGCGGCCGCGGACGCGGAGAGTGCGATCGCGCTCTTCTGGGATGAAAGATTCATACTTGACGCTCCGTGCTATTTAACGATCAGCGCGACAACGAAGCCGATCAGAGCCAGAGCCTCGCCGAAGGCGGAGCCCATGATGAAGACGGTGAACACGCGGCCCTGGACCTCAGGCTGACGGGCCATAGCACCCGTAGCACCCAGAGCAGACAGGCCGATAGCAAGACCAGCGCCGATAACACCGAGACCGTAACCGATAACTCCCACGATTCCTCCTTTGTCGTGCGTGTCTTATTTCACGCAGGATAACCTTTTTATAACTGCCGGGCTCCATGGGTACGGGCACCGGCGGTTTAACGAATTGCCTTACCTTTAAGGCGCGAACGGAAGACTACTCCTCCTCCGCGACCTCCTCTGCCTCGGAGACATACACGGCGGTAAGGACCGTGAAGACGTAAGCCTGGATGGCGCCGACCACAAGCTCGATCGCATAGATCAGGATGAGGATGGCAAGCCAGGCTAGCGAAGGCAGGGCGCCAACGGCGTGGGCCGCGGAAACCTGCTGAAGCAGCGGCTGCATGAACATGCTCGCCATGATGGCGAACGAGCCCATGACCACGTGTCCTGCGAACATGTTGCAGAACAGACGGACGGCGAGCGTGATGAGGCGCAGGAAGGTCGAGAAAAGCTCGACGACCCACACGAGCACGTTCATCGGGAAGCTCACGCCCTGCGGGGCGAGGCTCTTGATGTAGCCGATCACGCCGTGAGCCTTGCATCCGTAGTAGATGAAGTACACGAAGGCGAAAATGGCGAGTGCGGCGGTGGAGCCGATTGCGCCGGTGCCGGGCTTCATTCCCGGGATCAGGCCGATCATGTTATTGATCAGGATGAACAGGAAAAGCGAGCACAGGAACGGGAAGTGCTTCTTCCAGTTCTCACCCACGACACCCTTGCCGATATCGTTCTCGACGTACTCGATGATGTACTCGAAACCGTTGACGAAGAAGCCCTTGGGAACCAGGGTCTGCTTCTTCTTGAACACGGCCAGGACGATCAGGAGCACGATCGTGGAGACGATCAGCCAAAACGAGTACTGCGTGATGCCGCAGCTCAGATCGCCCACGACGGGGGTGGAGCTGAACTCGCTGACCAGATGATTAATCTCATCAGGCAGCTTTTCAAAAATTTCCACGACTTACCTTTCGACCTCATGAGGATCTCGCAGCGCCTTGGCGACGCGAACCGCGCAGGCGGCCATAAAGGCCACGAAGCCGATCGCCTCGCCCAGGAGGAACATGCGAAATGCCTCTCCGAACAACACAAACACAACCAAGGTAAAGACGAGCAGAGCGATTGCCGAGACCGCCAGACTCACCATACCCTTGAGCATGTCCGCATTCTGCTTATCGTCAAGAACCGGCTTGAGCGTAAAGACAAAGGGAAGGAAGGCAATTGCGCCCGCGATGGCGCCTGCAACGATAGCGAGCAGATCGGCTATCTGAAACACTGGCGTCCTCACTTTCCTTTTTAACGCTTCACAGAACAGTTCCCGCCAAACATTGGTGACTATTGTACGAGCCAATCGCTAAAGTACAACCGAAAAAGCATCGGTTAATACGCACCTGTTCGTTTTCTTAAGACCTTCTTTATGCCGCAGGTACGGTAATACGTTTTTCTCGAACCCTGCAGGGCAAAACGTCCGTTAACAGGAGTGCGCGCGGTCGCCTTTTGTTCGTCCGCGCGCACCGTTTCTTCGTATTTGCAGCCGCGGCCGTTTAGCCCAGCGACTAGAGCGTGCCGTAGATGCGGTCGCCGGCGTCGCCGAGGCCGGGAACGATGTAGGCAGCCTCGTTGAGATGGTCGTCGATGGCGCAGGTATAGATATGTACATCGGGATCCTTCTCGGTCAGCGACTTGAGGCCCTCGGGGGCCGCGACGATGCACAGCATGCGGATGTCCTTGATACCGCGCCCGCGCAGGTAGCTGATGGCCATCTCGGCCGAACCGCCCGTGGCGAGCATGGGGTCGACGACCAGGCAGATGCGCTGGTCGATATCCTTGGGCATCTTGCAGTAATACTCGTGCGGCTCGTGGGTGACCTCGTCGCGCTCCATGCCGATGTGGCCCACGCGAGCGGAGGGCACCAGGTCGAGGATGCCGTCGACCATGCCAAGGCCCGCACGCAGGATGGGCACGATGGCGAGTTTCTTGCCGGCAAGCTGTTTGAACGTGGCGGTGGTGATAGGGGTCTCGACCTCGACGTCTTCCATAGGCAGGTCGCGCATGGCCTCGTAGCCGTCAAAAAGCGCGAGTTCGCGCACGAGCTGACGGAACTGGTTGGTGCCGGTGTTTTTGTCGCGCAGGATCGACAGCTTGTGCTGGACGAGCGGGTGATCGACAAGCGTCACACGGGACGCATCGTAGGTGACGGTCATGGGTTGATTGCCCCTTTCGTTGCGGCCGCAAAACGGCCTTGCTGACAAGGCGCGCAGCAATGTTGCCGCCGCACGCCATGCATTAGTTTAGCGGTTTGTTGTATCGAGCAGCCCATCGCAGCCCTACTGTGAGGTGCTGAGCGAGCGCCTGACTGCATCACGCCAGCCCGCAAGGTTTTGCTCGCGGCGCTCGGCGGACATGTGGGGAAGGAAGGTCCTAACGATCTGGGCATTTTGCTCCAGCTCTTCCAGGTCTTCCCAATAGCCGACGGCAAGACCCGCCAAGTACGCGGCACCGATTGCCGTGGTCTCCACCGTCTCGCATTGCAGCACGGGGATATCCAGCAGGTCGGCCTGGAATTGCATGATGAACTCGTTGCGCGAGGCACCGCCATCGACAGACAGGCGTTCAATCGAAAGCCCCACGTCCTGCTCCATGGCGCGCAGCACGTCGTAGCTCTGATATGCCATGGATTCGCAGGCGGCACGTACGATGGTCGCACGGCTCGAGGCGCCGGTCAGACCGCACACGATACCGCGAGCATGCGGGTCCCACCAGGGAGCACCCAAACCCGCAAAGGCGGGAACGAAGTAGCAGCCCTCGTTGTCGCTAATCGAAGCGGCGAGTTGTGCCGACTCGCTCACGCTCGAGATGATGCCCATGTTGTTGCGAAGCCAGTTCATCGTTGAGCCGGCGGCAAAGATAGAACCCTCGAGCGCATAGCTGATTTTGCCGTCCGCGGCGATACCGATCGTGGAGACCAGACCGTTCTTGGATTCGACGATCTCGTCGCCGGTGTTCATGAGCATAAAGCAACCCGTGCCATAGGTGTTTTTGGTCTGGCCGGGACGGAAACAGCAGTGGCCGAACAGCGACGCCTGTTGGTCACCCGCCACGCCCATGATGGGCGGCATGTTGGTCATGATGTCGCTCGCGACGCGGCCGTAGTCGCCCGAGCTCCAGCGAACCTCGGGCATCATGGAACGTGGAACGTCAAAGAGTGCCAGCAGGTCGTCGTCCCAATCGAGCGTATGGATATTAAAGAGTGCCGTGCGGCTGGCATTGGTGTAGTCGGTGGCAAAGACCTGGCCGCCGGTGAGGTTGTAGATGAGCCAGGTATCGATGGTGCCAAACATGAGGTCGCCCGCCGCCGCGCTTTCGCGTGCGCCGTCGACGTTGTCGAGAATCCACTGCACCTTGGAGGCCGAGAAATACGGGTCGAGCGTGAGTCCCGTGCGGGAGCGCACCAGCCCTTCTGCGCCCTGCTCGACAAGCTCGTCGATCAGAGGTGCGGTACGGCGGCACTGCCATACGATAGCGTTATAGATCGGCTGACCGCTCACGCGATCCCAGACCACCGTGGTCTCGCGCTGGTTGGAGATGCCGATGGCGGCAATGCGGTCGGAGTGGATACCGCTCTTAAACTGGACTTCCATCATGACGGCGATCTGGCTAGCAAGGACCGCCATGGGGTCTTGCTCTACCCAACCGGGACGCGGGAAGCTGGTTTTGACGCTGCGACGTGCCTGCGCGACGATGCAGCCGTACTCGTCGACGATGGTCGCAAGTACCGAGGTGGTGCCGCAGTCGAGCGCCATGATGTAGGAACCGCCAAAGTCAAACGAGGCATCTTCCATGCCCAGGCTGCCCAGATTCAACGACATCGCTTAAACCTTTCTATTGCATCGGGTCGGACAGGACCCGTTCGATCTCTGATGCGGGAAGTGCGCCTTGGCGCAGGATCTGGAGCTCGCCGTGCTGAAACGACACGATGGTCGAGGCGTCGCGACACGGGGTCTCACCGGCGTCGACGGCAACATCGACCCCCTCCAGGATGCGACCCTCCACCGTGATAAAACTTGCCGGCGCGGGCGCGCCATGCGTGTTGGCGCTGGTGCAGGCAAGGGGGCTGCCACAGGCGCGAATGAGCGCCTGCACCACGGGCGAGGCCGAAGCGCGAAGTGCCACCGTGTCGTCGGCAGCGCGCATAAAGGTCGGCACGCAGGGGGCTGCCTTGACCACGATAGTCAGGGCTCCCGGCCAGCATCGTCGCGCGAGTATGCGGGCATCTTCCGGGATATCCACGCCATAGCGGTCGAGTGCTTCGACGCCATCGACCAGCCAAGCGACGGTTTGCGTGAGTTCACGTTGCTTGAGAGTGAAGATACGGCGATAGCCGGTGCCGAGCGCAGGAACTGCGGCGCCATTGACGGCAGCCTGCGGATCGCGCGGCCACGATGGGAATTCGCTTGTATCTTGGGGCACGGCGTCCGAGAAGGCGTTGACTGCCACGGCGACACCGTAGACGGTCTCGGTCGGGATCAAAGCCAGGCCGCCGCGGCCGAGCACCTCGGCCGTGCGCTCGACGGCAAGCCGATGCGGCTCGCGCGTTCCCTCGTATACCCGATAGACCGTCTGCATGTGTATGCCAGCCCCTTACGTTCTGGTGCAAGTTTGTTTACTGTGGGGCATTCTCGCACGAAACGTTCAACCTATTTGCCCAGAGCGCATGTTGGTTTGGTGAGCGGCTCTAGTAGTCGGTGAAAGTGAGGGGGTTATTGGACTGCGACGAACTTCTTTGGCCTGCCGGCGTGACGTTCTTGGGCGGCGTAACGCTCGATACTGTCTATCGTTATCATCCGACGGCCGTCGACGAGTTCAACATCGAGCTTTCCGGCTTTGACCAGCGCGGTAATCCGCGGAGCGGAGACTTTGAGGTCCAGCGCTGCGTCTTTAAATGTTCGGCACGCCGCTTCCCGAGCGTCCTCGTGGTCGATTTCGACTGAAAGGGCCACGACCTCGGCCGAGCGTTCGTACCCTGCCGGAGTCAAACCGTTGTTGAGGTCGTCGGCCAAAAACGCCATCAGTGCCTCGGTAGCATGGGCAATCGCTTCTTCGCGCGTATCGCCATCGGCAAAGGCGCCGGGAATCTGCGGGAAGCTAGCGCAGTAACCATCGTCTTCTTTTATGAGAACGCAGTCATAGGTAAATCGCTGCCTCATTTTGCCTCCAACTACCATCCAGCTTGGCGACGAATACTTGCCCACGTGCCCTTCTTTGGTCGATCACCACCAGAGCCGTTCACGGTGACAACGCGGTCACCAGAAACATACTTAGCATGACTACCGACTTGCGCGACCTTCACGAATCCATCGTGCTTGAGTAGGGCAATGATTTCCCGAAAGGTAGGAGGTTGCATGGGCCGACCTCTTTCAGCCGTCCTAATTATAAACTACTTTATAATTTTTGCTAACCAGTTAATAAATATTACTGGCGTTGCTTGGGCTCGGTGACGATGGCTCGGACAATGCGGGGGCGATCGGTGAGGTCGTGGACGATACGCACGTCCGAAAGGCCTGCTTGACGACAGAGCTCGGCCGCGGCGTCGAGCGCGCCCTCGTAGAGCTCGCAGGCAAACAGGCCGCCGGCACGCAGCATGTAGGGCGCCGCGTTGAGCAGGCGGCGGAAGATATCGAGACCGTCGGCACCGCCCTCGAGCGCCAGATCAGGTTCAAAGTCCTTGACCTCATGCGGCAGCGAGCGCATGACATCGGTGGGGATGTAGGGCGGGTTGGAGACGAGTACGTCAAAGGTGCCCCACTCTTCGCGGGGAATGGAGCTCACCAGGTTTGTGAGGCTGAAGGCGACCTCGTCGGACGTGAGGCCAAGCGCATCACGGTTTTTGGTAGCAAGGTCGATGGCGCGCGGCTCGATATCGGTAGCAGTGCAGGTAACGTGGCCGCGGCGCTCCCAGGCAAGGGAGAGCGAAATGCAGCCCGTGCCGCAGCCGACCTCGAGAACGCGGGCAGTGCGGGGCTCGGCTGGGGCAGATACGTTGGCCTCGGCGGCATCTTGCGTGGGAGTCGCCTGTTGGTCGTTGTCCTCAATGGCGATGCCGTATTCGTCGAGCTCGGGCTCGGGGGTTTCCATGGCCTCTGCTTCTGCCGCTTCGGCTTCTGCCGCCTGCGCGGCGGCTTCCTCGGCCTCGCGATCGGCCAGTTCCTCGGCATAAGCGCGACTGCCCAGCACATCGCCGCCTAGCGCCGCCTCGTCGGCAGCTGTGAGGTTGGCGGCACGGCGCTCGGCCGTCGCTCGCTCGTCGGCCAATGCGGCCTCGGCCTTGCGTGCCTCCTCGACCTCATCGTTCCAAGGCAGCTCAACACGCTGACGGGCAGCGGCCTCGGGGCTCAGTACCTCGGCATCCAGATAATTGAGGACTTCCTCGACGAGCATCTCGGTCTCGGGGCGCGGAATGAGCACACCGGGGGCGCACGCGACGTCGATCATGCGAAACTGCGTGCTGCCCGTGATGTATTGCAGCGGCTCGCCCTTAGCGCGGCGGACAACGGCCGCATGCATGGTCTCGAGCTGGGCCGCGTTAAGCGTCTCGTCCATACGCATATATAGGTCAATGCGCGCCAGGCCCGTGGCGGCGCACAGCAGCCACTCGGCAGAAAGACGGGGGTGCTCCTCGCCGCGCTCGGCCAGGTACTCCTTGGTCCACTCGAGACAACGCTTGATGGTCCAAATCTCGTTTGCCATGGGGCCCTCCCCTCTTAAGCGCCGGACGGCGCGCGAATGTCGGAGCAGATTGTAAGCGAGGCCAGCGCTTGGCAAGGGGCGATTGAAGGCGATTATCGAGAATCAGCCCAGAATTTTGCACCGAGCTCGCTCAAAGTGTTCATTCGCTGACGTCTAAATTTGCATTCGTCAAGCTTTTGGCAAGGTTGCCCCAAAACTGACCAATATCTAACCAAGAACTTGCCACATCGCTTGACGCACGACCCATCAAAAATCGCTCCGCGACTTCTTGAACGATATTTTGAGCAATATTTTCGATAGCGGACTTATGCCGTCAATTACCTTAAGCAGGTAAGCAGCTCAAATGACATCACAGCCGACTGAATAAAATATCAAGGCAATGTCACCAATGACTCCCTACGAATCATTTGACAACCAAGGAAACGCCGATGTTTTGGCAATGTCAGCGAGCGACGTCCAGAGCGAACAAGTTGGCATGAAAAAGGCAAGGCATAGACCTTCTGGTCATGCCTTGCCTTTTGAATGACAAATTGTCGCTCTGGACGGCGCGCAGCGTCGGCTGGTCCGCCGTTCGGTAGAACGGCGGAACTTAGACTGCCTGTGCCAGCTTCTCGGCTCGCTCGGCGGCGGCGAGTGCCTCGATGACGGTGCCGAGCTGGTCGCCCAGAAGGACGCCGTTGTAGGTGGAGTTGAAGCCGATGCGGTGATCGGTCACGCGGTCCTGGGGCTGGTTGTAGGTACGGATCTTCTCGGAACGGTTGC
>CAJMLP010000027.1:0-20640 GCA_905214215.1 uncultured bacterium | reverse complement strand
GACGAGACGCCGCTCACCTACGATTACTACCATAAGGTCCTGAAGGGCAAGACGCCTCCGAAGGCGTCCTCGTATCAAGGCTAGAAATGTTTTAAAAATACTTGCATTATATTATTGAGAATCTATACTGATAAATGAAGTACATCACCAGTCGCGTTCGAGAGGAGAACATCATGGCTGAGGAGAAGAAGACGTATAAGTTCGTGTGCACCGTTTGCGGTTACGAGGTTGAGGTCGATACGCCCGAGCTGCCCGAAGATTACGTGTGCCCGGTGTGCGGCGTCGGTCCCGATCAGTTTGAGCTCGTCGAGGAGTAGCTCGCAGACACACGGCTTGTATCAACGCATAGCTCTGTCCAAGGGCCTCGGTCGAATTCTCGGCCGGGGCCCTTTTCCTCCGTCCCCAAGGGATCACGGTTGCTGTTGGCCGATCCTGTCTGTTGTGAGTCCGGTCGACCTTTTGTCTTAATCTGTAACGTCTAACGGCTCAAAACGGGTCTTCCTGTTACAGATCGAGACAAACCAAAACCGTCCGGAAGAAGATCTCAATCTGTAACATCTAACGGTGGAAATTGGGTCCACTTGTTACAGATTGAGACAAACGGAGCTGTCCTTCGGAATGATCTCGATCTGTAACATCTAGACATCAAAAGAGGGTCTAGATGTTACAGATCGAGACGTTTGCCTGGGTAGGTGCCCCGTCCCATTACATCCCTGTCAACAACACGACATCGAGAATCGTCACGATGGCACCGATCCCTACGAGCAGCGCGTTGAGCGGGCGCGAGTTGGCGTATTTGCCCATGACGCGGGGCGAACTGGTGAGTCGTATGAGCACAAAGACCGTAATCGGCAGCTGAAGCGACAGCAGTGCCTGACTCCAAATGAGACCCTCAAAAGGATTCGGGACGACCAAGCACGCCGCCACTGCGCCGACGAAACAGGCCGCCACCCCGATCGAGGAATGTCGGTCGTGGATGTCGTATTCCTCGTCGAGCATGCCCGCAGTGATGGTGCCTGCCGCCATGCCCGCCGTCACGCTACTCGAGAGGCCCGCGAACAGCAGCGCTACCGCAAAGATGGTCGAGCTCGCCGGGCCCAAGATGGGGGAGAGCGTGGCCGCTGCGACGGCGAGGTCGTCTACGACCATGCCGTGCGCAAAGAAGGTCGTTGCGGCAAGGATGACCATGGCCGAGTTGATTGCCCAGCCCACGCCCATCGAAAAGAGCGTGTCGAAGAGCTCGTAGTGCAGACGTTCTTCGATAACTTGCTCGCCTTGGCCTTCGAAGTGCATGGATTGGATGACCTCGGAGTGCAGAAAAAGGTTGTGTGGCATAACGACCGCACCCAGGACACTCACGATAATCGTTGCCGAGTCGGCAGGCATGCTGGGGATGATCCAGCTTGCGGTTGCTTGCGGCCAGTCGACTTTGACCAGCGCGAGCTCTGCTAAAAACGAGAGTCCCACCACACCCACGAAGGCGATGATCCAGCGTTCGGCGCGCTTGTAGGAGCCCGTCATGAGCATCGCCATCGATACTGCCGCCACGATGACGCAGCCCGCGCGCACGGGCAGCCCAAAGAGCATTTGAAGGGCAATCGCGCCGCCCAGGACTTCGGCCATGGCGGTGGCGATGGTCGCGAGATAGGCGCTGGCGAGCACCGTACGCCCGACGAAGCGGGGGAGGTAACGTGTCGTGGCCTCGGCAAGGCAGGCGCCCGTGGCGATACCCAGGTGAGCCGCGTTGTGCTGCAGCACGATGAGCATAATCGTGGACAGCGTGACGATCCACAGCAGCGCGTAGCCAAACTGCGAGCCCGCGGCCATATTGGAGGCCCAGTTGCCCGGGTCGATAAAGCCGACGGTCACGAGCAGCCCGGGGCCGATATGCCGCGCAATGTCTAGGCCTCCGTGACCGCCGGTGCGCCGGGAACCAAAGTGTTGTTTGAGATGGTTGAGCATGGTGCGCTCCTGTGTGCCGTTTGCTTGACGCCGCAAAGGATACCCGTTTTAAGCTTAAAAGTTAACCAAGACTAACAAAATTGTTGTATTTGAATGGGATGGTGAAAGGGGGCTGCCGAAATGTCTCGATCTGTAACAACTAGGGATGGAAATTGGGCCTAGCTGTTACAGATCGAGACAGGAAGAAATGGTCCTATGGAATGTCTCGATCTGTAACAGTTTGCCGCCAAAACCGGCCCTTCGTGTTACAGATCGAGACAAACCAAAACCGTCCCGCAGAAAATCTCAATCTGTAACATCTAGGCGCCAAAATCGGTTCCTCCTGTTACAGATTGAGATGTTTGAAGTGGTGAGCTAACAGGCCGAACTTGGGGCCTATGTTGTCGCCCTTGAGGTCGGCGGTGTCCACTCGTAGGGCGTGCGTTACGCGATTGTTTCGAAACGGGTGGGAAACACAACGGGTCGGCGATGCTCATAGTATGCCTAGTCAACTGACTGTCTAAATATCTAGGGGAGGATCGCGATGCAGGCAGATTCCGCTCAGCAGCAGGGCCTTTATCGCCCCGAATTCGACCACGATGCATGTGGCATCGGCGCGCTTGCCGATATCAACGGTGAGCGCCATCACCAGATTCTGGACGATGCGCTGTCCATTCTGGTCAACTTGGAGCACCGCGGCGGCACGGGACTCGAGAAGAACACCGGCGACGGCGCCGGCATCCTGTTCCAGGTTCCGCATCACTTTTTCCGTAAAGAGGCTCAAAAGTGCGGCCAGATTCTGCCGGCAGAGGGCGACTATGGCGTGGCCATGCTGTTCTTCCCGCAGGACGACAAGGGCGTAGAGGATGCCCGCCGCGTGTTTGAGGAGGGCTGCGCCGAGGCCGGCGTGCCGCTGCTCTTTTGGCGCGAGGTGCCCGTCGACCCGCACGACCTGGGCGAGACGGCTCGCGCCTGCATGCCCACTATCCTGCAGGCCTTCCTGGGCCGTCCGGACGACACGCCCGCCGGCGATGCCTTCGAGCGTCGCCTGTACGTGTGCCGCCGCACCATCGAAAAAAAGGCCGACGCCGAGTTTGCCCTGCGCGACAAGATCTTCTATGTGTGCTCCATGAGCTCGCGCACCATCGTGTACAAGGGCATGCTGGTCGCCACGCAGATGCGCCGCTTCTTCATCGACCTCAACGACGCCGCCGTCAAAACGGCCGTGGCGCTCGTTCACTCGCGCTACTCCACCAACACCACGCCCAGCTGGGAGCGTGCGCACCCCAACCGCTTTATCATTCACAACGGCGAGATCAATACCCTCAAGGGCAACGTCAACTGGATTCGCGCCCGCGAACCCAACCTGTACAGCCCCGTGCTGCAGCACGATCTTGAGCGCGTGATGCCCATCATCAACCGCGAGGGTTCCGACTCCGCGATTCTGGACAACGTGCTCGAATTCTTGGTCATGAACGGTCGCCCGCTCACGCGTGCCGCGTCCATGTTGCTGCCCGAGCCGTGGGACCACAACGATAGCCTGAGTGAGGAGCGCCGCGCCTACGACGCTTACCAGTCCATGCTCATGGAGCCGTGGGACGGTCCTGCCGCTATCGCCTTTACCGACGGCCGTACCCTGGGCGCCGCCCTCGACCGTAACGGCCTGCGCCCGGCTCGCTACTACGTGACGCGCGACGGCCGCTTTATGCTGGCGAGCGAGGTGGGCACCATCGAGGTGCGCCCCGAGAACATCCTGACGAGCGGCTGCCTGGGGCCGGGTCAGATGCTCGAGGTCGACTTTGCCCGCGGCCGCGTGATCTACAACGACGAGCTGCGCGCCCGTTACGCCAAGGAAAAGCCCTACCGTGATTGGATTGCCGAGGAGACGCTGACCGTCGACGCGCTCGATGAACCCGCCGCGCCCGCGTCCGCCGAGGATGCCGAGGTGCCCGCCGCTGTGCGCATGGCCAAGCTCGGGTATCACTGGGATGACGTCGATGAGGTCGTGCGTCCCATGGCCCAGCAGGGCAAGGCCCCGCTCGCCTCGATGGGCATCGACGCGCCGCTGGCTTGCCTGTCCAAGAAGACGCGTTCGTTCTTTGACTACTTCTATCAGCTGTTCGCTCAGGTCACGAACCCGCCCATCGACGCCCTTCGCGAGCACATGGTGACTTCGACCACGCTCTACCTGGGCAACCACGGCAACCTGCTCGAGGATTCCCGCACGGCCTGTCAGCTGGTGCGCTTGGAGCGCCCATTGCTCAACGAGGAAGAGTTCGAGCATATCTGTGCCATCGACCGTGTTGGCTTTAAGACCCGTCGTTTCCGTGCCGTCTACCGCCGCGATGCCGGCGAGGGCGCGCTGCAGACTGCGCTCAAACAGCTTGCCGAGGACGTCGAGGCCGCGGTTCGCGACGGCGTGAACATTGTGGTGTTGAGCGATCGTGCCGCTGCGGGCGAGGTGCCCGTGCCGTCGCTGCTCGCTGTGGGCTGCGTGCACAACCACCTGATCCGCGCCGGCGTGCGTACCTTTGCCGATATCGTGGTGGAGTGCGGCGACGCCGTGTCCCCGCATGACTTTGCGGCGCTGGTGGGCTACTCCGCGAGCGGCATCTATCCGTACAACGCACATGCGTGCATCCGCGATCTGGCGGCACGCGGCGACCTGGACGTGACGGCCGAGCAGGGCATCGCCAACTACAACAAGGCTGCGACCGCCGGCATCGTCTCCATCATGTCCAAGATGGGCATCTCCACGGTGCAGAGCTACCATTCGGCGCAGATCTTCGAGGCCGTGGGCTTTACGCCGGAGTTCGTCAACGCGTACTTCGCCGGCACGGTGAGCCGCGTGGGCGGTATGGGTGTCGAGGACGTCGAGCACGAGCAAAACGAGCGCTACGACGCCGCGCTCGCTATCCTTAAGAGCCCGGCTCCCGATCAGCTGCCCACGCTGGGTCTGACCAAGTGGCGCCCGCTCGGCGGCGAGGATCACCTGATCGATCCGCAGACTGTCTACTTGCTGCAGACCGCCTGCCGCGAGGACAGCTACGACACCTTTAAGGAGTACAGCGCCCGCCTGCACCGCACCGGCCGCGCCGTGCGCCTGCGCGACCTGCTGGACTTTGATGCCAGCGGCCGTACCCCGGTGGCACTCGACGAGGTCGAGCCCGCGTTCAACATCGTCCGCCGCTTTAACACCGGCGCCATGTCGTACGGCTCCATCAGCAAAGAGGCACACGAGTGCATGGCCATCGCCATGAACCGCCTGCACGGCCGTTCCAACTCCGGCGAGGGCGGCGAGGATCCGCGTCGCGAGACCCCGCTGGCTAACGGCGACTCCAAGAACTCCGCCATCAAGCAGGTGGCAAGCGCGCGCTTTGGCGTGACGAGCCGCTACCTGTGCAGCGCCTTCGAGATTCAGATCAAGATGGCCCAGGGCGCCAAGCCCGGCGAGGGCGGCCACCTGCCCGGCAAGAAGGTCTACCCCTGGATTGCCGAGGTCCGTCAGTCCACGCCCGGCATCGGCCTGATCTCGCCTCCGCCGCACCACGACATCTACTCTATCGAGGACCTGGCCGAGCTCATCTTCGACCTTAAGAACGCCAACCCCGGCGCACGCGTGTCGGTCAAGCTGGTCAGTGAGGCCGGCGTCGGCACCATCGCCACCGGTGTGGCCAAGGGTGCTGCCGACAAGATCTTGATCAGCGGTCACAATGGCGGCTCGGGTGCCGCTGCGCGCGACTCTATCTGGCATGCGGGTCTGCCGCTGGAGCTTGGCCTTGCCGAGGCCCAGCAGACGCTGCTGCAAAACGGCCTGCGCTCGCGCGTGGTGCTCGAGGCCGACGGCAAGCTCATGGACGGCACCGACGTTGCCGTCGCCTGCTTGCTGGGCGCCGAGGAGTTTGGCTTTGCGACCATGCCGCTCATCTCCATGGGCTGCCTCATGCAGCGCGACTGCCAGCAGGACACCTGCCCGGCCGGCATCGCTACGCAAAACTGCCGCCTGCGTCGCGGCTTCCGCGGCAAGCCCGAGCACGTCGAGCACTTTATGCTCTTTGTTGCCGAGCAGCTGCGCGAGGTCATGGCGAGCCTGGGCTTCCGCACCGTCGATGAGATGGTCGGCCATCCCGAGTGCTTGCGCCAGATCGAGGTCCCGGGCAACCGCAAGGCCAACCTGCTCGATTTGTCGCCCGTGCTGGCGAGCGCGACCTGCGAGTTCGGTGCCCATATTCCGGGCGCCGACGGTCGCCACTTCCTGCCGCAGATGGCCGCGGACAGCGAGCTCGACAAGACGCTCGACTCCACGTTGTTTGTGCCCTATACGGCCGATGCCCGTGCGCACCTGCGTCCGATTCGCTTCCGCGCCGATATCGCCAACGTCAACCGCTGCGTGGGTACTATCTTGGGCAACGCGGTGACCAAGGCGCATCCCGAGGGCCTGCCCGCCGGCTCCATCACCATCGATTGCGATGGTTCGGCCGGTCAGAGCTTTGGCGCCTTCCTGCCGCGCGGCATTACGCTTAACGTGTGCGGCGACGCCAACGACTACTTTGGCAAGGGCCTTTCGGGCGGCGAGGTGTCGGTGCGCCCCAACCCGCATGCGACCTATAAGTTCGACGAAAACATCATCGTGGGCAACGTTGCGTTCTTTGGCGCCACGAGCGGCCGTGGCTTCATCAACGGCCTGGCCGGCCAGCGCTTTGGCGTACGCAACTCCGGTGCCACCGTGGTGGTCGAGGGTTGCGGCAACCACGGTTGCGAGTACATGACGGGTGGCCTGGCGCTCATCCTGGGCGAGGTCGGGCAGAACTTCGCTGCCGGCATGACGGGTGGCGTGGCTTATGTCTTTGACCAGTACGGCACGCTCGATGCCCGCGTGAACCACGAGAGCGTTGAGCTCAAGGCCCCGACTGCCGGCGAGCTGGCGCAGATTCGCGAGCTCATCCAGGAGCACGTGGACGCGACGCAGAGCCCGCGCGGCATCAAGCTGCTCTACAGCTTTGAGACGATGAGCAAGCACTTTGTGAAGGTCATTCCGACCGAGTACGAGCGTGTGCTGGCGATTGTCGCCGCGAGCGAGGCTGCCGGCAAGACACATGCGCAGGCAGAGGAACTGGCGTTTGACATCGTGACCGGTCGCGCGAGCGCCGCGGATGTCGCTCGCTTCGATATTGTGGGCGGTGCTGCGGGTGCTGCGTCCGCGGCCGCCAGCTCTGTTGCTTCGACCAAGAAGGAGGCGTAAGTGCCATGGGTAAGCCCGGTGCTTTTCTTGATATCGATCGCGTGACCCACGAGCTTCGCCCCGTGGAGGAGCGCAGCCGTGATTTCGATCCGCTGTACGTGGAGCTCGACGACGACGCACGTCGCGCCCAGGCGAGCCGCTGCATGATGTGCGGCGTGGCGTTTTGCCAGATGGGCGCGAGCTTTGGCAAGGCACGTCCGAGCGGCTGCCCGCTGCACAACTTGATTCCCGAGTGGAACGAGCTGGTGTACCGCGGCCGCTGGGATGAGGCTGCCGAGCGTCTGTCGCTCACCTCGCCCATGCCTGAGTTCACGAGCCGCGTGTGCCCGGCACTGTGCGAGGCCGCGTGCAACCTGGGCTCGGTCGACGGCCAACCCACGACGATTCACGATAACGAGCGTGCGATCAGCGACCATGAGTGGGCCAACGGCGGCCCGCGTCGCTTTGAGCCGGCAGGGGAGGACGCGCCCTCGGTCGCCGTGGTTGGTTCCGGCCCGGCTGGCCTGGTGGCAGCATGGGAGCTTGCACGTCGCGGTGCCCGCGTGACGGTGTTTGAGCGCGACGACCGCCCCGGCGGCCTACTCATGTACGGCATTCCCAACATGAAGCTCGAGAAGTCTGTGGTCGAGCGTCGTGTGGCGCTCATGCGCGAGCTGGGTATTGTGTTCGAGCTGGGCGCCGACGTGAGCGATCCCAAGGTTACCGCCAGGCTCGACGACTTTGACGCCGTCGTGGTGGCTGCCGGCGCCCGTGCTCCGCGTGGGCTTTCGGCTGCGAACATTGATGCCCCGGGCGTGGTGTATGCCGTGGACTACCTGACGGCTTCGACCGTCTCGGTGCTCGATGGCGGTGAGCCTGCTATTGACGCACGCGGCCTGGACGTCGTGGTCATTGGCGGTGGCGATACCGGCAACGACTGCGTGGGTACCGCGGTGCGTCAGGGCGCGCGCAGCGTGCGCCAGTTTGAGTTCTTGCCGGCTGCGCCCGATAAGCGCGCGGCAGGTAACCCCTGGCCGCAGTGGCCCAACGTTAAGAAGACCGATTACGGCCAGCAGGAGGCTATCGCTGCGATGGGTGGCGAGATGCGTGCCTGGGCCGTGGATACACTCGAGGTGCTGCTGGACAAGAAGGGTGCGGCTGCGGGTCTGCGCGTGGTCGATCTGGACTGGTCGGCGGGAAAGCCCGAGCGCATCGCGGGCTCCGAGCACGAGGTGCCAGCGCAGCTGGTGCTCATCGCCTGCGGCTTTACGGGTCCGGAGTACGGTGTGTTCGATGCGGTGAGCGTGCCTGTTGCCATCGCTGGTCGTCCGCTGCCGGTGATGGCTGTCGAGGGCTCGCATCTCGCGGCTCGCACGGAGGGCGTCGCCGCGGATGCCGCGCCGGTGTATGTGGCGGGTGATGCCCGCAACGGCAGCTCGCTCGTGGTGAGTGCCATGGCCGATGCCCTGGCCTGCGCAGCCGAAGTCGCCGAGGCGCTGGAGCTGTAAAGTAGTCATTTAAGAACGTCCCCAATGACTAGCCTTTTTTGTCTAGTCGTTGGGGACACTCTTTGCGAGCAATTTGCTCGTTTGTCGATGTGCGGGTGTTCATTTGTCGACTTCTTGGGCTGTGGTCACCTGTTGTTTCTGTGGCGGCTGCGGGCATCTGGCTCAAAAAGGCGGGTTGGCCGTCTATGTTTACCTGCGGTTTTGTTGCGGTGTGCATTTTCGGTCAAGCTTTTCGTCAAGTGTTTGGTCAGCATTTGGTTTGCAGCCGGAGGCCTATTTTGCCCGCGCTGGCCGTGGCTGCCCACCCTCCTCGTAAGCTCAAATTGAGGTCCATCAGTTTGAGGAGGATGCCATGACTGACCACGCTTTAGACCGAGCGCAGCTAGCCGAAGCCGTCGGCAACGATATTGCCGACATGGCCCATTTTTGGATGCTGCGGAAGTTTCAATTCCTGGAGCCGGCGCGCGAACAGTTCGAGGTCATTGTCGACCCGTGGCTCAGCTATTGCACCGAGCCTTCGCAAAACGAAATCATGGCCTACAACATGGCATTTACCGATTGGCTGCTCTTCGAGCGCCCCTATCGCCATGGCAAAACGCTGCTCGAGCTATATGTTGACGAGCCGCCGGCATCGCTTTCGCCTGCCTCGCTCAAGCGGCTCGAGCAGGTACGCGACACGCAGTATTTCTCGCGCTTTGGCATTTTGGACAAGGATCCTGCGTCCGGCATGGTCGTGCTGAAGGACACGCGCACCGATCATCGCTTTGATGTCTACAACCCGCATATCGTGCAAAAGGAGCATTGGAGCGACGGCGCGATTGCGGTGCGCCTCGCCTGCGTCGACGATGTCTGGCTGGCGGCGGGACAGCTCTATCTGTATGACATCGCGCGCCTGAGTGACACGGCGGTCGATGGACCGGGCGCGGTGCATCCCGAGGACCTGCAGGATGGCTTTGACACCTCGTGCATCAGCTTCTTCTTGCGTCTGGTCCGCGACATCATGGGTGCCCAGGGGCGGTACGTAAAGTCGCTCAATATCTACGAGCAGGAGTGGGAGTAGGGGATGGGTAGTTGTCGCCTGCGCTGCCTTTTGCCTTTTTGTCTCGATCTGTAACGTTTGGGGACAAAAAACCGGTCTACCTGTTACAGAACGAGACGAATGCTTGGGCGCCGCTGGTTTGTCTAAATCTGTAACGTTTAGGGGCCTGAAGAACGTCTTACTGTTACGGATCGAGACGTTTGGCACCTGGCTGGGGGGAATGTCTCAATCTGTAACATCTACAGTCCAAAAATCGTTCTTCTTGTTACAGATCAAGACGTTTGTCGGTGGAGGCAACGGTGACGATGGTCCATTTGTCCGATGTGGTGGTGATGGAAGTGTCTAATACCGTTTTCAAGCACAAGCATACGACTCGCAACACGTTGGCGCGGAATAGGATGCTCGCGCGACTCACGGAGGCGACCGAGCAAGGTGCGCTGCTCGCAACGCATGACAATGCCGAGCTCATGTGGCTGCGGCGTCATGTTGGAACCGACGATATCGCGGAACCCGAGCCGTATTTGTTCTGCTTTCAACATGATTGGGATGCACTGACGCCGACGGAGCGAGCGCTGCGGGTCATCAAAGGGCTTGCGGAGTTTCATCCCGATTGGGCGTTTTGGGGCTATGACGCAGCGCTTTTGTGGGGTCTGGAGGTGCCGAATGATCTGCTTGGGTCGCGTTTTCTTGTTAAGACGGGTTGTTCGGTGACGTTGAGCGGCGGGTGCAGGTTGTTGCGTCCGCAGATGGCGGGCACGCTCGAGCGTGTTGATGGCGTGCGGGTGACGTCGTTTTGGCGCACGGTGAAGGATTGTCTGCTGCGTGCGCCGTTTTCGTATGGTCTGGCGATCGCCGATTCTGCGCTGCGGGCGAAGGGCATATCGCGCGACGACCTCTGCGAACGGCTCCAGGCCGATTGCGAGGGCAGACGCGGGTATCGCAGAGCTCAGGTGATTGCGTCGCATGCGGACGGGCTGTCCGAAAACGGTGGCGAGTCTCGGTTCCGGGCGTTCTTTATTGCATACGGTTTTCCGGTGCCAGAGTTGCAGGTGGAGTTTCGTGACCCGCTTGATTCGAGCCAAGTGTTTCGCGTTGATTATTTCTGGAGGCTAGAGGACGGGACGTGCGTGATTGGCGAGCTCGATGGAAAGGGAAAGTATGCCTTACAGAACGACGAGGGTCGGGAGTCGGTCGACCCATTCGTGGCAGAACGTCAGCGAGAGTCTCATCTGACGATGCTCGGACATAAGGTGCTGAGGTTTACGTTTGATGAGCTCAAGAACCCAGGGAAGCTGGCTGAAAAGATGAGGCTGGCGGGTATTTCGCAGCGGGCCGATTTGGCTGAGGGATGGAAGCGTCAGTGGTATGGGTGCTAAGGGGTGCAACTGACGCGAATGTGGTTGTTTCTGCCGAGTTTGTCTCGATCTGTAACAACAAGGGGCCGTTTGGCCTCGTAGCTGTTACAGATCGAGACAGAAGGTTGGCTGCCGCTAAAAGATCTCAATCTGTAACATCTAGAGGCCGAAAACCTGTCTACTTGTTACAGATTTAGATGTTTGACGACAGGGCTGGAGAATATCTTAATCTGTAACATCTAACGGCCAAAAACCGCTCTAACTGTTACAGATCGAGACAAAGGTTGGACGCGGTGCCGAAAGATCTCGATCTGTAACATCTGGCTGCTAAAACCCGGTCTACCTGTTACAGATCTAGACATTTTCCTGATGTCGCTGGGGTGGGACTGCAACGCATTTCGTTCCCCGCATCTCCTTCTTGCTCCGTTAACCGATATGTCCGCAGCAATTCCGCCGCGCTAGGTAATAATGGACAAATGTTGAAGTTTTCTGAGAGGGAGGAGCTCGATATGGCGTCTGCCGATCGTTCCACGTTGTTTATCAATGCGACCATTCTGGATGGTTCGGAGCATATGGAGCCGCAACCCGATATGGCCGTGACTGTTGAGCGCGGCGTCATCACCTGGATGGGGCCGAGTGCTGTGGCGCAGGCGCCCGCGGGTGCCGAGGTTATCGACCTGGGCGGTACGTATCTCATGCCCGGTCTCATCAATATGCACGTGCACCTGTGCGGCTCGGGCAAGCCTGTCTCGGCCGGCGATGCGGGAGCGCTGATGAAGAAGCTCGATAATCCCGTGGGGCGTGCCATCGTCCGCCGCATCCTCAAGGGCAGTGCCCAGCAGCAGCTGGCAAGCGGCGTGACCACGGTGCGCGGCGCGGGCGACCCGCTGTTTGCCGACATCGCCGTGCGCGACGCTATCGACGCCGGTAAGTATCAGGGTCCGCGTCTGGTAGCGCCGGGAACGGGCGTCACGGTGCCGGGCGGCCATGGTGCGGGCTTGTTCGCCCAGGTGGCCAACAGCCCCGTCGAGGCAGCCGAGCAGGTGCGAGACCTGTATGCGCGCGGTGCCGATGTCATCAAGCTGTTCGTGACGGGCGGCGTTTTCGATGCGACCGAGGTGGGCGAGCCGGGCGTGCTGCGTATGCCGGTGGAGGTTGCCGCGGCGGCGTGCAAGGCGGCGCACGAGGTGGGCCTGCCGGTTATGGCCCATGTCGAGAGTACCGAGGGCGTGAAGGCCGCGCTTGAGGCCGGCGTCGATACGATCGAGCACGGTGCCCCGATGACGCCCGAGATCCTGGAGCTGTACCGTGGCGCCGCGGGCACGCAGCTCGAGGGACGTGCGCCCAGCGTTACCTGCACGATCAGCCCGGCGCTACCGTTTGTATTGCTCGACCCGGAAAAGACCCATTCGACCGATACGCAAAAGAAGAACGGCGACATCGTGTGCTCGGGCATTATCGAGAGTGCTCGTGCGGCGCTGGATGCCGGCGTTAAGGTGGGCTTGGGCACGGACTCAAGCTGCCCGTTCGTGACGCAGTACGACATGTGGCGCGAGGTGGCCTATTTTGCCAAGTACGTGGGCGTGAGCAACGCCTTTGCGCTGCATACGGCCACGCAGGTCAATGCCGAGCTCCTGGGGCTGGGCGGCGAGACCGGTACGATCGAGTGCGGCAAGGCCGCCGATATCCTGGTGACGCGTAAGAATCCGCTCGATGACCTGTACACTCTGCGTGAGCCGACGCATGTGATGTGTCGCGGTGATCTGGTACGCAAGCTCAAGGTGAAGCGTATTCCCGAGGTGGACGCCGAGCTCGACGCGATTATGGCCATGCCTGCCGAAGCGCTGGCTGAGGAGCTGGCCCGCGACGGTGTGGCGTAGATGTGACAAAGGGGCAGCTCCGTTGCCGCATGCAAAAAGCCGAGGTCTCAACACGAGGCCTCGGCTTTTTTATCGAACAAATACTTAAGATTTGGGACAAACAAACCTGATTAATTTGTCCCGCGTGCGGGCGCTAGGAGCGGGTTTCCATCTTGGCGTGGCACTTGGGGCAGGTGACGCGGATCTTGCCTTTGCCCTTGGGGACGGAGAGCATCTGGCCGCAGTTGGGGCACTTGAGGTATGCTGTGGTCTTGCGACCCTTCCACATCTTCTTGGCCGTGCGCTTGGCACGCTCAAAGTCTTTCTTGCTGGTACCGGCCGTGCGCGAGGCGTTGGCAGCCGCGGCGCCGCTACCCAAGCTCGCTACGAACTTGCCCAGGCCGGGGACGTTAGCGGTCGCGGCGACAAAGGCCGCGTTTTCCTTGCGACGTGCGTCGATGTTTTTGGACAGGCCGCGCAGCACGCCAATCACGATTACGGCGATGGCAATCCAGCTGAGCCACTGGATATGGGCTATCGATCCGATCATCGCGATGACGATGCCGACAAAGCCCATAACGATGGTGAGCTCATCGGCGCCATTGCGGCCCTTCATAAAGTCATTCATGCAAATTGCCTTTCGTTCGATATGCTGCACGCCTTTATACCCGATTTAGAGCAAGGGGGACAGGTCAACCTGCACCAAGGTGGTGCAAACATACCTATCCCCGATACACCAAGAAGGTGCAAAGCAGTCCGTCCCCAATGCCCCAATTACTTGGAGAGCTTGTCGACGACGCGTTCGATCTCGGCGAGCTTGGCGGCCTTGAGGTCTTCGTCGCCCGATTCGATTGCCGAGGTCACGCAACCCTCGATATGCGCCTTGAGCACGTCGGCGTTGATGCGCGCAATGAGCGCCTGCGTTGCCATGAGCTGCGTGGAAATATCGACGCAGTAGCGGTCCTCCTCGACCATCCGCAGGATGCCGTCGATCTGACCGCGTGCCGTCTTGAGCATGCGGGTCACCGATTTATGGTCTGCCATCATGGCGGGTCCTCGTTTCTGGTCGGGGTGCGCGTGGGTCGTTACGCGGCGGTTACGGACAGGGCGTGGAACTTCTCGCCGGCGCCCTCGACGGCGGCGGCGAGCTGCTCGGCGGTCACGGTGTCGGCGCACTCCACCTGGACGGTCTGGGTTTCGTGATCGGCGTCGGCGTCGGTCACGCCGGCCACGTTGAGCAACGCCGTCTCGACGGTGGCGTCGCAGTGGCCGCACATAAGGCCGGAAGTCTTAATTGTGAAACGCATGGATATTCCTCTCTGTTGTGTCGGCTTTCCTAGGCACCCGACCTTGACCTTCAAACCGTCGCTCGCGTACCAAAGTACGCGTCGCTCCTCTTTCAGGTCAATCTCGGGCACCTGGAAAACCCGTTCTAAATGGACTTAATGGTGAGCCTATTTTGCCACTTTGGATCTAAAAGTTCGCAGGCGCAGGGCATTGCTTACGACGCACACGCTCGACAGGCTCATGGCCGCGGCGCCGAACATCGGCGAGAGCTGCCAACCGGTGAGGGGGAAGAACACGCCCGCCGCCAGCGGAATGCCGATGCCGTTGTAGAACAGCGCCCAGAACAGGTCCTGCTTGATGTTGCGGATTGTGGCACGTGACAGCTCGATGGCACGGGCGACGTCCATGAGATCGCTGCGCATGAGTACCACGTCGGCGCCCTCCTTGGCGATGTCGGCGCCGGTGCCGATAGCAAGGCCCACGTCGGCGCGCGCCAGGGCGGGGGAGTCGTTGATGCCGTCGCCCACCATGGCGACCTTGCTGCCCGCATCCTGCAGTTCGCGCACGTGGCGCTCCTTGTCGGCGGGGAGGACGTCGGCGATGACCTGTTCGCTGCTCAGCCCCACGCGGCGGGCGATGGCCTCGGCCGTCACGCGGTTGTCGCCGGTGAGCATGCGCACGTCGACGCCGAGCTTGCGGAGCGCGGCGATGGCCTCGGCGCTCGTCTCTTTGACCTCGTCAGCCACGGCGATGGTACCGACAAACTCGCTGTTCTTGGCAAAGAACAGCGGTGTCTTGCCTTCGGCGGCGAGCTGTTCGGCAAGGCCCGCGGGCACGGTAACGCCCAGCTCGTCCATCAGACGCACGTTGCCGGCTGCGATGACATTTTGTCCCTCGCGCGCCGTAACGCCACGACCGGGCACGGCGGCAAAGTCCTCGACCATGCGCGCGACAATTCCGCGCGCCTCGCACTCGGCCATAATCGCCTCGGCCAGCGGGTGCTCGCTTGAGCGCTCCAACGCGGCGGCCAGCTTGAGCAGCGCCTTTTCGCTCATGGCGCGCGAGCCGTCAGCACGCGTGGCTACCACGATATCGGTCACGGCAGGCTTGCCGCGGGTGACCGTGCCCGTCTTATCGAGCACCACCGTGCCCACGCTGCGCAGATTCTCCAGCGCTTCGGCGCTCTTAAACAGAATGCCCATCTCGGCGCCCTTGCCGGTGCCCACCATAATGGCGACGGGCGTGGCTAGGCCGAGTGCACACGGACAGCTGATCACCAGCACAGCGACGGCGGAGGTGAGCGCTTCGTTGACGCTTCCGGTCAGTGTCATCCACGCCAAGAAGGTCACGGCCGAGATCACGAACACCACGGGCACGAACACGCCGGCGACCTTGTCGGCCATGCGGGCGATAGGCGCCTTGGTGGCATTGGCGTCCTCGACGAGCTGGATGATCTTGGCAAGCGACGTGTCGGCGCCCACGCGTGTGGCGCGGAAGGTAAACGAGCCGGTGCGGTTGACGGTGGCGGCGTTGACGGTATCGCCGACGGTTTTCTCCACGGGGATGGATTCGCCGGTGAGCGCGCTCTCGTCTACGGCGGAGGCGCCCTCGAGCACCACGCCATCGACGGGGATGGACTCGCCGGGGCGCACGCGCAGGACCTGGCCGGGAAGGATGCTGTCGACGTCGACGGTGGTCTCGCCGCCGTCCTCTGCCACGACGGTCGCGGTCTTGGGCGCCAGGTCGATCAGCGCCTCGATGGCGCCGCCGGTTTTGGACTTGCTGCGCGTCTCGAGGTATTTGCCCACGGTGACGAGCGACAAGATCGTGCCGGCGCTCTCAAAATACAGATTGTCCATGCTCGTCATCATGGCCTCGTGGACCTGACCCGCGGCTAGTCGGTCGGCCATGATGAACATGGCGTAGAGCGACCAGGCGATGGAGGCGGTGGCGCCGACGGCGATGAGGGCGTCCATGGTGGGCGCGCCGTGCACGAGCGACTTGAAGCCGTTGATAAAGTACGCATCGTTGACGTAGACGATGGGGATAAGCAGGACGAGCTCGGTGAGGGCGAGCGTCATGCTGTGGGTATGGTCTGTGAAAATGCCGGGCAGCGGCCAGCCGAGCATGTGCCCCATGCCGATGTAGAACAGTGGGATAAGGAAGACAATCGAGATGATGAGCCGGGTGCGCATGGCGGAGGCAGTGGCCTCCAGCTTTTTGGTCGGCGACTCCATATGGGCGGCGCCGGACCTGACTTGCGCGTTGCCACTTGAGCCGGCGGCACCGGTGCCCGCGTCGACGGGCGAGGCCGAGTAACCCGCGCGATCGACAGCGGTGCAGATGTCGTCGGGGGAGACCTGCGCGGGGTCATAGTCCACCAACATGGAGCCGGCGAGCAGGTTGACCGCGACGCTTTGGACGCCGTCGAGCTTGCTGACGGCGCGGTCCACGTGTGCCTGGCAAGCGGCGCATGTCATGCCGCCCACGTCGAACTTATCTTGAGCCATGGCTTCTCCTTTCTGTAGTTCGGTGTTGTAATTGTTAACCTGCCGATACTATACACCCATACCCCCTGGGGGTGTCCAGTAATAGTTGGAATGTATGACTTTTCATTACAGATGAGGGTGGCTGCTCAATCGGTGGCCGTCTCTGCCAAACATCTCAATCTGTAACGTCTGGACCGGTTTTTGAACCATAGCTGTTACAGATTTAGACAGACAGTTGACGGGAAACTCAATGTCTTGATCTGTAACATCTAGAGAGGTTTTTAACCCCTTACTGTTACAGATTGAGATGTTGTCTCGCGGGGCTGGGGTTTGTCTCGTTCTGTAACATCTAGACCTGTATCTGCCGAGCTAGTGTTACAGATCGAGACAATCGCCGGGGAGGGGTCCCGTTACGGCAAGACGCCCGCTCCCTAGATGCAGAACCCGGGGATCACGCAGGTTCGCTTGCTTGGCTTTTCCGCAGGCGTTGCGTACGTAAAGACGTCGCCGTCGTAGCCCACACGGTTCATATAGAGCGTGCCTTCGCTCTCCGATGTGTCGGGACTCACCGTTCGTTCCCACCAGCAGGTGTCCTTGCCCTTCCACTGGCGGACCATCGTCTCGTTCGTGGAATACGGGCTCACCTTGAGCTCGCGGAAGAGCTGATACTCCTTGCCCTCGCCGTTGTAGATGTCTGCCAGGTAGTGATAGCCCTCGGCAAACGAATCGGGCGGTTGCGTACCGCACAGCCCGACCATGGCGGGCAGCCAAAGGGTTGCGGGCAACTCGCTCAGACACGATGCACTGTTGGCGGCGCCCACATTGTTCGAGACCTTCTTGACCCCTTTAATGAGCGCGCGCAACTCGTTGGGCAGCAGCTTAAGGCCGTCGCCGTCGAGCCATTCCCGCAGCTCGCAATCTGCCCAGCCGGCGCTCGGCGGTTCAGTCGCAGCATCGCGCTCGGCAATACCCGCGTCGAACATAAACGTCAGCCCGGCCTTGCCCGTCCCGTCCAGAAGCTCATCGTGGCGGATGCCCACAAGCTGAGCGCCGACCTCCAGCCCGTTGGCGAGCTTCACACGCTTGGTGCACGGATAGGGGATATGCCCATCAACGTCGAGCAGGTGGTAGCGCTTGGCAATCTCGTGTGCCTCGCTACGGGTCTCGGCGGCCTTAATCTTGAGCGAAATCTCCTGCAGCTGAGCCCAGGTGTAGTCGTCAAGCGAACCGCGGATGCCGTCCAGGTAGTCGGGGATGCCAAAGCCATGGGTCGCCGCCCCGATAACGCCGAGCCCCGCAACGGCTGCAACGACGCCGCCGATGACAAAGCGACGGCGGGTCATGGCGTCGTGCCGGGCCTGCTCCAAAATCTCTCGCGCGCGCTCGCCGGCGACGTCGACCTTAAGGTGCGTGCCAGAATCGATATCAATTGCGGCCTCGTCTCCTGCACCCTCGCGGTCCTCAGATTCTGCAGCGGGGAGGTATGTCGAGAGCACCTCGAGCATCTGCTGCTCGGTAGGGCGATCGCCCTGTTCGACCGAGATGCCTTTCATGATGATCTGGACAAGCGCTTTGTCGCCCTCGCAGCGCGGCTCGAGCGGCGCCGGTTTGGTCTTGGTCTTTATGAGGTAGAACGAGCCGGTCGCCGCGGCACCCGTCGACTCGACATCGAACGGTTTGCGACCGCTGTAGAGCTGGTACAGAATGCTCGAAAGCGCATAGACGTCGATCGCGGGCGAGCGGCGAAGGGCCGCGATGCCTTCGATATCCTGCGTGAGCATTTCGGGCGCGGCGTATGCGGGCGTGGCAAAGCGCCAGATGTCGGCGCGCCGGGTGATCGTGTCGTCGCCGAGGGCCATGGTCGCGGAGCCCATGTCGATGAGACAGGGGTCAAAGGAGCAATCGGCAATCTGCTGCTCGAGCGTTCGGCTGGTGGTGCGGAACATGATATTGGCAGGCGACAGGTCGCGATGGACGACCGGATTCACAAGGCCTTGGGTCATCAAGAGCGCGCGAAGCACGGCGTTTCCGACGGCGGCGACCATCTGGGTGGTCAGCCCGCCCGAGGCGTCGTGCGGAAGCAAGGGCAGCGCCTGTTTGAGCGAGGTGCCCTCGACCCACTCCATGAGGATAAGCGGGTCGTCCTCGCACGATCCGTAGCCATAGACGCGCGGAAATCCGCGCAGGTGCGAGACGGTACACAGATGACGGTACTCCTCGAACAGTGCGGCGGTGTTGGCCAGGTGCGCGGCCGATTGCTCGGCGGAGCGGTCGGGGGCTTGGCCGGAAAGGATGGCGTTGTCCTTGAGTAGCTTGACGGCAAAAACCTCGCCGCTTGTGTTGGTCGCGCGAAGCACATGTCCGATATTGCCGCTGTCGCGGTATGCCGTCTGAAGAATAAGCGTCATAAACTGGCGTTTGGCGTCGTCCTCGGCACTGGGGTCGACTGCCACGGCGGTATCGAACGTATCGAGACGGATGAGTTTGTCGCCATAGGCGCTATCGGTAGTATCCATGGCGTTCCTTTGTCTGGCATGGGTTGCCGCGCGTATACGTGGGCAGTGCGGATATCGGTAAAGTACTATGATAGCCGCACTGCCCACGTATACCGCTGGGTATTGTCGTTTACGACGCAGAAGGTAGAAGACAAAAGACGGGCGGTGACCGTCTTTCGATCACCGCCCGCGCTAGTCCACAATGACAAGGAATGTCGTGTAGAGACCCAGATGGAGCCTGTCGCTGTTTTCGATTTCCACCGGGGGATAGATCTTGCCGGGTTCGCGTTGGTCGCGCGGCGGCTCAATCACAATATCGCCGTCGCCCGCGCCCGATTCGAGCACTGTGCCGTTGGTCGATCCAAGGCCCTGGGCGTACCAGCGTCCACCTTCGAGCCAAATGCGGAGATGCTCGCGCGATGCATCGGTGCCTACATCGGTGATGCTGGGCGAGGTTTTGGGCAAGGACCCAATTACCGTGCCGCGCGGATCGCGTGTGAGGGGATGGATTTGCATGTCGGCGCAGTTGTCGGCATGGGTTCTGAGCAGACCGAGGTTGGGGGCGACAGTGCGCGGCTGCTCCAGGCTGCTCATAAAGCCACGTCCGACGGTAGTTTCGGTGGTGCCAAAGTGCCCGCCTGTCTTGCTGTCGCAAAAGCGCTCGACGGTGGCCACGCCTTGGATGGGGTCAGCGAGCGCCCCCGTTGCCACAAAGAGCATAAGGTAAAGCGTGCTTTTCTCGCGCACGGCATTGCCGTCAAAGTTGTCGATGCGATTGAGGGCATTTGCATATAGGCGGCTGTCCAACTTGTAGCTGGCGAGAGCCGACATCATTTCGTTGGCGGCCGGGCCGCGATAGTGCTCGGCGATTGCCTGATAGGCGGACTCGCCGCTGCCGAGCTTGCTGCAGATTGCCGCGGAAAGATTGAGCGTGGTGATGGCAAAGTCGCTGTAGATGGCGGGCGCGCACTGGTCAGGCTCGCGATGGACGATGTAACGGGTGAGATACGAGCGGTTGGAAGAGCATTTCTCGAGCAGGGTACTGCCGAGATAAGAGTTTCCATTGATGAGCATTCGGGCAATCTCGAGATGTTTAAGACCGCCGAACGAGCGAATATCGTTATAGAGGACCGAGCAAGGCGTCTCTGCTGCCACGGATACCTCCTTTGATTGCTTCCTAGCCAATATGGCGATAGGAATTAATGGCCCCCGGTGGGCGACGTATTAAATGGCTGCGCAATATATAGCGTAACCAAAGCAACATTATAGGCCACATGTTCGAAATTGCAGGAAGACTGAGAGATTTGGTTTGGACTGGACGGAAATCCCCCTCTGTCTTGTTCTGTAACATTTAGGGCCGGTTTTGCTTCGCAGCCGTTACAGATTGAGACAGGTTGATTTTCAATCTCAACGCAACAGCCTGAACGGGCCCCGCGTTTCCGCAGC
>CAJMLP010000026.1:0-22211 GCA_905214215.1 uncultured bacterium | reverse complement strand
GGAGTTTCTTCATGGATTGCCTGAAGGTATCAAGCAAATCATCGCCCGCGTCCGTTGCCGGCGCCATCGCCGGCATGGTCAAGGATGGTGTACCCGTCAACATCCAGTGTGTCGGCGCCGGTGCCGTCAACCAGGCTATTAAGGCCGTTGCTATCGCGCGCGGTTTTTTGATTCCAACCGGTTTTGATATTTCCTGCGCGCCCGTGTTCTCCGACATCCTCATTAACGGGGAGTCGCGCACGGCCATCCGCCTTTCTATCTACGTTCACCAGATCAATCGAGCTGCTATGGATAACGTCGTCATGGATGATGTTAAGCCTGTGGCATAGCTTCTGCTTGCCTTGTTTCGCTCCCCATCGTTAGGACTTATGCACATGGACCAGCGTTCCGTACGCGATATTCTTGCCGGTAAAACCTACTTTATCCGCACCTTTGGCTGCCAGATGAATCAGCACGACTCCGAGCGTGTGAGCGGTCTGCTTGATTCGTATGGCTGCCTCATGGCGCTCGATCCCGCGCATGCCGATATCGTTGTCTTCATGACGTGCTGCGTGCGCGAGGCCGCCGATACTCGCCTGTACGGTCAGTGCAATTCCTGCAAAAGCCTGCCGCCTTCGCCTTCGGGCAAGCGCGTGGTTGCCGTTGGCGGTTGCATCGCGCAGCGCGATGGCGAGGGCCTGCTCACCAACGTCGATAACGTCAATGTCATCTTTGGCACGCATTCCATTGCACATGTGGCCGAGCTCATTGCCGAGGCGTTCCGTGATGGTAAGCGTCATATCCGCACCAATGAGCATGAGGATACGGATGCCATGAGCATGCCGTGGCATCGCGAGACTCAGTATCACGCCTGGGTGCCCATCATGACGGGCTGCAATAATTTCTGCACCTATTGCATCGTGCCGTACGTGCGCGGTCGCGAAAAGAGCCGCCCCTTCGAGGAGATTGTCGACGAGGTGACCGGTTTGGTGCGCCAGGGCGTGCGTGAGATTACGCTGCTGGGCCAAAACGTTAACTCATATGGTCGCGATCTGTTTGGCAAGCCGCGTTTTGCCGATCTGCTGCGTGCCGTGGGCGATACGGGCGTGGAGCGCATCTTCTTTACGTCTTCGCATCCCAAGGACCTGTTGCCCGAGACCATCGACGCCATGGCCGAGACGCCTGCCGTTATGCCGCAGCTGCACTTGGCCGTCCAGTCAGGTTCGACGCGGATCCTCAAAGAGATGAATCGCCGTTATACACGCGAGGACTATCTGGGCCTTGTCGATCGCATTCGCAACCGCATGCCCGATATCGCGCTCTCGACCGACATTATCGTTGGCTTCCCGGGTGAGACTGAAGAAGACTTTGAGCAGACGCTCTCACTTGCCGAGACGGTCCGCTATGCTCAGGCCTATACCTTCATCTATTCCAAGCGCGCCGGTACCCCGGCCGCCGAGATTGACGATCCTACGCCGCATGAGGTTATTCTCGAGCGTTTCAACCGTCTGGTTAAGGTTATCGAGACCACGGCACACGAGTATAACCAGGGTGAGCTTCATACTGTGGTTCCGGCGCTCATTGAGGGAACGAGTAAAAAGAACGACGCGGTCCTGCTGGGCAAGAGTCCCAAGAATCAGACCGTGCATGCGCCTATCCCCGAGGGTTACAGCATCGATCAGCTTGTTGGTAAGATCGTTGATGTTGACGTTGACGTTGCCAAGACCTGGTATTTGTCCGGCTCCGTTGTGGGCGAGCCGCGCTAATGGTTTCTCCCGGGGCAGGTCTTTCCGCCGTTGCGATCGTCGGTCCGACGGCGGTTGGTAAGAGTGATGTTGCCGACCGTTTGGCAGCTCGTCTTTCGTCCGAAGTGCTGTCGTGCGATGCGATGCAAATCTATCGCGGCATGGACATCGGTACCGCAAAGATGGCGCCCGATGAGTGCACGGCGCCGCTGCGTCTCGTCGACATTGTAGAGCCGGGTGTGGCATATTCTGCTGCGCTTTATCAGGCCGACGCTCGCGCGCATGTTGAACGTCTCCTTGGTTCGGGTTGCCTGCCGGTTTTTTGCGGAGGTACGGGGCTGTATCTCAAGGCCGCCCTCGATGAGATGGACTTTCCCTCGGGTGAACTTGAGGACGATCGTCGTGCGGGCTATCAGGAGCTTGCCGAGCGTATTGGCGAGGAAGAACTGCATGCCTTGCTTGCCGAGCGCGATCCAGAATCGGCTGCTGTTATTCATCCCCATAACGTGCGCCGTGTGATTCGTGCGCTCGAGATGCATGATGATGGCGTCTCCTATGCGCAGCAAAAGTCGCAGTTTAGTGTTCCGCACGAGCATTATCATGCCCTTTGGTTTGGTCTGACGCGTAATCGCGAGGTGCTCTACGAGCGCATTAACCAGCGCGTCGATCTGATGTTTGAGCAGGGTCTTGTCGATGAGGTCCGCGGTCTTATGGGCCAGGGGCTGGGAGATGCCCTGACGTCGATGCAGGCAATTGGCTATAAAGAGATCATTGATGCTTTCAATGGCGTGATGAGCATGGATGAGGCTCGCGAACTCATTAAGATGCGTTCGCGTCGTTATGCCAAGCGTCAGCTTTCGTGGTTTAAGCGCGATGACCGTATCGTGTGGTTTGATATGGATGAATGTACGATCGATGAGGTCGTTGAGGATATCCTGCATCGTATTGAGGCTGCCTAATGCCCCGTTTCCCCCTTGTTCCCACGGCACCCGAGCCCGAGCGTGCCATTTTAGTTGGTGTTGAGTGGCGCGACAATGCATGGCCGCTCGATCGCTCGCTTGATGAGCTGGAGCGTCTTGCCCACACAGCTGGTGCCCAGTGCGTGGCACGCTTGTCGCAGCGTTTGGTAAAGCCGTATCCTAAATCGTTTATCGGTTCCGGTAAGGTTGAAGAGCTGTGCGGCCTGGTGCATCGCATGGATGCCGATGTCGTTATTTTTGACGACGACCTGACCCCCTCGCAGCAATCCTATTTGGAGAAAGCCGTGGGCGAGCCGGTAAAGATTATCGATCGTACTGCACTGATCCTGGATATCTTTGGCCTGCATGCTCAGACGCGTGAGGGACGCCTGCAGGTACAGCTGGCACAGCTTCAATATTTGTTGCCTCGCCTGCGTGGCATGTGGAGCCATCTCGCTAAGGAGCAGACGCGCGGCGGCATCGGCTCACGTTTTGGTCAGGGCGAAAGTCAGCTCGAGGTCGACCGTCGCCTCATTCGTAATAAGATCGCTGCGCTTCGTCGTGAGCTCAAGCAGGTTGAACAGCGTCGCGATGTTCAATCCAAGAGTCGCATTGAGTCCCCGGCGTTTCGCGTCGCGTTAGCCGGTTATACCAATGCCGGTAAATCGACGTTGCTCAATCGTCTGACCGGCTCTACGGTACTTTCGCAGGACAAGCTGTTTGCTACGCTCGACCCGACGACGCGTTCGTATCGTCTGCCCGGCGGTCGCGGCATGACGATTACCGATACCGTCGGCTTTATTCAAAAGCTGCCGCATGGTCTGGTCGATGCCTTTAAATCGACGCTGTCCGAGGTTTTGGGTGCCGATCTAATTCTCAAAGTCGTAGATGCGTCTGACGAGGACTATGAGCGGCAGCTGGAGGCTGTCGACCGCGTGCTTGATGAGATCGGCGCCGGAGAGCGTTTAACGCTGACCGTATTCAATAAAATCGATCTTCTCGATAGCGTCGATCGATTGAGTTTCCGTCGTCGCTATCCGGAGGCCGTTCTGTTCTCGGCCCAAACGGGCGAGGGGCTCGACGATCTCGTCGACCGGATTGCTCGCGAGGCAGCTGCCACCGATGTGTTGCTCTCCGCTGATATCCCGTATCGTGAGGGCGCTCTCATCACGCTGGTGCATGAGCAGGGAACCCTTCTGCATGAGGAATATCTCGAGGACGGCGTTCGCATTGTGGCGAAACTGCCGGCTCGTATTGCACCGCGGCTCGAGCGTTATCGCACCGAGTAGACGATCTCCAAAATGCCCAGAATGATGGGCTGATGCAGCAGATAAAAGGGGAGAGCGTGACGTCCAAGGCTGGCGAGCGCCGGCAGGGGGTTGGCGTAGGCCCAGCTAGGGACGGTCTTATCGATACTCTTCGCTATGTGTGCGGCGAAGTATCCTGCAAGATACATAAAGATAAACGGGATGATGGGGTAGTAATCACCTGAGACAAACCCAGGGCTCGGAAATCCCAGCCACGCCAGGTAGGGGACAGGGTAGATCGTTTTGGGGATGCTCCAGGTGAGGGCGAACAACACAAGGCATAGGGGCATGCCCCATCTCGCCGTTATCTTCTTAAGGACGGGATCGGTCAACGCCACGATGCCGGTGCATGCGGCCATGCAGTAGATGATGCCAAAATTAACCGAATCGTCGAATGAGACAAGTGTTGTTGCCAACCAGACAACGAGTGCTGCTAAGGCGTATTTGGCGGCACGTTTGATATTGTTGCGCGAAAGAGTGCACATCCAACCCGCGATAAACAAAAATACCCAGCTGATGCTGGCGCGCCAGACGTCTTGAAAGACAGTCTGGGTAAACCAAGGCATATCCCAGCCGTACAGGTAGGCGAGATCATAGCAAGCGTGAAAACCTGCCATAGAAATCATCGTAAACCCGCGGACGGTATCAAAGATGGTGATGCGTTTTTGCATTACGAGAACCGGCGCATTAAACCGACAACTTTACCCAAAATAACGGGGTTCGTCGCATAGATGGGCTCCATAGTGTCGTTCTCGGGCTGCAAGCGCACGCGCCCCTGCTCCTTGTAGAACGTCTTGACGGTCGCTGAACCATCAATCATGGCCACGACAATTTCGCCGTTCATGGCACTCTTTTGTTCACGGACGATGATGTAATCGCCATTGAAGATGCCGACATTGATCATTGAGCTCCCATGCACCTCAAGGATAAAGGAACCCTGATCAGTGGCGATTTCGGTCGGGATAGTAAACGTGTCTTCAATATTCTGCTCGGCCAGAATGGGAATCCCTGCCGCGACGCGACCAACGAGCGGTAGCGAGACCGTTCCGCGAGGTGCGGTGGGCTCGTCAGATTTAGAAATTGAGACAGAGGAACCGTCCTCGTTAAAGAGTTCCAGGGCGCGCGGTTTGGTGGCATCGCGCTTGAGTAGCCCGCGCGCCTCCAGGGCAGAGAGATGGGCGTGCACGGTGCTGGGGGAGGAAAGGCCCACGGCAGAAGCCATCTCGCGCACGCTGGGCGGATAACCCTTCTCCTGCTGATATTCCTTGATGAAGTCGTAAATTTGCTGCTGACGCTTGGTAATTTTGCGAGCCATCAGGGCATCCTCTCTACCCATGTCAAACAAATGTTCGAATTTTGCTTGACAGGAACAACTGTTCGAAGATAATAATAACCGAACATTCGTTCTCGCGCTAGACATTTTTGTCCGCGCGGCTTGATAAAACTGTTCTCAGCAAAACACGCGAGAGGAGAACATGATGAACGCAACGAATATGGTCCAGGGAAACCTCGCCCTTAAGCTCGAGACGCCTGCAGAACCCACTTTTACGGTTGTTCAGGGTGGCCGCTCCGGCATTCAACCTTTGACCGTAAAGCCTGCTCGCAATCAGCAGGCTGTAGTCGCGCCGGCCCGCGTTGCCCTGAAGGTTCCGACGATTGTCGCCGTCGCCGTTGCGCTTACGCTCTTCTTTGTCCTCGCTACTTCGGTCTTTAGCGCTCGTCACGCCGCGTATGCCGAGTCCGTTTCCAACATTACTTACGAGACCATTCGCGTTCAGACTGGCGATTCTCTTTGGTCGCTTGCCGAGGAATATCCAATCGAAGGCCTTTCCACGCAAGAGACTTCCGACATGATCCGTAACGTCAATCATCTGGAGCATGGTTCGCTCGCCGCCGGTGCGCATCTTAAGGTTCCTGCTCGTTCGTAATCATTATCGCGCTGCGCATGGTACCCTTGTTATCGTTTAAGAGGAGGTACCATGCGCTGTCCCAAATGCGGCAAGGCACATACCCGCGTCGTTGATTCCCGTATGCAGGAGTCAAATAACACCATTAAGCGCCGTCGCGAATGTTGCTCGTGTAACTATCGCTTTACAACGTTCGAGCGATGCGAGGACCCTATCGAGGTCATTAAGTCAGACGGAACCAAGCAGCGGTTCGATCGCAATAAGCTGCTCGTCGGCTTGATGCGCGCCACCATCAAGCGCGATATCGACACTAAGAAGCTCAATGAGATTATCGACGACATCGAGGTCGAGCTGCGCTCTCGCACACTGACGGCCGTCACGTCCCATGAGTTGGGTGACATGGTGCTCAAGCGCTTGGCCAAGATCGACAAGGTTGCGTACATCCGTTTTGCCTCGGTCTACCGCGATTTCAAAGACGTCGATGAATTTCTGCAAGAGCTCGACAAGCTAAGGTGATTCCATGTCCAACATTACCGTCAACATAAAGCGTCTCGACCCCACCGTCGAGCTTCCCAAATACGCCCATCCCACCGATGCCGGCTTGGATCTACGCTCCAACGAAGACTGCGTCCTGAAGCCCTTCGAACGCCGTCTGGTCTCTACGGGGCTGGCCATCGCCCTGCCCGATGGCTACGCCGGCTTCGTCCAGCCCCGCAGCGGCTTGGCCATCAAGCAGGGCTTGTCTATAGTCAACACGCCGGGCCTCATCGACGCTCACTACCGAGGAGAACTCAAGGTTATCCTCATCAACCTGGATCCCACCAACGACATCCAAATCAACAAAGGCGACCGCATAGCCCAACTCGTCATCCAAGAAGTCCCCACGGTCAATCTCATAGAAGTAGAAGAACTAGACGAAACCGACCGAGGCAAAGGAGGCTTCGGCTCCAGCGGCATCGCCTAGGGCGCTCGTATCCCTCCCGCCCGGGGCTTACCTATATCATTCCATGCTCAAACATTCTCGCGTCGCTTCGCTCGCTGCGAAACTGTGCGTGGAACAATATAGGTAAGCCCCGGCGGGCGGCTACTCGCTTGAAACAATATTTACTTTTCTAGTAAGTCGATGCGATAAAGGGACGCCTCCTTTGTCGCATCGACTTACTGTATTTATATTTTCTGGTTCCCCTTTGCAGATTCTACTGGAGGGGAATCTGGTATAGCTGCTAGTACGTAAACGCAGCTTACCCGCGGGAGGCCCCTATATATCGTCCCACGCGCAGTTTCGCAGCGAAGCGAGAATGTTTGAGCATGGGATGATATATAGGGGCCTCCCGCGGGTAAGCGGACATAAAGACGCTAGCGGATATGCGCGGGTTTTCCGCCCCAGTAGAAGCGGCAGAAGGCTCTTTTGCGCTTTTGGGGTTTGCCTACGAGCTCCATGGTTGCGATGGCTATGTCTTCGGCTGCGTGGGGGCGGCGTAGTGCTTCGCCGTTGATGAGCAGTGCCTTGAGCGACTCAGGATGATCGTGGAGATGACGCAACGTCACGATGAGCTCTCGTGCGGTGGTGACATGCATGCTGGCGCCCATGCCGGTGAGCATGGTGGTGTTGGCCTTTTCCTGGCCATAGGACTTGCCCAGCAGGATCATCGGCAGATGTGCGCATAGGCACTCGGTGACGGTGAGTCCGCCCGATTTGAGAATTGCCAGGTCGCAGCCGTGCATGAGGGCCGCCATGTCGTCGACATAGTCCAGCACCGTGACATTTTCGAGCTTCATGGCATCGAAGAGTGTCTTGAGGCGGGCGGCGTATTCCTTATCCTTGCCCGGCAAAAAGACAAAGTGCATGTCTTCGAAGCTGCGTAGGAAGGGGAGGGTGCGGTCCATCTCCGCGCGAAAGCGAACGTACGGTTGAGGCAAGCTGGCACCGGCCATTACCAGTACGACGGTCTTGTCGGTGGGGAGGTTGAACTTAGCTAGCTCTTCCTCGCGATCGTAATCCGTGTCGAATCCGGCGCGAATAGGAATGCCGGTAATGCGAATCTTTGTCTCGAGCACCTTGCGCGGACGCAGCGTTTCGGCCATAAATTCGTTGGCAACACAGAATAAATCGGTGTCCTTGTGGGGCCACCATCCCTCGACTTCGTAGTCGGTCGGTACGCAGACGACCGGATAATCGATACCCGTAATTACGCGGGCGCCCACGGCAACATTGGCTGCTGTGATGTGCGTCGCAACCACGGCTATGGGCCTGCGGCTACGAATATATTCGTTGAAGGCGGGGAACATAATTCGCGACCATGCCGTTCCGCCACCCCAGAGAAGATGTCCCGTAAGCGTATATCGCCAGGTCAGGTCGTAAATGGGGCGCGTGGCTCCCGTAAAAGAAGCCGCGGTCTTATTGCCGTCGAATTTAATACGTCCAAAATCAAGGATATCGAGCACTTCAATCTCAATATCCTCGGGGATGCCATTGGTGCCGCGGATGAGGTCGAATGCCTGCGCAATCGCATTTGCGGCGGCCTTGTGGCCCGAGCCAACGGAGGCATGCACGATGGTCACGAGGGGTTTTTGCTGAGCCAGGAGTGTGGTTTGCTCCGATTGGGGAGTGCTGTGCGTGAGCAGGGGAGCGTCGTCACTCGTCTGCGCCTGGTCCATCGATAACTCCCCTTCAGCTTTGTAATACGGATTTATCATTGTAGTGCATGAGTGTCACGTTCACGTAAATTTGGGTATGAGCGCAAAGAACGACAACGTTTCGACGAAAGGACGCTTCATGACTACCGATAAGCCGATCGATGTTGCGATTATCGGTGGCGGCCCCGCGGGCTATGCTGCCGCCATTTATGCTGCGCGTGCCAACCTGACGACGACCGTGATTGAGCAGGGCATGTCGGGAGGGCAGATCGCCACAACCAATGAGGTCGAGAACTATCCGGGTTTCCCGCTCCTGAGTGGCGCCGAACTCGGCGAGCGTTTTCAGCAGCATGCAGAGGGCCTGGGAGCACAGGTTGCATGGAGCATGGTTACGGGTATCGATTACGATGCCGATGCAGCGTTGTTTACGGTGCATCACGATATGGGCGATACGCTGGCCCCGAGCGTTATCGCTTGCATGGGTGCCACGCCGCGTCCGGCAGGTTTCGCAGGCGAGGATACGTATCGCGGTCGTGGCGTTTCATATTGCGCAACATGTGACGGCATGTTTTTCCGCGGCAAGCAGGTTTTTGTAATCGGTGGTGGCAATTCGGCATGCGAAGAGGCTCTGTTCCTGTCCGACATTGCCAACAGTGTGACCATCGTGCTGCGCCGCGACCAGTTCCGTGCGCCCGATGGTGTTGTTCAGAAAGTACTCGCAAAGGACAATATTGCAGTTAGGTACCAAACTAGTATTGTGGAGCTATCGGGCGAAGCCATGCCAACGAGGATTACCTTTAAGGACAATGCATCCGGCGAGACTCATACCGAGTCATTTGAGCCCGGCTCGTTTGGCATCTTTGTTTTTACCGGAACGCAGCCCCATACCGAGCTTGTTGAGCATCTAGTCGATCTGGCGCCTGATGGCGGCATTCTGACTGATGAATCCATGGCCACCCGTACACCTGGTCTATTTGCCGCTGGCGACATCCGTTCCAAGCGCTTACGCCAGGTTGTGACCGCCGTTTCTGATGGAGCTATAGCGGCAACGAGCGCATACGCGTTTCTCCGTGGATAAGTACGATAATATATCTTATGTAAGGTTGTTATCAATTTACTAAATGGCGGGACGAAGCATCAGTGCACTGTCCCGCCAATTTTCTTGGCGGCTATGTGGTATGCAAAACTAGATAACCTAGAATACAATATAGAAAACGAACGGAGGCCTCTTATGAACCACGCTAAACATGTTATCCCGATGTCCGATACGTCGGTCAGCATTAAGCCTGAGGATATTCAGCCGACGGTGCTGCCGGATGCATTTATTCAGTCCGATATGGTGGGTAAACTCAACGCGTTGAGCCTGCCACGCTATGACCAGCTGCCCAACGTAACGCTCTATCGCGATCAGGTTATTGAATATGTTGCGCTGTGGATGGAGCCGCTTTCGATTTGCGTAGAGCAACCCGTTATCACGCCATCGATGATCAATAACTACGTGAAGGTCGGCCTCGTTCCTGCTCCGGTTAAAAAGCAATATGGCCGTGAGCAGATTGCGCGTCTCATCGCCATTTGTATCTTTAAGCAGGTGCTGCCCATCGCTGCGGTTCAGGCGCTCTTTAATATTCAGCGCTTGAGCTACGACGCTCCGACGGCTTTCGATTATGTTGTCGATCAGCTCGAGGCATCGATTCGTGCGGCGTTTTCTGTTGAGCAGACTCCCGTGCCCGATACCGCACATCAGGTTACGCGCGAATCGCTGCTCGTGCGCAGTGCGGTATCGTCCTTCGTTTCGAAGGCGTATCTGATGAGCTATCTCAAGTTCAATGGGTTTAATAGCTAACCGAGGTATAAGACGGGCGGGATAAAGAGCCAATGGCTCCTTATCCCGCCCGTACGTTTGTCTAGTTGGATATTATCGGCCCGAAGCCACGCCCATGCCATAGCCGATGATGAGGCCGTGCATCTCGGCATAATATGAATCTAGCCCGTTACAGGGCATGATGATAGTCTTGGAGCCTGGCCAGCGCTCCACAATGCGGCTGGCAAGTGCCTGGGCGCCCGTCTCATTCTCGACATGGTCGATAACGACCTCGCCGCCAGTAAAGCCCTCGGCCTCCATGGTATCGACAATCTTGCCAAGCATCTTCTTTTCCCCACGGGTGTGACCAACGAGCTTAATCTCCCCCGCCTCGCTTGCTGTGCCTAAAACTCGAATGTTGAGTTTATTGGCGATGACCCCGGCTGCCTTGGGAATACGTCCGGCCTTTGCAAGGTTCTCGTAATTACACAGGCTAAAGAGGATCTTGCTGTTTTGCTCGAGGCTATCGAAGTAAGCGCAGGCGTCCTCAAAGGAAACGTCCGGGTTGCTTGCAAGATAGCGGTCGAACAGCAGGAAGATTAGGTCCATTTTGCCGCCGGCTCCGCGTGAATTGACCAGATGAATCTGTCGATCCGGCTCTTCGGCAAGCACCATGTCACGTGCGGTGGCCGCGGCATTGTAGCTTCCCGAGACGCCCTCCGAGATGGGCATGCAAATCGTCTTGTCGGCAAGCCTAAAGAGTTCGGCCCACTCACCTACGCTTGGACAGGCGCTCGAAGAAGCGCTCGACTCCGCCTGCACGGCGCAATTGAGCTCGTGAACGTCGAGCGTGAGGTCATCGACAAACTCACGCTCCCCCACTCGGATCTTAAGGGGTGCAAATGCAAAGGTGGTATGAGGTGCGGTTGGTTGCCAATCGCGAAGATTGCAGCTCGAATCGGAGATAAGTGCCCAGCTCATTGAGGGTCCTTTCTAATTGTTCCCCAACAATTATAGCCATCTTTTTGATTGATTGGACGGCTATCTAGTTTTGAATACTAGATAGCCGTCCTGATTTTATGGCAAACGGTAGGGAAAAAAGAATGGGCCTCGTGACTCAAGATCGCGAGGCCCACGTTCGTTCGCTGCAGTAATAAATTAGTAGCGCACGAAAATGTAATTGTTGTTCATGCCAGCGGCGACGGAGCTGATGATGACGCCCGTTTTGTAGTCGGAAGCATGGATCATCTGACCATTACCGATATAGATGCCGGTATGGTAGGAGTTAACCACAACATCGCCGGGTTGCGGATCGGACACACGGGTCCAACCCATGAAGGTGCCGGTGGTGCCCAGGCGGCAGTAGCGGCCCGTGAGGCAATAGCTTACAAAACCGGAGCAGTCAAAGCTGTTCGGTCCAATGCCGCCCCAAGAATAAACACAACCGAGCTTGCTGTAGGCACGCGAAACAACGGAGCCGCCGTCAACGGACTGGCTCGGCGCCGAAGGGGCCGGAGCCGGAGCGGGAGCGGGAGCGGGCTGCGGCGTAGGAGCAGGAGCGGGCGTGGGTGCAGGCGTGTCGCCGCCACCATTGTTGGTGTTCTCGGTCGTACCGGAGGTGTCGTTGCTCACCGTGGCCTTTTCGGCAGTGCTGGCGTTGATACCCGCCTGCAGCGCGGCGTTGGCCTCGGCCTCGGCAGCAAGCTCGGCCTGCAACTGTGAATCCAGGGAGCTCACGACACTCTGGGCCTCAGCCTGCTGGGCATTGAGCTCGTCGACCTTCTTCTGCGTCGCAGCGACGTTCTTCTCCTGCTCGGTCTGCTTATCGGTGAGCTGCTGCTTAAGGTCCTTGACCTCCTGAATGGTCTGGGCCTGCTTGTCGGACACCTTGCCGTAGTAGAAGAGACGGTTGAGCATGTCGCCCAGATCGTCGACGCCCGTCAGAACCTGAAGGAGACTCAGACCGCCGGTCTTGTATTCACTGGCAACGTAGTTAGAGAGCTTGGCCTGGCCTTCGGCGATCTCTTGCTGCTTTTGCGTGATCTCGCCTGCAGTCTGATCAAGCTCCTGCGTCTGTGCGGAGAGTTCTTCATGAATTTGCTGGGTTTGCGTGCCGATCTGCTCGAGCTTGGTACGAGCAGCGGCAAGGTCGGATGCGGTATCGGCGTAGGCAGGAGCCGCAAGGCCCAAGCCCAAAACACAAGCGAGGGTTGCCGTAGCAGCGCAGCGTGCCATGTTTTTGTGCGTGTTTGCTGTGCGCATGTAGCTTCCTTTCCAGTAACTAAGGGTAACGGCTAGTCCACCGTCACCAGGCTAAAGAGCTCCACATCATCATCAGACGGCGTGAGCTTCTCGCGCGGGTTGAGAAACGCAAGCTCAAGGATACAACCGTAACCGACAAGCTTTGCGCCCATATCTCGCACCAGTTTACCTGTTGCCTCGACGGTTCCGCCCGTCGCGACCAAGTCGTCCAGAATCAACACGGTATCTTTAGAGCTGATAGCGTCGGCATGGATTTCAATGGAATCCGTTCCGTACTCGAGTTCGTAGCTCTGGCTTACGGTCTCGCGCGGCAGCTTGCCCGGTTTACGTGCAGGAACAAAGCCGGCGCCAAGGGCTACAGCCACCGGTACGCCAACCATAAAGCCACGGGCCTCGGGACCCACGACCTTGGTGATTCCCATGCCGGCAAAGTGCTCGGCGAGGGCATCGGTCATGGCTTTGAGCGCCTCGGGGTTGTCAAAGAGCGGCGTGATGTCTTTAAAGATGACTCCGGGCTCGGGATAGTCGGGGATGTCGACGATTTGAGATTCGAAGTCGTACATTGCATGACCTTTCAATGGGTTGCCGGATAAGCGGTAGCTGTTATTTGCCCGCGGTGACAGTGTCGGATTGCGAAGGGGCGACAACCTTGAGCGGCTTTACGAGAGAATCCTCGTGTGAAGCCGGCGCGGCAGTTTCTTCGTTTTTGGCCTTGGTGGACTCGGAGCGAGCGATTTCCTCATCGAGTGCATCGATATCGGCATCCTCGACCACGGCGTTGAGCGACTCAAAAACGCGGTTTTTGAGCAACGCGGTGTGCACGCCTTCCGTCAGGTCGTGAAGCTTCTTAAACGCACGCTCGAGCTTGGCGTCGCGCTCGTCATCGGAGGTGTCCATGCCGAGCATGCTCACGAGCACCTGCTCAAACATCGAGGACTCGCGGTTGGCGGAAGACACGTACTGACGCAGGTTGCGGGGCTCGATATGGAAGCGTGACAGCTCGGAGCAGTAGCGGATGATTGGAAAATCGCGACCATCGACGAGCTCACGATTCTGCGGACTCTTGATGATGCGAATGAGGTCGTTCTCGGCGAGCGAGCGGATAAACGAAATCTCGACGCCCAGCATATCGGGAATGGTCTCAATGGGATGCAGCTTTTGCTTAGTCTCCTTGGGCTCCGTCTTGAGCGGAACATCGGACAGCAAGCCCACCTCGTAAGCGAGCGTTGACAGGTCCGTGGCGTTTTCCAAGCGCTGCTTAATCACGTTGAGCGGCATGTAGCGGGTCTTCTGCAAATGCAGGATGACCTCCAGGCGATCAACGTCCTCCTTAGAGTATTGACGGTATCCCTTAGGCGTACGATGAGGGGTAATGAGCCCCTCATCTTCTAGAAATCTAATTTTTGAGTTCGAAAGATCGGGGTATGCACCTCGAAGTAGGTTGACGACTTGGCCGATACTCAGATAGTTGCGTTCGGCCATGCCCTACTCACCGGTTTCGATGCGCTCCGGCGTGCTCTCGTGGTAGATGAGCGTAAACGTACCGATCTGGACGGAAGAACCGTCGTGCAGCGGGGCTGCATTGACGATGGCACCGTCGACCCAGGTGCCATTGAGCGAGCCCAAGTCCTCGATGCGAGCGCCGAGGCCCTCGCGGATAATGCGCGCGTGGCTGCGCGATACGGTCATGTCATTGAGGAAGATGCCGTTCGCAGGATCGCGGCCGATGGTGGTCACGTCGTCCTCGAGCTCAAAGGCGGCACCAGTCTGCGGACCCTTGACGATGGACAGAACGGGGGCGGTGATGCGCACGTTGGCCATGAGGTCGGGAACGGTGACGTCGCTTGAAGGCACGCGGAATACGCAGGTAGCGTCAGCAGTCTTATCATTCTGAGGCATATTGTTAACCATGTTGTCCATGACAACCCCTAACTTATCGCGGACGTGCCGCAAATAATGAACCGTACGTAATCATACCCCAACGAATCAGTCTTCGATTTCAGGGTTCAGAAAGTCGATGTCCTCGTCCTCGGGATGCGCGAGAGCCTGTTTAATGGCCACTCCGCCCTTAATGGAATAGATGACAGCCGTGAGCATGGAGAAGATCACGCCGCCGTACACAAAGAAGATGCCGAGGGGCACCGAGCTTCCGTTGAGGCCCGGGAAGGCCGTAAGGGTTGAAGGTAAAAGATGCAGGCCGTCAATAACGGGGAACCCGAGCAGCATGAGCGAGAAGCCGGTCATGAGCAGTGCAGTGGCAATCTTTCCGGGAAAGACGACATCGATGGGGCGACGGTGATAATGACGAACGATAAGCGTGCCGATGCCCAGATAGATGTCGCGGCCAATAATGAGCACGCAGACCCAGATGGGCAGCTCTCCGCGGACCACCAGCCCAAGTACGCCGGTGAACAGCAGCGCACGGTCGCAGATGGGGTCCATGACCTTGCCGAGCCACGAGACCGTCTTGGTCATGCGGGCGATCTGACCGTCCATCCAGTCGGTAGAGGCGGCAACGGCGTAGATAACGATGGCGATGACGCGGTTGTTATCCGTCACAAACAGGTACAGAAATACCAGAGTGAGGATCAAGCGCGTAAAGGTGATGAAATTGGAGATCGTAAAGATCTTATTCGACGGGTAATCGGAAGTGCCGATAAGCTCCTTTTTGATCTTCTTTTTGATGCCCACAGGACTCCCCCGCTGGTTAACGACAAAACTTTCGCTACTATACCCGTTCCGGCGATGTCTATCCAGCGTAAGCATAGAGAGTCCAGACATGAGGAAGGCGCTTTTGGGCGGCGGTGGATTTCACATTCGTGTACATCAGCCTCCAAACATGCCGAAAAATGTCGGTTTTGGAGGGTGATGTACACGTTTTGATTCGGTGATTACATCGATCGGGAAAGTTGTTGCCTTAAGCAAATTAATCATGATGTGCGGGTCGAGAAGGGTTGGCGCCAAAAGAACCCAACGGCCGTTATGGCTTCGTTAGAAACGCGCCCCACCATGGATGGTGAACCCGAAAGGTAAGGCGCGCGGGCACGGTGACTCGGCCCGCGCTCCCGGAAGAGAAAGGATAAACCCATGGGTTACATGCTCGAGACGCGTGGGCTCACCAAGCGCTTCGGCCGCGGCGACCAGGCGCAGGACGCCGTGGCCGACGTGAGCCTTCATATCCGCGAGGGCGAGGTGTACGGGCTGCTCGGTCCCAACGGCGCCGGCAAGTCGACAACGCTCAAGATGATCTGCGGGATGTTGCGGCCGACAGCCGGGGAGATCCTCTTTGCCGGGCACGCCTGGTGCCGCGAGGACCTCTACGCAATCGGCAGCCTCATCGAGGAGGCGCCGCTCTACCCCAACCTCACCGCGCGCGAGAACCTGCGCGTGCGCACCACGCTGCTGGGCCTTCCCGAGAGCCGCATTGATGAGGTGCTCGCCGCCGTGGACCTCGCGGACACCGGGAAGAAGCGCGCCGGGCGCTTCTCGATGGGCATGCGGCAGCGATTGGGGCTCGCGCTGGCGCTGGTCGCCCGGCCACGCCTGCTCGTGCTCGACGAGCCTACCAACGGCCTCGACCCCATCGGCATCGAGGAACTGCGCGACCAGATCCGCGGCTTCGCGGAGGCGGGTACGACGGTGATCGTCTCGAGCCACATCCTCTCCGAAGTGCAGCAGATGGCGGACACCATCGGCATCATCTGCGGGGGGCGCCTCGCCTACGAGGATGCGCTTCGGCCCGGGCAGGACCTCGAGGAACTCTTCATGAGCTTCTGCCGGGAAGGGCGACGAGCGCGCGGGGAGGTGGCGGCATGACGGGCGAGAAAGGCGGCCTGCTCGCGGGCCTGCGCGCCGAGGCCCTGAAGTCGCGCCACGCGGCACCGGTTCGCCTGGCCGTGCTCATGGCGCTGCCGATGCCGCTGCTCGGCGCGATGCCCTACCGGGGCGTGCAAATCTTTAGCGCGTGGAACTACTGGTACGCGCTCTTCTTGCCCGTGTCTCTATCGCTTGTGGTGGCGTGCGTCGCGCGGGCGGACGCTCGCACACGGATGCGGGGGCTTCTGGGCCTGGGCTTCCCGCTCGGGCGCGCCTGGTGGGCCAAGGCGCTCTGGTGCCTCGCTCTTTGCACGCTCTCGAACCTCGTGGTCTTCGGCATCTACCTCGCGGGATCGGCGTTCTCCTCGCAGGGTCTCACGGCCGCGGGCACACTCACGATGCTCCTCTGCGCGCTCGCCAACACGGTGACCGCGGCGTGGATGATCCCCGCAGGGCTCTTCCTCACGGCGCGGCTCGGCATGCTCACGGGCATCTTCTGCCCGCTCGCCGCGCAGCTCATGGGTGGGTTCGCCTGGTCGTTGGTGCCGCTGCCGCAGCTCTTTCCGCCGTCGGCGAGCATGGTCATCCCCACGAGCTTCATCCCCGTACTGCCGAGCGGCGAGCCACTCGCGGCGGACATGGCGCTCGGCGGGGCGCTCACGGCGGACGGCATGCTCACGCTGGCGGGCCTTGCGGTCTGCGCGCTTGCGTTCGCCGCGCTCACGGCGGCGGGCGCGGCCTGGTTCGCGCGCTCCGAGGAGAGGTGATGGCCATGACACAACTCTCCGACCCGACGCCGCGCATGACTCTCCCGCGGGCCCTGCTCTCCGAGGCCCTGCGCCTGGTGCGCTCCCCGCTCACGGCGGTGCACCTCGCCTGCGGCATGGCAGCCGGTCTTGCCTGCGGTGAGTACTTCTCCGTAACCCGATGGGACCCGGCGCTGGGCGCGGACGCCTACGCCCAGTTCCTCGGCGCCCTCATGCCGCTCATGTCCGCCATCGTCTGCGCGCTCGCCGTGGACGAGGAGCGCGCTGCCGGGCGCCTCGCCAACCTCACGGCGGTCCCCTCGCGCGGGCGCGCCGTCGCGGCGAAGTTGCTCGCCCTTGCGGCGCTCGGCGCGGGCGCGCTGGCCGTGGCGCTCGGCGTGTTCGGGGCCGTGCTCGCCGTTGCCGGGCGCCTGCCGCTCGGGCCCGCTCCGCTTGCGGGCGCCTGGGCGGGCATCGTGCTGGGCAGCCTGCCCCTCTACGCGCTGGGGCTCGGCGTGGCCCTGCGTCTCGGCCGCAACGCCGCCATCGGCGCCGGCGCGGCGGGTATGCTCCTCGCGTTCTTCTCAGTGGGCGGACTTGCGCACGGCCTCATGACCGGCGAGCTCACCGGTGCCCTGGCGACGCCTCTGAGCTGGGTGCCGCTCGCCTGGCCCGCGCGCCTGGGGTCGCTCGGGGTGGAGGCCTTCATCGACGCCGCACGCGCGGCGGGCCCTCTCCTCACGACTGCGCTCGCTGGCCTCGTGCTCGCCCTGACAGCCGACGCCGTCCTTCTTGCCTGGTTCTGCCGCTTCGAGGACGGGAGGGCAGATGCGTAGGAGGCCGCTCGCCGCCGTGCTCGTCCTCCTCTCCGCAGCGCTCGTTCTGGGCGGGAATGCCCTGCTCGACGCCGGCTGGGGGTCGGCGCTGCGCTCGATCGCCGACCGCGTGCTGCCCAACCCTGAGATCGCCATGTGGGCGCCCGCGCCCGAGCCCGGCAGCCACGCGAGCTCCTACGCCGACGCCACTGGGGCGGGGGCAAACTACGTCTACCTGGTGGACGCGGCGGACGACAGAGGCAATGTCCGAGAGCTCCAGCTCATCTTCTTCGGGCGGGAGTCGGACGGCGAGGGCTGGCTCGAGATCGAGGCGCGCGGCGGCTCGGGCGTGCGCTACCACGCGTGCGATGCGGCCGAGGCGCCCGCGGCTGCGTGCAGGGTTCTGGACCGCTGAGTGCGGCGCTAGTACAATTCCGACGGGAGTTTCAGGAGGTCTAACATGGCGAGGATACTGGCAGTGGATGATGAACGGGCGATCCTCGACGCGCTCGCGCGCGTCCTCGGCCGCGACGGCCATGAGGTCGTCAGGGCGGCGGATCCGACGGCGGTCCCGGGGATGGACCTCTCGCGCTTCGACCTCGTGCTCTGCGACGTCATGATGCCGGGGCTCGACGGCTTCGACCTCGTGCGGCAGATCCGCCCGGACTTCGACGGGCCCATCGTCTTCCTGACCGCGCGCGTGGCCGAGGAGGATGCCGTGGCCGCCTACGGCCTGGGCGCCGACGACTACGTCCGCAAGCCCTTCGGGGCCGCGGAACTGCGCGCCAAGGTCGCGGCCCATCTACGCCGTGAGCGCCGGCCGCGCTCGCACGCCCTCTCCTTCGGGGAGGTGCGGATCGACCTCGGGGCGCGCGACCTCGCCGTGGGCGGCGAGACCGTGCCGCTCACGCCCACCGAGTACGCCATCTGCGAGTACCTCGCGCGCCACCCCGGGCAGGTCATGAGCCGCGCGCAGATCCGCGAGGCGGTGCTCGGCTGGGAGAGCGACGCCGACGACGCGGCCATATCCATGCAGGTCAGTCGCGCCCGGAGGAAACTCTCCGAGGCCGGCGCCGATCCGATCGCGACCGTCTGGGGGATGGGGTACAAGTGGCAGCTCTAAGGACCGGGGCGCGAGGTCGCGGGGGCATGCCGCTCACCTTCGTCATCGCGCGCTACTTCGCCTACGCGTTCGCGGCGGTCGCCACGGCGTGGCTCGCCTCGTTCATGGTGCTCTCCGTGGCGATCAGCGCGGGCTTCGTCTACGAGTCAAGCTGGGGGCCGGCCAATGCGCGCGAGGTCGCGGAGGGCCTGGCACGCGACGGCGTCTGCGGGCAGCAGGACGTGCCGACGGCGTACCGCTACCTCATCCTGAACAAGGACGGATACGCGCTGATGACAGACCTCGAGGACACGCGGCTCGAGGACGCGACGGAAATGGCCCGTGCGGCACTCGCCGCGGATCCGGGCACAGTGGAGATCGAGGGCGGGGGCTCGGGCCTCACCTACGCTGCGTTCCCGCTCAAGGGCGGCGGGGCCTGCGCACTCGTCAGCGAGTACCTGCCGCAGTGGGTCTCGCGCGATCTCGCCAGCCTGCTTCCCAACCCGCAGAACCTCATGCTCGTCGGCGCCACGGCGGGAAGCGCGCTCGCGCTCGCGCTTGTGGCGCGCCGCGCGAGCCGCGTGATCTCGCGCAAGATGGCGCCGCTCGCGGAAGCGGCGGGTCGCGTCGGCGCGGGGGAGCTCGACTTCGCGGTCGGCAGCACCAACGTGCGTGAGGTGAACGACGTCCTCGCCGCGATGGACGCCATGCGGGCCTCCCTCGCCGAGTCGCTCGAGTCCCGCTGGGCCGCGGAGCGGGGGCAGCGCGAGCAGATGGCGTCGCTCGCCCACGACCTCAAGACGCCGCTCACCGTGCTGCGCGCCAACGCCGACTTCGTGGCGGAGGAGCTGGAAGACGAGGAAGACGCCGACCTCTCGGCCGCCGCGCGCGACATAGCCGGCGGTGTCGAAAGGCTCGACGGCTACGTGCGACTGCTCATCGAGGCCTCGCGCGGGTCCGGCGGGGCGGAGAGGGCCCCCATGCGGCCGGCCGAGCTCTGCGAGCAGGTTCTCGCCGAGGCCGCCCAGATCGCCCGGGCGCGAGGCGTGACGCTCAACGCGGCCACGGGCCCTGCTGTCGCGGGCGCGCCCGAGGCCCCACTCGACCGAACCGCCCTGGCGCGAGCCGCCGCGAACCTTGTGGTCAACGCCGCCGAGCACGCGCGCTCGCGCGTGACTGTCTCCTGCGACGTCGCGGGCGGGCGCCTCGTCATCGAGGTCGCCGACGACGGACCGGGTTTTTCTCCCGCCGCCCTCGAACGCGGCTGCGAGCGCCTCTTCACAGACGACTCCTCCCGCTCCTCGCGCGACGGAGGCCGCCACTACGGGCTCGGCCTCCACGTCGCCTTCGAGGCCGCGAGCGCCCACGGGGGCTCCGTCTCGCTCGCCAACAGCCCCTCGGGCGGCGCGGCGGCCACCATCGCGGTCCCCCTGTGCGGGGCCTGACGAATCAGGCCCTCACACTGGCATGCCTCGCAACCAAACGCTTCCCGGATAATTCATGAGGCCGTACTCGTATTCGAGCCTGTCTATCTCGGCGGCGATGGCCTCCGTCATGTAGAAGTTTTTCGTGCGGCCCGTCGACTTCGCCAGGCGGTCGTACCTGTTCGAGAGGTCCTCGGGGATTCTCAGGGCTGCGGTGGCGGTTGCCATGATGCACCTCCCGGTTAGATGCAATACGTGTATTACATTCTGTCACATCACCCGCACCGGCGTACGGCCGCATCTGCTCTTTTACCTTACATTATGTCAACCGGCCCATGGTCGGCTTATTCAGCCGGATTAAATCAAGCATTAAATCAATCCAGACCTATAAGGGGCGGCGGAAATCCATTGAGGAATGAGGGCGCCGTCCCTAGGTCGGCTCCTCGATGGCCGCGGCTGAATTCCCCTGCCATCGTCTGCGTGGGTTCCGGCACGGGGTTCTGGCACTGCTCGAGTGGGGCACAAGGCTCGGCTGTCGGTCGTGCCGGACGGCATACGTTTTGAGACCGGCAAGCTGTTGCCGGCTCGAGGACAGCGGCCCGGTGCACCGGGCCGATCGATAGAGGACTCAGGTTCACAGCGCAGTTTCTTGGGGCTCGCATATATAGGAAGACTTGATCGGCAATCGATTTTAATGAAGTCGACAGCGCGTGTCAGAGCTTTCAACAAACCGCAGGTAAATCCGTGTACCAAAAATTGGTACACGGATTTACCTGCGATGTTCATGCTTGGTCAAAAGCCCATCAAGCGATATATTCATTATTTTAATGCGCGCGCCTGAGCTTTTGGCTGAAGTGGCAGTCCGACCGCCGGCAGGCGGCCACGCTATGTCCAAAGGCCACGCCTACTCCCAGTGTCCGGCTACGTCGACGACCCAGTGCTGCCCGTCGAGTTCCTGCCGCAGGGCTACATCAGGGACGTCTTATTGGGGGACGACCACATGGAACCCCGGGAGATCAAGCTGTACGGCTGATCCATCCGTCAACAACATGTCAAAGCCCCAAAACCCAACAGGATCGCGAACGAGGGGATGAATTGACCGCCCGGGTATTTGCGCCCGGGCGGTCAATTTTATCAACCATGGGTGCGATTCTGTGAGGCCATTTTTCTGGCATCCGCCGTTTGCTCCGGTCTCAACGCACCCATCGACCGTTCAGTTATCTTTGCGAACGCGACCACGTGCGCATTTGTCGAACAATCAAATGTCCGACAATGTCTGACGGAGCTGTCAGACATTCACGCACGAACAGGTGAGCTTCGCGAGCGATTGTAGGCAACTAGTAGCCCCAGCTGCGTCTTTAGCGCAGGTTCGACGTCTGACATCTTGAATGTCTGACGTTGAACGAAGCTGGTTGATAACAAGCAGGTGGAATAAACATGGAGCCCGACACCTCTCGCGCAATCGGCGCGCGGCAAGGGTCTGGCCCATCTCATATGTTGCCAACGCTAACGGTGAACCTGAGCGCCCGGGCACATTCTTTGTTGGCTGAAACCGGCATAGCAACTAGCGGAAGGCATCATCGAAGGAGTGTGCTGGAAAGCACCCGTCTCCTTAACTGTTAGAAATGCAAGTTAAAAATCTATGTGGCCAATGTGATACCGTTAAACCCGCATATCGATACCGCTCAGCCATTCGCCTCGCCCCCGTCGC
>CAJMLP010000025.1:0-24208 GCA_905214215.1 uncultured bacterium | reverse complement strand
ATGGGCGACCCGCTCGAGATTCGCCTGCGTGGCTACGAGTTGACGCTGCGCAAGGACGATGCCGCTCGCATCGAGCTCGTGGGTATTCACGACACCGATACGGGTCCGCGCGCTAACGCCGCAATCGGCGCGACGGAGCATCCGGCCCTGGGCGAGGGGACGTATTCGCCCCGTGCGGCAAAGACGGCCGTGCCCGAGGGCGCGCCGCTGCACTTTGCCCTCGCTGGCAACCAAAACTGCGGCAAGACCACATTATTCAACCAGCTGACGGGCTCCAACCAGCACGTCGGTAACTTTCCCGGCGTGACTGTCGACCGCAAAGATGGCACCATCCGTAACCATCCCGAGGCGAGCGTTACCGACCTGCCTGGCATTTACTCCCTGTCGCCGTACACAGGCGAAGAGGTCGTGAGCCGTCAGTTCATCCTCGACGAGCGCCCGGACGCCATCATCGACATCATTGACGCCACCAACATTGAGCGTAACCTGTACCTGACACTGCAGCTCATGGAGCTTGACCGTCCTATGGTCATCGCGCTCAACATGATGGACGAGGTGACCGCCAACGGCGGCGCCGTAGACGTCAACTTGCTCGAGAGCCTGATGGGCGTGCCTGTTGTCCCCATTAGCGCTGCCCGCAACGAGGGCATCGGCGAGCTGGTGGACCACGCCCTGCACGTGGCACGGTTCCGCGAGCGTCCTGGTCGCCTGGACTTTTGCGCGCCCGACGGTCCGGACGGCGGTGCGCTGCATCGCTGCATCCACGGTATTGCTAACCTGATCGAGGACCATGCCGTGACGGCGCACATCCCGGTGCGCTTTGCGGCGACTAAGCTGGTCGAGGGCGATGAGCTGGTAACCGAGGCGCTTCACCTGGATCGCAATGAGCTCGACGCTATCGAGCACATCATTACCCAGATGGAGGGCGAGGCCGGCACCGACCGCCTATCTGCGTTGGCCGATATGCGTTTTAGCTTTATCGGCGACGTGTGCGGGCGTTGCGTCGTCAAGCCGCACGAAAGCCGCGAGCACGTGCGCTCCGTCAAGATTGACCGCATCCTGACAGGTCGTTACACAGCCATTCCGGCGTTTCTGGTGATCATGGGCCTCGTCTTTTGGCTGACGTTTGGCGTGATCGGCGCGGCGTTGCAGGGACTCATGGAGGACGGTATCGCTGCCATCATCGCCTCGGCCGATGCGGGCCTCAAGGCGTTCGGAACCAACGACGTGGTGCGCTCGCTGGCTGTCGACGGCGTGCTTACGGGCGTGGGTAGCGTGCTGACCTTCCTGCCGATTATCGTCGTGCTCTTCTTGTTCCTCTCCATTCTGGAAGACTCCGGATACATGGCACGCGTGGCCTTTGTCATGGATAAGGTGCTGCGTCGCTTTGGCCTGTCGGGCCGCAGCTTTGTGCCCATGCTCGTCGGTTTTGGCTGTACCGTGCCGGCTATCATGTCGACCCGTACGCTCCCATCCGAGCACGACCGCAAGATGACGGTCATGCTCACACCGTTCATGAGCTGCTCGGCCAAGCTGTCGGTTTACGGCTTGCTGTGCGGGGCGTTTTTCCCACAGGCGACGGTTCCCGCCATGGTCTCGCTCTATCTGATTGGTATTGCGGTTGGTTGCATTGCGGCTTTGGTGCTCAACCGTACGGCATTTAAGGGCGACCCGGTGCCGTTTATCATGGAGCTCCCCAATTACCGCCTGCCGAGCGTCAAGACGACGGTGATGCTGGCATGGGATAAGGCCAAGGACTTTATTACCAAGGCCTTTACCATTATCTTTGCCGCTACGGTGGTCATCTGGTTCCTGCAGACGTTCGATATCCGCTTTAACGTGGTCGCCGACCAGTCGCAAAGCCTGCTTGCCGGTCTGGGTAGCATCATCGCGCCGGTGTTGGCCCCGCTCGGTTTTGGCGACTGGCGCGCCTCGACGGCACTCGTCACGGGACTTATTGCCAAGGAGAGCGTCATCTCGACGCTCACGGTGCTTTTGGGCGCAACCTCTCCCGCGGCACTGTCAGCCATGTTTTCGCCGTTTACCGCCTACGTGTTCTTGGTCTTTACGCTGCTGTACCCGCCTTGCGTGGCGTCCATCGGCGCCGTCAAGAGCGAGTTGGGCGCGCGCTATGCCGTGGCCGTATTCGCGTTTCAGGTGACGGTCGCCTGGATCGTGGCGTTTGTCGTGCATTCGGCGGGCATATTGCTGGGGCTGGCTTAGTTATTTATTGACGGCGCAACCTCTGTGTGCCGAATTGTTTTCGGCCCCGCATCTGTTGCTGACGGATGCGGGGCCGTTGCTATATAATCGCCTCCGCTCAAAATGATTGGAGATGTTATATATGACTCAGGCAAGACAAGATGGCATCTCACTCAAGCAGTGGCTCCCGCTTATCGGGCTCGCCTGCTGCGCGTTCGTGTTCAACACGTCGGAGTTTATGCCCATCGGCCTTCTGACTGATATCGCCGCGTCGTTCTCGCTCACCGAGGCCCAAGCCGGCATCATGATCTCGGTCTACGCCTGGGGTGTCATGCTGCTGTCGCTGCCGCTTATGGTGTTTGCCTCGCGCTTTGAGTTCAAGCGTATGCTGCTCGGTGTGCTCGCCGTGTTTTCTCTGGGTCAGTTCCTGTCCGCTGTGGCACCGACATATCCCATCCTGGTCTGTGCGCGCCTGGTGGTCGCCTGCGCGCATGCCGTGTTCTGGTCGGTCGCCTCGATCATGGCTTCGCGCCTGGTCGACGCCCGCCACGGGGCGCTCGCCATCAGCATGATCGCTACGGGCTCGTCCATCGCGCAGATCTTTGGCCTGCCGATCGGCCGCGCCATCGGGCTGGCCGTGGGCTGGCGCATGACGTTTGCCGTGGTCGGGGCCTTCTCTGCCGCCGCGGTTGTGTATCAAGCCGCGGTGTTCCCGGCCATGCCGGTGGGCGAGCGCTTTACCGTTAAGCAGCTGCCCGAGCTGCTCAAGAATCCGTTCCTCATCGCGCTCTACGCGGTCACGGTCTTTATGGCGACCGGCTATTACGCAAGCTACAGCTATATCGAGCCTTTCCTGGCTCAGGTCGCGCATGTCGACGCAAGCGCTATCACCATGACGTTGACGGCGTTCGGCTGCTCCGGCTTGGTGGGCAGCTGGCTGTTCGGCCGCCTGTTCGACGGGCACCGCTTTCCGTTCCTTGCGATCACGCTCTCCGGAGTGCCGGTCGCCTTGCTGCTTATGGGTCCTGTCGCGTCGTCGCTCGTCGCGGTTCTTGGCGTTTGCGCGCTGTGGGGCTGCTGCGCCACGGCCTTTAACGTGGCGTTTCAGGCCGAGCTCATCAAGTACACGCCGGCGGATTCGTCGGCCGTCGCCATGTCGATCTTTTCGGGCCTGTTTAACCTCGGTATCGGCACGGGCACCGCGATCGGCGGCGCCGTGGTTTCGGGTCCCGGTATCTCCTGGATTGGCTTCGCGGGCGGGGCGATTGCCGTCGTGGGCGTCATCCTCGCCATCACCGTGCTGTTCCCCGCCATCCGTCGCGCCAAGCCCGTCGCCTAACCACGTCCCCTCATCAGTTGCGGTGGAATAGTTCCTGTTTAAGGTCTCTGAAGGCCCAAGCGGGAACTATTTCACCGCAACTTATTTTGGGGGAGAGGATACAAGCCGGGCATACAATGGATGTCGTTGTGTTGAGCTTACCGGGAGGTTGCTATGTGGGCATACGAGACGACGTTCTATCAGATCTATCCGCTGGGCTTTTGCGGAGCTCCGCGCGAAAACGCCGCCCCCGTTGCCGAGGATGAACTCGCCCAGGCTGCCAACGCTGCGCCCAACCCCGATGCGCCCATCATGAAGATCGCCCAATGGGCCGACTACCTGCAGGAACTCGGCGTTGGCGCCGTGCTCATCAATCCGCCGCTCGAGTCCGATAGCCATGGCTACGACACGCGCAGCCTGCGCCATATCGACCGTCGCTTGGGTGGGGATGCCGACTTTGCCGCCGTATGCGACACGCTGCATGCCCACGGCATCCGCGTGGTGCTCGACGCCGTCTTCAACCACGTCGGTCGTGGCTTTTGGGCCTTCCGCGATGTGCAAGAGCGCAAGTGGGACTCGCCGTACAAGGACTGGTTCCACATTAGCTTTGACGGTGATTCCTGCTATGGCGACGGCTTTTGGTACGAGGGCTGGGAGGGCCATTTTGAGCTTGTGAAGCTCAACTTGCAAAATCCCGCCGTGGTCGATTACCTGCTCGAGTCCGTGCGCCGTTGGGCCGACGTCTTTGGCGTCGACGGCCTGCGTCTGGACGTTGCCTATATGCTCGACCGCGATTTCATGCGTCGTCTGCATAGCTTTGCCCGTGAGCTCAAGCCCGACTTCGTGATGATCGGCGAGACGCTCCACGGCGACTACAACCAGATCGTCAACGACGAGATGCTCGACTCCTGCACCAACTACGAGTGCTACAAGGGCCTGTACTCCAGCTTTAACTCGGTCAACATGTTCGAGATCGCCCATTCGCTGCACCGTCAGTTTGGCGGCGATCCGTGGTGCATCTACCGCGGCAAGCACCTGCTGTCGTTTGTCGACAACCACGACGTGCCGCGCCTGGCAAGCATCCTCACCGACAAGTCGTGCCTGCGTCCCGCCTATGGCATGCTCTTTGGCATGCCGGGCATTCCGTGCGTCTACTATGGCAGCGAGTGGGGAATTGCTGGCGAAAAGGGCGGCCCCGATGGCGACTGGGCGCTGCGCCCTGCGCTCGATGAGCCTGCGCCTAACGAGCTGACGGCGTTCGTCACGCAGCTCGCGCACCTTCGCTCGGCAAACGACGCGGCGGCCCGCGCTCTCAACTATGGCGCGTACCGCAACGTGGTGATCCAGAACAAGCAGCTGCTGTTCGAGCGCGCCTGCGACGACGCGACGGTGCTCGTGGCGGTCAATGCCGTGAACGAGCCCTATACCTTTGGAGCCGGCGAGCTCAACGGCTCCTTTGTCGATTTGCTTGCCGACGGCGTGCCCACGGTCGAGCTGACGGGCTCCCTTGAGCTTGCGCCCTACGAGGTGCGCTATCTGTTGAGGGCCTAGGCCATGGCAGCGTCTGACGAGGGCTATCAACATATTGAGCATGGGTTTGAGCCCGTGTTTGACGAGCGCTCGCGCGTTTTGGTGCTCGGGTCGTTTCCCTCGGTGCTTTCGCGCGCCAATGCCTTTTATTATGGCAATCCTCAGAACCGCTTTTGGCGCGTGCTGGCCGCGTGCCTCGGTTCGCCTGTGCCGCCCAACGAGGGCGACGCTTTGGCAGGTAACGAGCCAGCGACGCTCGACGCCTCGATTGCCGCCAAGCGATCCATGCTGCTGAACGGCGGCGTGGCCCTGTGGGACGTGATCGAGAGCTGCGACATTAAGGGCTCGAGTGACGCGAGCATTCGTAACGTTGTACCGGCAGATATCGAGCGCATTACCGGCGCAGCTCCCATTGAGCAGGTGATATGCAACGGTGGTACAGCTGGCCGGCTCTACAAGCGCTATCTACAAGAACGCACCGGGCTGCCCGCCATCGTACTGCCCTCGACAAGCCCCGCCAATGCCGCCTGGCGCCTAGAACGTCTTGTTGAGCGTTGGCGCGAAGCCGTTGGCTGGGCGGCGCTGTAATTTAGATATCTGATTGGGCGCGGGTGCCGAGGCGTTTCATGATGGCATGCCAGATCGGTGCGGGCAGTGCAGGCTTGACGCGCACCATGCCGTCGGCATCGACGCCACCGGCATTGCCACCGCCAAGCAACTGCGCATGTTCAATGGAGCAGCCCATGCGCACAGCGCCCACAAGCTTATCCATCGCTTCCGAAAAAGGCCGGCGCAAGAGGCCCATGCGCGGGGAGCGACGAAGCGCCGCAATGCCGCTGCCGGCGCAGATGACAACGCCGCCACACCACAATTGGCCCTGGCGCTCGCATGCCTTGTGCAGACGAACGGCGGCCCCGCGCGCCTGCTCAGTGCCCTCTTGTGCGGCTTGAATCATGGCATAGACACGCGTTCCCGTACCGCCAAGGCGATCGAGTATCTGCTCGACGGCGGTCATTGCCTCATCGTCAAATGCATCATCAACGGCGAGCACTATGCCATCGACTGCACCGACGTCATTTGTCTTCAAGTCAACCGGGTGGGGGAGTGCGGTGCCGGAAAGCCGGGCATAGGCCGCGATGGCATCCTGCAGGTCCCAAAGCAAAAACTCAAGATCGGTGCTCTCGGGAATACTGATATACGCAATGGTTTGCAACGTTTTTGGTACATCGCCGCGTGCGGTCGTCTCCATGCCGCCTCCTTTCCGGTTCGTTTCCGTTTAGGTTACACCGTCTGGCGGCGCCTCGCCGCGCTATCCTAGTGCAACCCTTACGAAAGGAACGCCATGCGTCTGCCTATGAACACCTCGCTTGCCACGCTCAAGCCCTCCGGCATCCGCCGGATCAACGCGCTCGCCGCCCAGCACCCAGGGTGCATCGCGCTTGCGCTTGGCGAGCCCGATTTTCCCACGCCCGATGTGATTAGCGCCGAGGTGACGGCCTCGCTCGACCGCGGCGACACGCACTATCCGCCCAACAACGGTCGCCCCGCCCTGCGCGAGGCACTGTCTGCCTACATGGGGGATGCGCGCCTGGCGTTTTCCGCCGACGAGGTCATCCTGACCGACGGCGCGACCGAGGCCCTGTCGGCAACATTCATGGCTATGCTCAACCCCGGCGACGAGGTTATTATCCCCACGCCGGCTTTTGGTCTGTACGAGAGCATCGTCGTGGCCAATCACGCCAAAGCGGTCTTTTTGGATACGGAACCTGCGCAATTTCAGGTTGACGAGGAAGCGCTTCGCGCCTGTGTGACCCCAGCGACCAAGGCCATCGTCATCTGCTCGCCCAACAATCCCACGGGCTGCATCTTCAACGCGGCATCGCTCGATGCCGTGGCGCGCGTGGCGGAACAGACGGGCATCTACGTGGTCTGCGACGACGTGTACAACCGCCTCGTCTATGTGGATGGCTACGAGCGCTTTGCCCAGCGCCACCCGGAGCTGCGCGAGCAGACGGTAGTCATCGAGAGCTTCTCCAAGCCCTGGGCCATGACCGGCTGGCGCTTGGGCTGGCTCGCCGCTACAACCCCCGTCATCGCCGAGATCGCAAAGGCCCACCAATACCTAGTATCGAGCGCCGTCTCCTTCGAGATGGACGCCGCAGCCCGAGCCCTGACTGTCGACCCAACCCCCATGCTCAAAGTCTACCGAGCCCGCCGCGAACGCGTACTCGCAGCCTTAGACGCCATGGGCCTCGACGTAGTGGAACCGGCAGGCGCCTTCTACGCCTTCCCCAGCATCAAACAATTCGGCCTGACAAGCGAAGACTTCTGCATCAAAGCCATCAAAGAGGCCAACGTAGCCCTAGTCCCGGGCGACTGCTTCGGCACCGAAGGTCATATCCGCCTAAGCTACTGCGTCTCCGACAAAGACCTAGACGAAGGCCTCCACCGCCTGTCCACCTTCGTTTCAACCCTGTAGCCATCAGGGACGCAACGCATCAGCCTACCGACATAAGGGTTATGCGTGGGGCGCGTCGCTCAACGGGCGCGAGGATTCGCAGCAAAGTTACCGCAGCTCCGGTCCGAGGGGCCGGGTTGAGATTTTCGTAGATTCCGCACGAGCCGAAGGCCACTTAATGTGGCCTTCGTGCGAGCCAGGACTTGACCGAGCGAAAATCTCAACCCGGCCCCTCGGACCGGAGCGTATGCAGGGTTTGTGTACGAATCCTCGCACCCGTTGACCGACGCCAGGGTCCCCGACATAATACTTTCGGTTCACGCACGAATCCGCTGCCAGAGACAGCCGGCGCAAACGGGTCTTACCCGCAAGCTTAATGGGACATCCCGCCAGCCGAGGTGGTCGAGTAGATATGTCTTCTCGCCCCCGTCGCTCATGCAGCGCGGGGGCTTTCTTTTTGGACATGCCCCCGTCACGTCCTTGTGGCGGACCGTGCCCGGAAAGAATTCGAGGAGGTGTAATTCATGCCCCAGCAGTACAAAATCGACAAGGTTGCAGAGATCGAGTCCCGTATCGCCGAGAACGCCGGTCTGTTCGTTGTCAACTACAACGGTCTGACGGTTAAGCAGGCTCAGGAGCTGCGTCATCAGCTTCGCGAGTGCGGCGCCGAGATGAAGGTCTACAAGAACAACCTGGTCAAGATCGCTCTCAAGAACCAGGAGCAGCCCGAGCTCGACGAGATCCTCGCCGGCCCCGTCGCTTATGTGTTCTACGAGACCGAGCCGGTCGAGGCCGCTAAGGCCCTTAAGGACTTCTCTGCTAAGTCCAAGGGCGTCCTTGAGATCAAGGGCGGTATCTCCGACGGCAAGGCCGTTTCCGCTGATGATGTTAAGGCTATCGCCGAGCTGCCCACCAAGGATCAGCTTCTCGGCCAGATCGCCGGTCTCATCTCCGGTTTCGCTCGCGACATCGCTGTCTGCGTCAACGGCGTTTCCTCTGGTCTCGCTCGTTCGATCCAGCAGGTCTCCGAGCAGAAGGCAGCCTAGTCGCTGCTTTCACCCGCGGCGGCAACGCCGCACCCCAGGCGCATTCGCGCCGTGTTTTAACTGATCTCCGTGCATCCGCACGGAAACCGAAAGGACTTAGAAATGGCTAAGCTTACCACCGATGAGATCATCGATGCTCTTAAGGAAATGACCCTTCTCGAGGCTTCCGAGCTCGTCAAGGCTATCGAGGACACCTTCGGCGTTTCCGCCGCTGCTCCTGCCGCTGTTGTCGCCGCTCCCGCTGCTGGCGCTGCTGAGGCCGAGGAGAAGACCGAGTTTGACGTCGTGCTCGAGGGCTTCGGCGACAACAAGATCCAGGTCATCAAGGCCGTCCGTGAGCTCACCAACCTTGGCCTGAAGGAGGCCAAGGAGGTCGTCGAGGGCGCTCCCAAGGCTGTTCTCGAGGGTGCCAAGAAGGAGGACGCCGAGGCTGCCAAGGAGAAGCTCGAGGCTGCTGGCGCTGCTGTCACCCTCAAGTAATCAGGCTTTCTCGCCAGATTTCTTTGCAGACGGGGTTCGCATTGCGAGCCCCGTCTTTTTTGTTATGACCCCTCATTCCCATTGCTCGGCATGCAGAACACCGTTGTCTTCGCCGTGCCAATCCCGTTACCGCTGGGGCGTAAAATTGCACCATTCGAGCAATAATTTGCGTTGACCTGCTGAAGAATTGCGTTTGCCTTACGGCGACGTATGTCTCCGGCGGTAAGATACTTCGGTATCGCAATTTGGTCTGCGGCCGCCGTGCTGCACGCACAGGGCGCATTCTGCGCCTGCGAAAGGATCCTTGAATAACATGAAGGCAATCATCCCCGCCGCCGGTCTTGGCACGCGTTTTCTGCCTGGCACCAAGTGCACGCCCAAAGAGATGCTGCCGGTGCTCGACAAGCCGGTCATTCAGTATGTCGTTGAGGAGGCACTCGACCCCGAGGAGGTCGACGACGCCATCATCGTTACCTCGCCCGGCAAGCCCGAGCTGCTGAACTACTTCCAGCCCGACCGTTCGCTCGAGAACCTGCTACGCGAGCGCGGTAAGGACGCCTACGCCGACGCTGTCGCCCATGCGGGCGGTATGCCGGTTGACTTCCGTTATCAGTACGAGCCCAAGGGCCTCGGTCACGCCATTCGCTCTGCTGCCGACGCTGTGGCAGGGGAGAACTTCCTGGTTCTTCTGGGCGACTATGTTGTGCCCAACCGCGACATCTGTGACAAGATGCTCGCTGTCTCCAAGGAGCACGGTGGCGCTTCGGTTATCGCCGTTGCCGCGTGCGCTCCCGAGGAAGTCAGCCGCTATGGCGTCATCGCCGGCGATCGCGTGGGCTCTCTCGAGGGCTTCGAGAATGCCGCCGATGACGAGCCCGGTGCCGTTTGGCGCATCGGTGGTCTGGTCGAGAAACCCGCTCCCGAGGCGGCTCCGTCCAACCTGTACATCGTTGGTCGCTACCTGCTGAGCCCGTTGGTCATGGACCTGCTGGCCGATCAGCAGGCCGGTAAGGGCGGCGAGATCCAGCTGACCGACGCCATGGCCCGCTCGCTCGACCGCGAGGCCATGTACGCTGTCGTTATCGACCCGCTGTCGGGCTACGATACCGGTACCCCGTCTGGTTGGATGGCCACCAACGCCCTCATGGCTGCAAACGATCCTCGCTTTGCCGGCGCCTTCTGGGACGCCATCGACGAGCGCGGCGGATTGATGCGCAAGTAAGGCAACGCTTGGGATAGGCCTGTTCAAATAGCTAAGATCAACAAACCACCGTGGTTTTCTACACCGCGGTGGTTTCTTGTTATCAGGGGATATTTCTGCTGTACTGGGCAAGCATCGATTGAGCGTCTTTTGCAAGCTCCTTGCGCAGCTCTTCCGGGGCGAGCGTCTCGATGTTCTCTGAGTTTTGCCTGATCCAATATCGTATGGCGTTGAGGTTCGCCTCGACTTGAAGATCAATAAGCTCGCTGTTGCACGCGATGACGTGCGCATGTATCCCAAAGGCGTCAAAGACGCGCAGAAGCGCGCGGGCGGTGTTGCGTACGCGAATGGTTACCGGTGTGTCGCCTTGAAACATCATAAAGTGTTTTTGCTGGTAGTCGGTGAGATCCTGCTTTGTTAGCGACCTATTCACCTTGATATCGACCAGCTCGATATCAAACAGCACATCGATTCTAAAATGGTAGATTTGTTTGGCATTGTTGGGGTACGTTGCCAATAAGTAGTACCTTCCACCGCTCGTTACGATTTGCCTGGGGTCGACCTCGCTCATGTGCTCCGTTTTTCTGAGGGCAAGTGTTTTCCCTCTGGAGCGTATCTGCCCCATAGAAACCTTATGCGCTTCTTTTGAGTGATGGCCTGGTCGAGTATGCCGATATTGGTGAGCAGCCGATTGACAACCGTTCGTTCCTTGCGGGCGTCAGCCGAGACCACGTTCTTGAGAGTGCTGACCCCCGACTGGGGATTAAGGGATGCAAGTTTGTCGAGCAGCTCGCGTTTCTGCACCTGCGGAAGCGGTGCCGACATTGCTCCATCTCCGAGAAATCTGATCTCGGCTTCGCTGAAATCGTGTATCCAATACAGACGCGTAATCGTTGTCTGCTTGCTGCCGTCGGGCTGCACTCGTATACGCTCATGGTATCCCAGATTGTCTGGATAGTGCTCCAGGAGCGTGGCGATGTGACTACTAATCGTATTTCTGCTTAGCGAAAGATTGTATACCCGTTTAAGCTCCTTTTGGATATCGCTCTGGCACATCGGGCTATCTTCGCTTGTACGCCCCCGCAAGATTTCGACAATGAGCAAAGGCGCGAGAAGTTTTGAGTACATGCTCAACTCCTACTGAAGATCTGAAACTATGCACAAAATCCTGTGCATACAAATCCCTATTATGCCAAATGTGCCGAGCAGGGCGAGCGAGTCTCAGACGAGACGGGTGTGTCAGACGACGTTCACGGGGAAAGGATTTGGGCTAAGAGGACCATCGTACCTTGAAAACCGCAGAGAGTACAGCAAGGGGAGCCGAATGGGCCGCGCCTGATGTCGTTCGCACGAGCTCGGATTGATAACGATTTTGTGGGCAGAAAGAGGAGTCGCTTATGGATGTGCGCGTTTCTATTCCGGCGAAAAAGTACAACGAAATCGAAGGCTGCTTTGGCTCCGGACATCTCGACAGCATCGTCAACGGTGTCTATTACTGTTCTCCCGATGGATACGGTGGGGGCAGTAGTGTAATCGGCTTCACGGGAAACAGCGATGGCTTCCAGCGTTTTCAGGGCTCCGACAAAACGGCCTACAAGAAACTCAGGCTGATTTTCGATAGCTTTTTCGAAGATTACAAGCGCATCAATCCAGCTTCGCTGCAAACGTTTTACCGGGCATTCAAGGTCAACGTCGTGGCTGAGCTCGAAGACGCGTGTGGCCACGATGTGTTCATCACGCGTTTTGGTATCAAGCAATACGATGGAGCCTATGCGGTGTATCCAAGCTCTATTGATGACCCCGTATTTTGGACCGACAACTGGGCGGAGATGACCGATAAAGACGGTTTTCCGCTCTATGACGCCAAGATCGACCTGACGTTTTATAAGGCATCCGAGGACTTTAATGTTTTAAGGGGGCTGAAGGCTTATTGCCGTCGAACGATGGGGGGCGGATTTACCAAGAAAAGGTTCAATCGGTTTCTCGAGAAGTGCCTCTGCTCTGAGGAAGAGCTGGACGACAGCGTTTTCGATTTGAAGTATACAAAGGCATACGGATGGATGTTCGAGAACCTGGAAGAGCGAGCGTCGATGTGAGGTATCTGATGGCGCGAATGAAAAAGAATTAGTGGTGATAGCTGCTATTCATTTCTCGGTGCCCTAGAAAGTAGCGAGGTTGCAAACGCTGCCCTGGGTCGTTTCGCCCCCGTCCGAACCCTTTACGCACTGAAAGGAAGTGCTGAAATGTCCGCTATCAAGACTCATCTTACCGTCAATCTAGCCCGTAGATGCCTGCCGCTGCTACAGGATGCCCACCGCTCCTATATCTTGGCGCACGAGGGTTTCAAGGACGTTCTCATAGTCGCAGGCGATGCCGTTCCCGCCGATGCCCCCGCCGCCTATGACCCATATAACCTCATGTTTCCCTATCGTTCCGACCCCCGAAACGAGGGTATCGACCCGAGTATCTTCGATGGTTTGTTCCCGAATGGCGTGGATGATGGTTTCGAGGATGCCGAGGTGTTCTAATGTGGCTGTACACCGTATCCGATAAGCCTGAATGGTGGCGGTTCGAGGATGCCCCCGAAACGGTAGAACGCCTGCACGTTTCGCGGAAAGATGTTCGCCGCTATGGGGTTCTTGGCCGAGTCCCCGCCCGCAAGCCCGCCGATGATGCCGAGCGCCCTGACCTCGAATTCTATGCTTTCTCGCGGGCAAAGTTTTATGGCCGGGCTTTCAGCCGCTTTTTTGAGCGCCACGGCGATGTTGAGAGTGTCATGCATGGCGAGTTTATGCACGTCCTCAACCATCGCGACCCGCAAGCCCGCCGCCCGCTGCGTGCGTTGTTCGTCCGTGAGGGCGGTGTGGTCGAGATTAAGGAGTTCCAATCAGGCCATTCGACCTACGCCGCCGTCCTGCATGTGCGCCGCTGGCCGCTCCTGCTGCCGCTGCTCCTTGCTGTGCTGCTCCTGAGCCTCACCCTCTGCGGTTCTGATTCCAGCCCTGCCGCGTTCCTCGAAGGGCAGACCTCAATATCTGGCGCCACTTTTAAGCCCGTCCTGACGACCTCCTATGCGAGCTATTCGGCAACCCCTGACATCGTGTGGAGTGCGGGACAGACACGGCAGGATATGACGCTCTTGCTCCCCGCCACCTGTACCGTGGACGGGAAAGAAGGGTCTAACCCCATCCTGTCAGCGCCCGCCATAGCGGTAGACCTCAACAATAATGGCTCCTTTGAGTCCTCTGAGGTGGTTTTTAACTCCGAGGGTGCCTACCTCCGCGCTGGTGCCGAGCTTCGGCATATAGAACTTTCGAAGAAACTTGATTCGGGCGAGTACGCGGCTCGAACTATCTGGACTTCCGTACTCGCCGAGGACGGCAAGACCCCAGCGGGCACAGCCACATTCGACTGGCATCTCACCGTTAAATAGTTGCGATGCGGTGGCTTGCCCCGCCACCCCGTCCGAGGTGCAGTCTGAGACTGCCAAGGATGATACGTTGAAGGAGCAGGCCGGCACCCACGTTGCCGCCCAGCTCTATAGCACGGGCGGCACTTGGAGTGACGGCGAGGCTACCTGAGCGAACGGGGCCTATGTTGTCACGGTGCCCACCCAGGTGGGATACAAGAACGTGAATGTCGGAAAGGTTGATTTGACAGCGTCCTATGGAGTGACAGTTAAGGGCGTAGCCGGCACAGGCTAGTGCGATGATGGGGTCCGAGGTGGTTCGATTCGCCCCGGACCCCGGTTGTGTGAGGAGGAGAAAACATGGTAGATGTGATTTCGATGCCATCGGCCAACTTGATGGCTTCGTACTTGGGGAAGGAGTGCCAACCCAATCGACCGCTGAGCAACTGGGTCCGTTATTGGCAGCATCCCGGGTACGAGATCGATTACCTTTATCTGAAGGAGCATCTCGGATCTGATGAAAAAGGGCGCGCGGATATCATGTTCAGCCCCTGGATGATCATACGGGAGCTATTGAGTCTACGCGGCGAGCGCTGGTATAAGAATGATATCTATCGGGGCAAACTTACTGCTGAGATGCTGGAAGGGCTCCTGCCGCAAGAGGAATATCCTCTCCTCCACATGTTTCTGGGGCTTGCGTACACTCGAGCAAATATGTGGATCCTGCCAGAAGGATGGATGCAGCACCGAGGGCTTTACCCCCTTGTTGACTGTTGCAACGGGGACGGTCTCGGGAGAAAAACCCGTTTCGCCTCGGATTGGGGCGGATGCTGCGACCAGATGCCTCCGACCTTGGCAGATTTGATGCTGGGCGCCGAACAGGGGAAGTATGCCCTTGGAGACCTTGAGCCCTGGGCGAAGAGAAACTGTCTAGAATGCTTCTTTGAAGGCGGAGAGATTGAGTTCCATCACATCAAAGGGGTTTCTGGCTTTGACGAAAGGTTTCATCCTTTTCATGTTCCGGGGTTTCTGGATGCCTACCTTCAGTACGCGATCGACCGTCTCGAAGAGCGGGAGCAACTGCTGAAAAACGCCGAGGCCAACGGCTGGAAGCTCTAAAAGGGCGGACGAATGTGTTAGGTTTTAACTACCCGGATGCAGAGCTTGGGCTGTATGCCGGCTGATTCCGCGAGCGGGAGAGGGGAGAAGAAATGGCAAAACCAGTGGAGCTATACAAAGGCAACGCGGGTGGGAGGTGTCCCGTAGATGTGTACCTCAGAGAAGAAGACGAGGAAGTAAAATTCACCGACCTGAGGACGCTGGTCGATTACTCCATCTTGAATTACACGAGCGAAACCTCAACGGCCTTGGAGCGTCTCGCGTGCTACAAGCTTTCGGGTGATTTTGATCTTGACTGCAGCAAGACGAGTGCCAAGAGATATAGCTTCAAGCCCGTTCAGGATATGTATGAAGTCCTGTGGCCTGTTGATGAGTATCCGAGAGACATCGTTGATTCCGCGGAAACCTTGGTTTCTGCAAGCGCGGCGTTCTGGAGATGCAAGACCGAGAACCAGCCGTATATCAAAAGCAGAAAAATCGATTGGGATTCGTTGCGCGTCGAGGCATCTGAGGCCGAATACGATGACGAATTAAATGATCTGAATGATTTCGCCCATGCGGTTGCAACCATTGGCAATTTCATGCCCGTTCCTAGCGGGCCCGTTCCTAGCGGGCATCAATCATTTCTCCGGTATTCGGGGGAGAGGTATGACCTGGTTCTCAAAAAAATCTGGCAGCATTATTGCGATTCGAGCAAGGACGAGGATGAATTCTTCTGTGCAAAGAAAAATCTGTGCTGGCTCGATTGCTTCGATGGGTGGAACGGATTCGTCGACAAAAACTACCTCAAGGGCTCTTTTGTCGACGATGGCTATCAAATCGTGGCGTTTGACAACACGTTTCGCCAGCTCTCCGAGATGCTTGAGAACAGGTCGCGAGCGATGCTCAAGGAATACGAGAAACGCCTCGAGGGCTCGCAACGCTCAGCAACTGCCTAGCGGCTGAATTTCATTTTCGTCTATCGCTCAGACACGTGCGTTCCGATTTTTCGCGTGGTTGTCCGGGGCGGTAGGCAAACGGGTGCGGACTTCGGTCTGCACCCGTTTTTTATTTGGGCTGTGCCCGCGCTTCCATTTCGCAACTCAGCGGTATGCATCAGCAGCTCTGTTCACAGAAAATATATGAACAGATGTTCGATACACATACATCTACCTGCGTGTTTTCTGTCGAAAAACTTTGCTACTCCAAAAACTCAATCGCGTCAAGGCTTTTCTTGCCCAACGGTCGGTACCTGATAAACTATTAGGTTGCGATAACTGGCGAAGCTATGCCTCGCCAACCCACCGAGCATTTCCGTGAAGGAGGAAAAACCTGGTGACCTACGCATACACTGCCACTGAGCGCAAGCGCGTCAGCTTCGGGAAAATCCCGGAGGCCATGGAGCTCCCCAACCTTATCTCTGTTCAAAGGGAATCCTTTGAGCGTTTTAAGGACGAGGGCCTTCGTGAGGCGTTCAAGGAATCCAGCCCCATCCAGAGCCAGAACCATGTTCTCGAGGTTACCTTCGGCGAGCATCAGTTCGGCGACCCCGCGCACACCGTCGAGGAGTGCCGCGAGAAGGACATGACCTATCAGGCTCCGCTTCTGACCGACGTCCGTCTTACCAACAAGGAGACCGGCGAGATCAAAGAGCAGCTCGTCTTCATGGGCGACTTCCCCATGATGACCGATCAGGGTACCTTCATCATCAACGGTACCGAGCGTATCGTCGTCTCGCAGCTCGTCCGTTCCCCGGGCGTGTACTACAGCTCCGAGATGGATTCGGGCAAGCAGATCTACAAGGCACAGATCATCCCGTCCCGCGGTGCCTGGCTCGAGTTTGAGGTCGACAAGCGCGACCAGCTCATGGTCTCCATCGACCGTAAGCGCAAGCAGAGCGCCACGATGTTCCTGCGCGCCCTTGGCATCGCCGTCACCAACGACGACATCATCGAGCTGCTCGGCAACTCCGATGTGATCAAGCGCACCCTGGAGCGCGACACCGCCCTCACCCGCGAGGACGCCCTCATCGAGATCTACCGTCGCCTGCGCCCGGGCGAGCCTCCCACCGTGGACGCTTCCCGCAGCCTGCTCGAGGGCCTGCTCTTTAACCCGCAGCGCTACGATCTGGCCCGCGTCGGTCGTTACAAGGTCAACAAGAAGCTCAACCTCACCACCGAGGAAGAGGTCACGGTGCTCACCGACGAGGATATCGTCGCGACGCTGCGCTACCTCCTGTCCCTCGCTGCCGGCGAGCAGGGCTTCAAGGTCGACGACATCGACCACTTTGGCAACCGCCGCATCCGCACCGTCGGCGAGCTTGTCGCCAACCAGTTCCGTATCGGCATGAGCCGTATGGAGCGCGTCGTCCGTGAGCGCATGAGCTCCCAGGACATCGACGAGATCACCCCGCAGTCGCTCATCAACATCCGCCCGATCGTGGCCTCCATCAAGGAGTTCTTCGGTTCCTCGCAGCTCTCGCAGTTCATGGACCAGGCGAACCCCCTGACCGGTCTGACCCACAAGCGCCGTCTGTCCGCACTCGGCCCTGGTGGTCTTGCCGGCCACAAGTCCGGCTCCAGCCGCCGCACTAACGTGCCGACGGCCGTCCGCGACGTTCACAACTCGCACTACAGCCGCATGTGCCCGATCGAGACCCCCGAAGGCCCCAACATCGGCCTGATCGGCTCGCTCGCCCTCTACGCCCGCGTCAACGAGTATGGCTTCATCGAGGCCCCGTTCCGTCGCGTCGAGAACGGCGTTGCCACCGACCAGATCGACTGGATGACCGCTGACGAGGAAGAGAAGCACGTCATCGCGCCGGCCAACACGCCGCTCGATCCCAAGACCAACGAGTTCATCACGACCGATGCCGAGGGCAAGCTTGTCCGTCCGCACACCGTGATCGCCCGTACCCGCGACTTCGACGGCTCCTTCGGCGCTCCCGCCGACGTGCCCGTCGAGGACGTCGACTACATGGACGTCTCGCCGCGTCAGATGCTCTCCGTCGCAGCCACGCTGATCCCGTTCCTTGAGCACGACGACGCCAAGCGTACGCTGATGGGCGCCAACATGCAGCGTCAGGCCGTGCCGCTGGTTCACCCCGCCGCTCCCTATGTCGGTACCGGCATGGAGCGTCGCGCCGCTCTGGACTCCGGCGAGGTCACCCTGGCCAAGAACGCCGGCGAGGTTATCTTTGCCGACGCCGCCAAGATTATCGTCAAGCATGCCGGCGGCATGGACGAGTATCACCTGGCCAAGTACCAGCGCTCCAACCAGTCCACCTGCATCAACCACCGTCCGCTCGTGCGCGTCGGTGACACCGTTGAGCAGGGCGAGCCTCTGGCCGACGGTCCTTCGACCGATCACGGCGAGCTCGCACTGGGCCAGAACCTCACCGTGGCCTACATGCCGTGGGAAGGCTTTAACTACGAGGACGGTATCGTCGTGTCCGAGCGCCTGGTGGCCGAGGACCTGCTGACGACCATCAACATCACCCGTCACGAGATCGACGCCCGCGACACCAAGCTCGGCCCCGAGGAGATCACCCGCGAGATCCCGAACCTCTCCGAGGACATGCTTGCCAACCTCGACGAGGACGGCATCATCCGCATCGGCGCCGAGGTCGGCCCTGGCGACATCCTGGTCGGCAAGGTCACGCCTAAGGGCGAGAGCGCTCTGACCGCCGAGGAGCGCCTGCTGCGCGCCATCTTCGGTGCCAAGGCCCACGACGTCCGCGATACCTCCCTTAAGATGCCTCACGGCGCTTACGGCCGCGTCATCGACGTCGTCCGCTTTAGCCGCGAGAACGGCGACGACCTGGCCCCCGGCGTCAACGAGCAGGTGCGCGTCTACGTCGCCCAGCGTCGTAAGATCCAGCAGGGCGATAAGATCGCCGGCCGCCACGGCAACAAGGGTGTTATCTGTAACGTTCTGCCGGTCGAGGACATGCCCTACATGGCTGACGGTACCCCGATCGACGTTATCCTCAACCCGCTGGGCGTTCCCTCGCGTATGAACGTCGGCCAGCTGCTCGAGTGCCACCTTGGCTGGGCTGCTGCCTGCGGTTGGGATACCGAGCAGGCCGACTCCGACAAGTACGTCCCCGGTCCGTTCTTCACCGTCACGCCCGTCTTCGACGGCGCCAAGGAGGACGAGATCGCCGAGGTCATTCGTCGTGCCAACAAGAACATGCTCAACAAGGCCACCGCTGCCTTTGGCGATCACATGCGCCCCGAGTTCGTCACCCAGCTTGACGAGCGCGGCAAGACCCGTCTGTTCGACGGCCGTACCGGCGAGGAGTTCCGCGAGCCCATTACCGTGGGTACGTCCTACATCCTCAAGCTCGGCCACATGGTCGACGACAAGATCCACGCCCGTTCGACTGGCCCTTACAGCCTGGTTACCCAGCAGCCTCTGGGCGGCAAGGCCCAGTTCGGCGGCCAGCGCTTCGGCGAGATGGAAGTTTGGGCACTGTACGCTTACGGTGCTTCCAACGTCCTGCAGGAGATCCTGACCGTCAAGTCCGACGATACCGTGGGCCGCGTCAAGACCTACGAGTCCATCGTCAAGGGCGAGAACGTCCCGGTTCCGGGTATCCCTGAGTCCTTCAAGGTTCTCGTCAAGGAGATCCGCTCCCTCGCGCTGGACATCGAGCCCATGCACGATGCCGACGAGGACGCCTCCGCCCCTGTGACCGCCGAGGAGACCTCTGCTCTCGACGACCTGGCTGCGCTCGCCGGCGTTGACACCGACGTCGAGGCCCAGGATGCCGAGACCGCCGAGGCACCCGAGGCTGTCGCCGCCACGACCACTGATAAGGAGTAGTTGACTGTGGCAGATTTCGAAGCTACTGATTTTGACTCGGTAAAGATCTCCCTTGCCTCCGCCGACCAGATCCGTTCCTGGTCGCACGGTGAGGTCAAGAAGCCGGAGACCATCAATTACCGTACCCTCAAGCCCGAGAAGGACGGCCTGTTCTGCGAGAAGATCTTCGGTCCCGCCAAGGACTGGGAGTGCTCCTGCGGCAAGTACAAGGGCATCCGCTTTAAGGGCATCGTCTGCGAGCGCTGCGGCGTCGAGGTCACCTCGGCCAAGGTGCGTCGCGACCGCATGGGCCACATCGAGCTCGCCGCTCCCGTGTCCCACATCTGGTACTTCAAGAGCCCCACGAGCTTCCCGATGAGCCGTATGCTCGACATCAAGTCCAAGGACCTCGAGAAGGTTCTGTACTTTGCCAGCTACATCATCACCGAGGTTGACTATGAGGCCCGCGAGGCCGACGCCGACGACCTGCGCGAGGAGCTCGCCGCCGATCTGGAAGAGATCGATGCCGAGTGCGCCCGCCAGATCGAGTCCCTCAAGGAGCAGGGCGACCCCGAGAACTTTGACGAGTTCTCCGACGAGGAGCCGCTGACCCCCGAGGAGATCGCCTCTGGCATCGTCGACATTGAGGAAGAGTGCAAGGACGAGAAGCAGCTCCGCACGGACGCCTTCAACGCCTTCATGAAGCTCACTGAGCGCGACCTCATCTCCGATGAGCCGCTGTTCCGCGAGATGACCCGCTACTACTCCATGTACTTCAAGGGCGGCATGGGTGCCGAGGCCGTCCGCGACCTGCTCGCTGCCATCGACCTTCCTTCCGAGGCCGAGAAGCTCAAGGCCATCATCGCCGACGAGGACTCCCAGAAGCAGAAGCGCGAGAAGGCCGTCAAGCGCCTCGAGGTCGTTGACGCCTTCCTGAAGGGCGGCAACAGCCCCGCGAACATGATTCTGGACGTCATCCCGGTCATTCCGCCCGATCTGCGCCCGATGGTCCAGCTCGACGGCGGCCGCTTCGCCGCGTCCGACCTCAACGACCTGTATCGTCGCGTGATCAACCGTAACAACCGACTCAAGCGCCTGCTCGACCTGGACGCCCCTGCGATCATCGTGAACAACGAGAAGCGCATGCTCCAGGAGTCCGTGGACGCCCTGTTCGACAACGGCCGTCGTGGTCGCCCGGTCTCTGGCCGTGGCGGTCGCCCGCTCAAGTCGCTCGCCGAGGCCCTCAAGGGCAAGCAGGGTCGCTTCCGTCAGAACCTGCTGGGTAAGCGTGTCGACTACTCCGGCCGTTCGGTAATCGTTACCGACCCCAAGCTGCTGCTGCACCAGTGCGGTCTGCCCAAGACCATGGCGCTGGAGCTCTTCAAGCCCTTCGTCATGAAGCGCCTGGTCGAGCTCGGCAAGGTCGAGAACATCAAGGGCGCCAAGCGCGCTATCGACCGTGGTGCCACCTTTGTGTGGGACATCCTCGAAGAGGTCATCGACGGCCGCGTCGTGCTGCTCAACCGTGCACCGACCCTGCACCGTTTGTCCATCCAGGCCTTTGAGCCGGTGCTGGTCGAGGGCAAGGCCATCCACCTGCACCCGCTGGTCTGCTCGCCCTTCAACGCCGACTTCGACGGCGACCAGATGTCCGTCCACGTGCCGCTGTCCAGCCAGGCTCAGGCCGAGGCTCGCGTGCTCATGCTCTCTGCGAACAACCTGCGCTCGCCGGCATCCGGCAAGCCGGTCAACATCCCCTCGCAGGACATGATCATCGGTGTGTACTACCTGACCCAGGTCCGCGACGGTCTGCCGGGCGAGAACCACGTGTTCGCAAGCTTCGACGATGCGCTGCACGCCTATGACTGCCGCTCCGAGATCGACATGCAGGCCAAGATTCAGGTCCGTGTGTCCGCTGCCGACGCCAATGTCATCAACGAGGACGGCACCCGTATCTTCCGCGTCAAGAACGGCAAGAACGAGTTTGTCGACTACGACGTCACCGGCAACAAGACCGCGCGCTTCGAGACCTCTATTGGCCGCATCATCTTCAACCGCCAGTGCCTGCCCGAAGACTATGAGTTCATGAACTATAAGATGGTCAAGGGCGATGTGGCCAAGCTGGTTGCGGACTGCTGCGATCGCTATCCCGAGGCCAAGGTCGGTCCGATCCTCGACGCCATCAAGTACTCCGGCTTCCACTACGCTACCCGCGCCGGCCTCACCATCTCGGTGTGGGACGCTCTCATCCCTGCCGAGAAGCAGGAGCTGCTCGACCGCGCCCAGGCCAACGTCGACCAGATCAACGAGTACTTCGAGGAGGGCTTCATCAACGAGACGGAGCGCCACATCGAAGTCGTTAACGAGTGGACCGCTTGTACCGATAAGGTCGCAGCGCTCATGCTCGACTTGTTCGACGAGGAGAACCCGCTCTACATGATGGCCGACTCCGGCGCCCGTGGTTCTAAGACCCAGCTGCGTCAGCTCGGCGGCATGCGTGGCCTGATGGCAGACATGTCTGGCGAGACGATCGACCTTCCCATTAAGGCGAACTTCCGCGAGGGCCTGCTGCCGCTCGAGTACTTCATTTCGACCTACGGCGCCCGTAAGGGCCTGGTCGATACCGCATCCCACACCTCGGACTCTGGTTACCTGACCCGTCGTCTGGTCGACGTGGCCCAGGACGTCATCGTCCGCGAGGAGGACTGCGGTACGCACGAGGGCGTCACCTACAACCTCATCATCCCCGGCACCACCGACCTCAACACCGACCTCGTCGGCCGTTGCTTCATCGAGGACGTCGTGGCCCCCGATGGCACCGTGCTCTTTGAGCAGGACGGCTACATCGAGAAGGTCGCCGACATCCAGAAGATGGTCGATGCCGGCCTCAAGAAGGTCAAGCTTCGCGCGCTGCTCACCTGCCGCTCCAAGTACGGCGTGTGCCAGAAGTGCTACGGCTGGGATCTTTCCACCCGTCGTCCGGTCGCCATCGGTACCGCGGTCGGCATTATTGCCGCCCAGTCCATCGGCGAGCCCGGTACGCAGCTTACGATGCGTACTATTCACTCCGGCGGCGTCGCTGGCGTCGACGATATTACGCAGGGTCTGCCTACGGTCAGCCGTATGTTCGATATCGTCGGCAACGTCAACGAGAAGATCCTGGGTCGCGAGGCCGAGCTGGCTCCGTACTCCGGCCACCTCTCGATTAAGCCCGAGAAGTCCGAGTACGTGCTGACGCTCACCGACTCCGAGGATCACACCCGTGTCCTCGACGAGCGTCGCGTCCCCGCTTCGGTGCGCTTCATGCCCGAGATCGAGGACGGCTGCGAGGTTCGCGCCGGCGACCAGATCACCAAGGGCTTCGTCAACTTCCGCAACCTGCGCAAGCTGACCGACATCGAGTCGACGATGCACACCTTCGTCGAGAGCGTTAAGGACGTCTACACCAGCCAGGGCGTCGACCTGAATGACAAGCACATCGAGGTGCTCGCACGTCAGATGCTGCGTCGCGTTCAGATCACCAACCCCGGCGACTCCAAGTACCTGCTTGGTCAGTACGTCGACCGCTATGAGTTCGCCGACGAGGTTGAGCGCGTTGCCCGTCTGGGCGGTCAGGCTCCCGTGGCCGAGCCCGTCATCCTGGGTACGCTCAAGGTCGCGTCCAACATCGACTCCTGGCTGTCGAGCGCTTCGTTCATCCGTACCGCCGGCGTCCTTACCGAGGCTGCCATCGAGGGCAAGGTCGACCACCTGCTCGACCTCAAGTCCAACGTCATCGTCGGTAAGAAGATTCCGGCTGGTACCGGCCTCAAGCCGTACGCCAACGCCAAGCTGACGTATCGTACGGCCGACGGCTACGTGGACATCGACGGCCCGGCTTCGCCCAACGCCAAGTCGCTGCCCGAGTGGGCTCCGGTTGAGCTCAAGGACCTGGACGAGCAGCTCCCGCAGCAGCTCGACTGGGCCGGCTACGACGAGTTCGGTGGTGCTGACGGTTCGTTCACCCGCAACGGCCACACCATCTCCGCCGAGAAGGCTCGCCTGTACCTGTTCGACGACCTGGGCGTGTCGCAGCGCTGGACCAACAAGTTCAGCGAGGTCGGCATCGAGACGGTCGGCGACCTGGTTGGCAAGTCCGAGGAGGATCTGCTGCGCATCGATGGTATCGGTGCCAAGGCGATCGAGGAGCTCCGTGACGGTCTGGAGGCCCACGACCTGCTCTACATCCTCGAGAACAACGACGACGTTGCCGACGAGGAAGACCTCTCGCAGCTGCTGCAGATGGTCTTTAGCCCCGACGGTCCGGACGACATCCTGCTGGGCACCTCCGCCACGCCGACGCATCACGCCGACGCCGACGAGGAGCTCCTGGGCGCCCCGATCGACGACAAGAAGGCTCCCGCCAACGGTGCCATCAACGAGGACATGGCTTCCCTCGACGAGCTACTCAACCAGCTCGTAGACACCGACGACGCCGAAGAGGCCAAGGACAACGACGAGGAGTAACTAGTTCCGCCGTTCTAACGAACGGCGGCGACCTCCGTCGCTGCGCGGCCCCCAGAGCTACAATCTGTCATTCAAAAGGCAGGGCATGACCAAAAGGTCAATGCCCTGCCTTTTTCATGCCACCTTGTACGCTCTGGGGGCCGCTCGCTTGCGT
>CAJMLP010000024.1:0-27415 GCA_905214215.1 uncultured bacterium | reverse complement strand
ATACCGCGGCCGCCTTGGGCGCCGAGGCAGAGCTCACCGACTACACCATCGCCAATTATAAGGTCGAAAACGATGCCGCCTCGAGCGAGCGCTGCCGCCAGGCAGTAATCAAATGCCTGGGCCCCACCGGCCAAGGCCATTATCGCGGCACACTCTCGGGTGAGGATTTTTCGGAGTACCTGCGCCGCGTACCGGGCGTGCTCGCCTTTGTTGGCACGCGCAACCCCCAGATTGGCGCCACGTACGCCCAACATTCTTGCTTCTACAAGATTGACGAGTCGGTACTGGCCAAGGGCTCCATGGTGGCCGCCCAATATGCCATCGACTTTTTGGCCGAGCCCACACAAGAAGAGCTCGACGGCCCCACGATTGCCGCGGTCGCCGAGACCAATCCCGACCTGGCAGCCAAACTGCGCTCTGCCAAGGCCACGGCCGCCGAGGCCCGCGACGCCATGCACGATGCCCGCACCGCCCGACACGCCGCAATCAAGGGCATCCACGACGCTCGCGCCGCCGCCCGCCGCGAGGAGAAGCACGACGAGTAGTCGATCCACGACCATCTCGCAGTCATAGCCGCATCGCGATATCAAAGCGGGGGCGGACGCTTCGGCACGTCCGCCCCCGCTTATTTGTCAAGCGCTATTTCTACCGTTTCTACCCCGTCCCCAAATGGCAGGTGGCAGGGTTACTCGTCCTGCGGGTCCTCGTCGGAGCTTGGCGCAGGCTCGGGCTCAGGTGCAGGCTCGGGCTCCGGTTCCGGCATGGGCGCGGGCTCGGGCTCAGGCACGGGCGCGGGCTCAGGCTCAGGCTCAGGCACGGGCTCGGGCTCGGGCTCGGGCGCAGGCGCCGGCGCCGCAGCGGAATCGGATACGGGCGCTGCGTCGGCGCTAAAACCAGCCGGAGCAGACTTCTTCTCAAACGGCAGCACAAAAGTCAGGACGTCGTCCTTGTCCTCGTCGGCCCACTCGCTTGCGTAGCGCGCAACCCAATAGCCAACGGCACGGTGCTTGAGCATCTTGCCAAAGACCGTGAGGAATACCGTGACAAACGCCGTCAGCACCAAGAACAATACGAGCGTGATGCCACCGCCGGTAACAAGCGCCTCAATAGCCGTAGGACGGTAGTAGTAGCTATACATACCGACAGAGGCAATGGTGCCAAAGACGAACGTCAGGATCCAGGTGACAACGTTGGCGACCAGGCCCGTCAAAAACTCGGGAAGGAACGAAGCGCAGAACAGTTTGGTCTTGTTGTGCTTAAAGGCCGCCCAGACCTTATCGAGCGAAAACGCGCTCTCGACACGACCGGTCACCGCAAAGTGCATCACGGCAATGTCGGCGAACATCTTAAAGAAGACCCCCAAGACCGCCGTGGCAATCATAGCCAGGACAAGCAGGCCAAGCGAGCCGAACAGCGCTGCCTCGAGTGCATAAGAGCCGTAATACGAATACGAGCCCGCGGCGCCAATTACCACGCTCTCCACCAGCGAAAGCACTACACCGATAACGGGAATGGCAGCGATAACCTCGAGCACGACCGAGATAACGCTCGAAAAGACTCCGAGGCCAAACGACGTGGAACGCATGAGTGGACGATCCATACCGTCATCAACCTTGAGCGACAGATCGCGACCCCACTCAATACCAAAGCCGGAACCACACACGCTCGCAATGCAAGCTGCCAAAAAGCCGATGGCAGCCGCGATACCGCCGATAACGGGAATGAACAGCACGAGCACCGACACAACACAAATCAGCGCCGGCAAAAAGGCGATCTGGCACACGCGCTGCAGCACGCCCGGCGTCTTGGTCATGTCCTCAAACGCCTGAGCCACACAGCCCTTGGACGCATTCGCCACGGGCGGTTGCGGAACAAACTGCTGGGGCTGACCCTGAGGGGCAGAGGCTGCGGCACCGGCATTGGGGGCACCACACGCACCACAGAACTTATCGTTGTCGCCCATGGGGGCACCACACTGCGAACAGAACATCGAGATCATCCCTTCGTATCTTGAGCGAATCATCTGGATCGCAAACGATGTCTTTGGCATCATTATCACCCAATGTGGGGACAAATACTCCAACATGACGCATTTGCAATGCGCAGGGCGCTATTCGATTGTTTGATAAGCTCGACCGCGTTAGTTCGTTCCGCGGAAACCCTTGCCGACGATCTCGGAGCTGTCGACGATCGTGATAAAGGCACCCGGATCGATCTCGCGCGCGTAGCGACGCAGCTGCACGGCCTCGCGACGACTCAGCACGCTCATGATCACCGTCACGCACTTGCCCGAGAAAGCACCGTAGCCGCGGCTGATAGTCGCCGTACGGTTGAGATGCTTGACGATAAACTCCTCGACCTTAAGGGGCTCGGAACAAATGACCGTGCAGACTTTGCGCAGGTGAATGCTCTCGATAGCCTTATCGACCACGAGCGTCTTGGCAAACAGGCCAAGCACGCAGTACAGGCCAACGCGCGGGCCATACAGGAAAGCCGCGATGGTTACGATGCCGATATCGACCAGCAACAGGGCACGGCCGATCTCAAGCGTCGTGCGACGCTTGAGGATCATGGCAAGAATGTCCGTGCCGCCCGTCGAGGCGCCAATGTCAAAGACAATGGCACTGCCCAGCGCCGGCAAGATGACGGCAAAACACAGGTCGAGCCACATATCGCCCGTCATCGAAACATCCGTCGGAATGAAGAGCTCAAACAGCGAGACGTAGGCCGAAAGCGCAAACGAGGCAAAGACACTCCAAAGGATTGCCTTGCGCTCCAAAAAGATAAAACCCAGGATGACCAGGATCGCGTTGATAATCCACATAAAGACGCCGACGGGCAGAGTCGGGAACAGCGTAGAAAGAATGACCGACACGCCCGAGGTGCCGCCGAAGGCAAAGTGATTGGGGGTTTTAAAGGCCACGATGGCGAACGCCGTGAGGATCAGGCCCAAATTGAGCTCGGCAAAAAAGCGCGGAAAGCCTGGCTCCTGGCTGCGCTTGCGGCCGGCGCGCTCGCCTTGCTCAATAACATCGCGATCGACAACGCGCTCCATCGGCACCACCGGAGGACGATGTACCTCCTCGGCGGCACGCGACGCCGCCTCTGCCGCAGCGGCCTCAATCGCCCATGCCTTGCTTTCGGTCTCGTGTTCGTCGGCCATTACGGCAACCCCTCGTTAACAATTTGGAAACAATGCGCCCATTAGGGTAACGCGGAACGCGAAGATTGCAACCCTTAGTTAGACGAGCGGTATGCCCGCATCGGGGGCATACAAAGAACGGCCGGCCGCGCATGTGCATGCGCGACCGGCCGTTTGACGTTTACGCAGATAAAACCTGCCAAAACAAACCTGTCCCTTTTTGGAAGGTTATTCGTGCTGGCTGGTGCGGTGCTCGTACTCCTCGGGGGTGATGACATCCTCGATGCGCAGGTTGACGCCCGCCACCTCAAGGCCAGTCATCGCGGCAAGGCGCTCGGTGACACGTGCCTTAACATCGTCGAAGATCGCGGGCGCATAGGCGCCGTACTCGATGATGACGGAGATGTTGACGACCACGCGATTATCGTCGGTGACCTCGACCGTCACGCCCTTGGTCAGATTCTCGGCACCAAACTGCTCCTGCACAAAGTGCATGAGGTTACCCTTCATGCCCAGAACGTGCGGAACCTCGCGGGTGGCCATGGCAACGATCTTCTCGATCACGCCGTTGGAATAGGTCAGCGAGTCCTCGGACTCATCCGCTTCCTCGTCGTCCTCATCCGTATCGGACTCGGCCTCGACGAGAGCCTCATCCTCGAGCGTCACATCCTCAGCTTCGGCGACGACCGCCTCGTTCTCCTCGAGCTCGGTATCGGCTACATCGACCTTCGTATTAAAAGCCATGGTTCCTCCTTATGCCTGCCGCGGATGCGACAGTCGAATACATATTAGCGGCCGCTAAACAGACGGCCGAAGAAGTTGACGATCCCGTTCTCGCCGTCGCGAATTTGGCCGATCACAGCGCCGATCAGCACGAAGAATGCAATGACGAGCGTGTCCCACAGGCCCAACGTGAGCACCAACACGGCGAGGATAAAGCCGGCGACGGCGCCGAGCGTGGTGTTGGGATGACGCACAGCATAGCTCCAGACGGCAGCGCCCGTACCCTTGATGAGACCCATAGCCTCGTCAAAATCCGCGGCTGCCGCGTCTTGTAACTCGGTTGCCTCTGCTTTGGAATCAACAGGTTCGCTCGCCGACGTGGCGCTCTGGTCAATCGTCAGGCGCGGCGTACGAGCGGTCTTATCTTGATTGGTATCACTCACCGGAAACCTCCACGGTCTGGACGGTAGTCTTGGACGGCAAAAAACGGACGCGCGCGGTCGTACCCGGCGCGCCGAGCATGGTATCGCAGGCTTCTTCGATGCGCTGCTGCATCGCGGTAGCCAGAGATGCCACGTCCTTATCGTCAAGCGCGATAGCCTCGACCTTAAAACGGACGTGCGAATCGTCGGGGCCTTGGACGCGAGCCTCGACATGCTCGACCATCACGCGGTCGTCGCGCCCGGCAGCAACCCTGGCGCACGAAGAAAGCGCCGCAAGGGTAACCTCGATATTGCGCTCCCCCGCCGGATGCACGCAGGACGGCTCGCGACGGGCGAACATCAGGCGGAAAAAGCTCAGCAGTACGCCGATCGCCACGACGCCGGCGCACGCCGTCACGACGATGCGCGGCATGGGGTCGCGCATCAGCAGCATAAAGCGATACGTATACGGCCCCCAAAACTGGCAGACAAGCGTACCCAGCGCCACGATGGTGGCGGCAAGATACACGATCGCTAGGGCTCGTTTGAGTACGCGCACGCGGCGCTCCCTTCAAATCTCGGCTCTCGAAATGCAAAACGGTTCGCATCATTATAAAAGAGCCGGGTCCGGTGCTCTACGCACGCGGATCCGGCTCATCTATTCCACGAGTCTTGCATGCTCGCTTCATTATGCCCAGATATGCACGGCTCAATCCGTGCTGGCGCTACTCCTCCTCGAGGGCAGCGATGACCTCGTCGGTCATGTCCATGGTGCTGTAGACGTCCTGGACGTCGTCGAGCTCCTCAAGACGGTCGATGAGGCGCTGGACCTTCTTGGCGTCGGTACCAGAGACCTCGGTCGGGGTGGTCGGGACCATGGTGGTCTCGGAGCCCTTGACCTGGACGCCCTGCTCCTCGAGCGCCTTGGAGACAGCCATGACCTCGTTGGCAGTAGTCCAGACAATCCACTCCTCGCCGGCATCCTCGTAGTCCTCGCCACCGGCCTCGGCGATGGCCATCATGAACTCATCCTCGTCACCGGCAGCACCGTTGGCGATCATGGTCTCCTTCTTGGCGTTCTCGTCCAGGATCTCCTTGGCGACGACGATCTGGCCCTTGCGCTCAAACTGGAAGGCGACGGAGCCGGAGGTGCCCAGGTTGCCACCAGCGTGGGAGAAGGCGGAACGGACATCGGCGGCAGTACGGTTGCGGTTGTCGGTCAGGCAGTCAACATAGACGGCGACACCGGCGGGACCATAGCCCTCGTACACGATGTTCTCGTAGACGGCGGCATCGGCACCCGAACCAAAGGCCTTGTCGATAGCGGACTTGATCTTGTCCTTAGGCATGGACTGGGCCTTGGCCTTAGCAACGGCAGCGGCGAGGCTGGCGTTGTTCTCGGGCAGCGGGTCACCGCCGAGACGGGCAGCAACGGTGATGTTGCGGCTCAGCTTGGAGAAGAGGGCGGAACGCTTGGCGTCCTGCGCGCCCTTACGATGCTTGGTTGTGGCCCACTTAGAGTGTCCGGACATACGTGTCTCCTATCGGTTTTGACCTAAAGCCCAGCGCAGATGCTCGGGCAATATAAACAAACGTCGTTATGATATACCTACTGGCCTGCGAGATAAACCCCAAAATGAAGGCGTCGTGATGATGCCACCCTTTGGTGCAAAGCAACCTGTCCCCTTTGCACCAAATTAGGACCAGAGGAGGTCGCTGCGAGTGATGGTGGCGCCGATGGCAAAGGGCATGCAGGCGATAACCGGATACAGGTAGCGCATATAGGTCGAACCGTTGCAGGGACCGATCAGGCACACGGCAAGCACGCCCAGCAGCGGCAACCAAATGGCCAGCCCGCGCCATGAATGACGACGTAGCAGATAGACCACCACGGCGATCATGATCCACACATAGGTGGCCGAGCTCATGGTGAGCGAGATAAACGGAATGCGCTGCACCGCCACGCGATACAGGTTGATCAGGTGGTCGCACCAGCGCACAACCTTGCTATCGACCGGATGGAAGTCAAAGTACTTGAGGTTATCGGGCTTCGCCATAATCTCGGCACTGCGCGCCGTGCTGTAGACCCACGCATCGCGGGCACTCGGATAAAAGTAGCCGTAGTAGTTATTGATGAGCGCCGAGATGTAGCACTCGGGATCCTTTTTGAACATCTGCGCCCAGACCTCAAAATAGGCCTTGATGTCCTCCTGCGAAGCGTACTCGTTAAAGCAGTTCTTGACGGCGTCGGACTTGTCGGGGTTGTAACGGCGGCCCAGATTGTCGTACTTGAGCACACGGTCGATCACGGCACGCTCATCGTCGGTCACCAAGCCGTCGCAAGGAGCCTCCACGATAGTGCCGTCCTCCTTAACCGTAGGGTTGACACCCGAGTTGAGGCCGTCGTGCTTTTGGACGAAACGAGCCGTCTGCTGGAACGGAATCGAGAGGATTTCGCGCTTGGAACCAGGCGTAATGTCGTGCGCCGGCATAAAGACCTTGGTGAAGTACATATTAGAGGCAAGGCAGAGTCCAAGCACCGCAAGAACTCCCACCCAGCGGAAACGCGAGATGGCGCCCGAAGGCGCAGCACCGGCCTGCTTGACTGCACGACGAGCCACATGCGCGTCCCATGCGCAAAACGCCGCCGCGATTACGCATGCCGCCAGGGGAAACACCAGGCCGCCGTTGCGCAGAAACGTGGAACCCATGGCACCCAGAGCGAGCAGCAGCCAGTCATGGCGCGCAAAGAGCACGGGCCTCTGTTCGCCCGCACGCTCGGCATTGGCATCGCGACGGGGCAGGCCGCAGGCCACGAGCTTCACGGTCTGCACCAACAGCACCAAAAACGCGTCGGCAAACAGCACATCTTTGGTAAGCAGGGCCGCGTAGTTGGAGAACATGGGCATAAACACAAAGAACAGCAAGATCACGCCGCGGATCGGCAAGCTCACGCCCAGCTTGCGCAGCGACGAGATGGAATAGGCCATGCAGGCGGCCGTGATGACGAACTGAGCGCAGGTGTAGATGGCAAGACCTGCGTTGGCACTGTTGAACAGTGAAAGCCCCAGCTGGACGCACGAACCGATGATAGCCGTGTGCACCACGGGGTGATGTCCGTTGAGCAACACATTGGGATTGAGCAGACGCAGGTAGTCACTCGTGCCGTTGGGGTAGTTGAACCACTGGCGAATCTGCGCACCCGTATCTCCCATAAAAAGGCCGGGCAGCGAAGCGATAAGCGTGGGCGCCCAGGCGATCACAAGCACCAGGAAGGGCCCGGCAAAGGGATGGACCGAGAGCACGGCGTGAGCCACACGCCATACGCGGCCAAAGTGCGCTTCGGAAAACGGAATGCGCCGAGAGCTCAGCCAATCTAGACACTCAAAAGCCAGGTAGAAGGCAACGACCGCCAAGAGCATCCAGCCCGCACCGCCTATCCAGGCGCAGATGATGCGGGCCTTGTCGCCGAGTACGATCTCGGCAGAATCGGTGAGGTCGTAGCTGCGGCCAAACACCATGCAGACGGCAAAGAACAGCGACGGAAGGATCACCGAAGGACGCCAAGCATCGCCGCGGCCAAAGAATACGTAGCGAAACGGCAGAGTGAGCAGGCAGGCAAGCGCAAGCAGCATGACCGCGTCGGTATGGCCGGCAAACGAGAGGAGCACCTCGTAGCACACGTACAGCATGCCCGAGGCTTTGGGGTCAATCGCCAAGACTGCGTTGCTCGAGACCGGCGCGGGATCGATGGAAAACGCCGTGGTCGCCAACAGCGCGAGCAGAAATGCGATGAGCGTCTGCTTGGCGGGGTAGCGCTTAAACCAGACGATGCGGGCAGCGTCGCGCGCAGCCGTTGTGGAGAGGTCGGAATCCTTCACAGTCCAAAGAGCCTTTCTAGAAACCCGCCAAAAAGGGACAGGTTTATTTTGGCAGGTTTTATCTGGGAAAACGTTACGGTTCTGTCATCGTTGCCCAGCAAACCACCACAAAGGTGCCTGTCCCCTTTGTGGTGGTTTTGGTGATTAGGCGTCCAGGTAGATGCGCTGGGGACGGTTGCGGTGTCGGGCGAAGATGATGAGCGCCAGGCCAGCGATTACGAGCGGCAAACTCAGCAGCTGACCCATGGTGATGACGCCGCCCAGCAGATAGCCCAGCTGCGCATCGGGCACGCGCACAAACTCAACGAGAAAGCGGACGATGCCGTACCCCATCACGAACACGCCCATAAACGTACCCTGGGGCAGCAGCGGCTTTTTGCGGCTGAGCACCTGCAAAAAACAGAAGAGCACGACGCCCTCAAGAAACGCCTCATAGAGCTGGGAGGGATGGCGCGGCATATCGCCCGCAGTGCCGCCAAAGACCACACCCCAAGGCAGATCGGTCGGCTTACCCCACAGCTCGCCGTTGACGAAATTGGCACAACGGCCCAGGCACAGGGCCAGCGGGGCGCCGATCACGGCAAGGTCGGCGACGGTCCAGGCGTCGAGCTTATACATGCGGCACACGATGATGCCGCCCAAGATGCCGCCCACCAGGCCGCCGTGGAAGCTCATGCCGCCCTCGTTGGTGGCAAAGATCTCGAGCGGGTGGGTCCAATAGTAGCCATCGCCGTAAAAGATGACGTAAAACAGGCGCGCGCCGATGATGAGGCCAAAGACCGCGCCGACCACGACGCTCGTCAGGTCATCGATCGTAATGTCGAAGCCCCAACGACGCTGCGTGCGGTACATAACGACCGCCGTGAGCAGGGCGCCGACCACGTAGGCCAGGCCGTACCAGTAGATAGTGATGGGGCCCGCCGAGATCGCGACGGGATCAAGCATATGGTAGAGGTCGTTGAGCATATCGATCCCCTGCTCCCTACATACAAATGCGGCCGCGGGCCTTACGCTCGCAGCCGCATATTTGGACGTAACGTCTATGCGGAGCGTACCGTCCGCAGCTTTCGCGTCTTAGAACGGCGCGTACTCGTCGTACAGGTCCTCGGCCTCGCCGGAAGCATTGACCTGCTCAACGCGGGTAACGCCGGGCACATGCTCCTTCAGGATGCGCTCGATACCCATGGAAAGGGTTAGCGAGCTCATGGGGCAGCCGGCGCAGGCGCCCTGCAGCTCCAGCTTGACAACACCCTCGTCGTCGACGCCCACATACTCCATATCGCCGCCATCGGCCTGCAGGTTGGGGCGAATCTCTTCAAGAACCTTCTTAAGCAGCTCTTCGTTAACAGCCACAGGGGCTCCTTTCTCACAATAACGCGGGCACGCCCGCGGACAGGGGCTATGTTACTACAGCCATGTACCCGCTTAGGCGCCAGCCATGCGTGCGGACACGACTTTCACGAGCAGTCAATTTGGGACGGGGCTCTTTTGGCTGTTTTGCCGCCAGCTGGCGTTGGCACGCGCTACTGCCGAGCCTGTCCCCCGGTACCAATCTGGACATCGACGATGACCTGGCGGTAGCTGATGCCGCAGGAGTCGAGAATGCGGCGGCTGATACGGCCGTCATCGGTGTCGGCATACTTATTGTCCAGGTAGACGACCTCGCCCACGCCCACCTGCGCCAGGATCTTGGCGCAGTCGTGGCACGGGAACAGCGTGACGTAAACCGTGGAACCCTCGAGGTCCTTGAGCGAGCCACGGTAGTTGAGCACGGCGTTGGCCTCGGCATGGACCACGTAGTTGTGCTTGTCCTGCAGCGGGTCATCGCTCGTACCCCACGGGAAAAAGTCGTCGTTGAGCGCCGAGGGCGTGCCGTTGTAACCCACCGAAAGGATGCGGTGGTTGGTGCTGGCGATGCACGCTCCCACCTGCGTGTTGGGGTCCTTGCTGCGGCGCTGCGCGGCGATGGCCACGCTCATAAAGAACTCGTCCCAGCTAATAACGTCGCGGCGCTTGCCCGACGCGGTTTGATGAAGATCGTCCGACATGGCAGACACCTCCGCAATCGCAATAGTTTGGCCCATTGTAGCAGGTGAAAGGTAGGGGCGCTTATCCCACCAGCCCCTCGCCCTACGCGCGGCGGGGCTTTTGGTTGATGCGGTAGAGCTCGGCGAGACCCCGCAACGTCAGCGCGTCGTCTACCGTCAGGCTATGGCCGACCAGCGCCGCAAGTGCCTCGGCATCGTCGCCGGTAATGACGATGGGCACATCGCCCTCCCCCGCGGCCTTGGTCGCGCGCATCTCGGCAAGCACCATGTCGAGCATTCCGTCGATGCGGGCTACCTCGCCCAAAACCACACCCGAGCGCATGGCCTCGCGCGTGTTGCGGCCGATGACGTGCGTTGGCGCCGAGGGCTCAACCTGGGGTAGGCGCGCTGCTGCCGCCGAAAGCGAACGGGCGCCGAGGGCCAGGCCTGGCGCGATAACGCCGCCCACAAAGGTACCGTGCGCGTCGATGACCTCGATATTGGTCGTCGTGCCCAGGTCAATCACGATGCACGGCGAGCCGTAGACGGCGCGGGCCGCCACGGCATCGGCGATGCGGTCGGGGCCGATCTCGGCCGGATCGTCGTAGTGCACGGGTATGCCGGTCTTAAGTCCCGGCCCCACGGTGAGCACGCGCCCCGTGCAGGTGCGGGAAAGTGCCGCCTTCCACGGGCGCTCGAGCGCCGGGACTACACAGCTCAGCACGGCCGCGGCGGGTGCAAGCACCCCGGGCACACCTGCATCGGCGGCGAGCGCGCCCATGACCTGCACAAGTCGCATGCGCGCTTCGTCGGCCGTAATGCTCGACGGCGTCGTGATCTCGCATGTCGCAAGCGGACATTCCTGCGCCGCGGCCGAATCCTCTGCAAACAGGCCAAAGCGAATAAACGTGTTGCCCACGTCGACCGTCAATATATATGCGCACCCATTAAGCATCGTCGGCGCTCCTTTCGTCTGCCCAGCAGTATATCCCGATGATTATTCTGGGACGGGGATTTAAAAATCATTGCGTACCTGATGATTTTTAAATCCCCGTCCCAGAATAATCATCCTTCGGCTTCGCTTGGGATAGCTAAAAAAGCCCAGTCCCAAATTAACTGCCGTGCCGCTATACTGGTGCGCGGTCGTTTGCGAGCTCACGCGGCGGCCCTTGGTAACCCGACTTCCCGCGCCGTATCCGTAGCGGCGCTCCCGGGGGAAGCGGATATACGCAAAGGAGTTCTATATGAGCAATCCCTCGAACCGCGCTTCGATGCGCGGGCAACTCACGCTGCGCGGCGTCGTCATCGGCGTCCTTGGCTGCGTGATCATCACGGCAAGCTCGGCCTACACGGCCCTCAAGATGGGTGCACTCCCCTGGCCGATTATTTTCGCTGCCGTCATCTCGCTGTTCTTCCTGAAGCTCATGGGCAACGCCAGCCTCAACGAGGCCAACGTCACCCACACCATCATGTCCGCGGGCGCCATGGTCGCCGGCGGCCTGGCGTTTACCATCCCGGGCGCCTGGATGCTGGGCTATGCCGACCAGATCAGCTGGCTCGACATGTTTATCGTGGCACTCGCCGGCACCATCTTGGGCCTGCTGGCAACGGCGCTCATCCACCGCCACTTTATCGTGGACGCCGCGCTGGAGTTTCCCACCGGCAATGCCGCAGCTCAGACACTGCGCGCCACCGAGGCCGGCGGCAAGACCGGCAAGCAGCTCTTTGGCTCCATGGCCATCGCAGGCATCTACAGCGTGCTTCGCGACGCTCTGGGCGTGGTGCCCAGCATGCTGTGCACGCTCAATATCCCCGGCGTGACCTTTGCCATCTATAACTCGCCCATGCTGCTCTCCATCGGCTTTTTGGTTGGCTTCGCCCCGGTTGCCTTCTGGTTTGCCGGCGCGCTGCTAGGTAACTTTGGCATCATCGTGGGCGGCACCGCTGCCGGTCTATTCGACGTTGTGACTGCGCAGGGCATCGTCAAATCGCTCGGCATGGGCCTCATGATGGGCTTTGGCGTCGCCGTCGTCCTCAAGGACATCCTGCCGCAGGTCGCCGGCATCGCCCGCGGCCTCGCCGCCGACAGCTCCAGCGACACCGACGAACAGTCGCTCATCTCGGGCTCGCTTAAGCTCGACGCCGGCATCATCGGCCTGGGTACTGCCGCCATCGCCGTGATCGTCGCCATCGCGCTCGACCTTGGCCCCGTCCCGGCCGTCATCGTCACGCTGTTCACCTTTGTCACCACCATCATGAGCGCGCAGAGCTGCGGCCAGACGGGCATCGACCCCATGGAGATCTTCGGCCTCATCGTCATGCTCATCGTGGCTGCCTTCGCACAGATCGCCCAGGTCAAGCTGTTCTTTATCGCCGGCATCGTGGCCGTGGCATGCGGCCTTGCGGGCGACGTCATGAACGACTTTAAGGCCGGCGCCGTGCTTGGCACCAACCCGCGTGCGCAGTGGATCGGCCAGGCCATCGGCGGCATCGTGGGCGCCCTGGTCGCCGCTGCCGTCATGGTCGCGCTCGTCACCGCCTATGGTCCGGATGCTTTCGGCCCCGACAAGAGCTTTGTGGCCGCGCAGGCAAGCGTCGTCGCCACCATGGTCTCGGGCATCCCGAGCGTGCCGTGGTTCGCAGGCGGCTTTATCGCCGGCATCGTCATGTACTGGCTCGGCATTCCGGCCATGATGATCGGCCTAGGCGTGTACCTGCCGTTCTACATGTCGCTCACGGCCTTCTTGGGCTCCTGCGTCAAGCTTGCCTACGACAAGTGGGCCGCACACCGCGATGCCACTGCCGGTCTTTCGGACGAGGAGAAGGCCGCCAAGGACGCCGCCTTCCAGGAGCAGGGGCTGGTCGTCGCCAGCGGCCTGCTCGGCGGCGAGTCCATCGTCGGCGTTATCCTGGCGTTTGTCTCTGTTGGTCTGAGCCTGCTGGGGTAGGCCGAACAACAACGCACCAGCGCAGAGCGCGGAGTCGGAATCAAACCGGCCCCGCGCTTTTTTGTCTATTTGACTCTTATGATCCTCACGGCGTTTTAGCCATGTCGATTGGCCTGACTTCCAGGTCAACAAACCTTGTCTGACACCTCGCCTAACGCGGTGTAGAGTAAAGACGACAGACGCAAGAAGCGGCTCAGAAGCTAAACGAGGTAAGCATGGAACTCGACAAACAACAGATCAAGCGGCTGCGCGAGCGTCATCATCGTCGTCACGGTATACGCCCTGCACACAGCGAGGCCATGGAGAATGCCACCCGTTTCCTTAAGCAGGCGTTCAACATACGCGAGGGACGCGCGCCCTATCACGTGATTCGCAAGCGCTTCGTAAACGGGGCGCGCCTGACTGGCTCTCACCTGTGCATCCTGATCATTGCCATGTTAATCGCGAGCATCGGCCTCGATATCGACTCGGACATCGCCATTGTAGGTGCCATGCTCATCTGCCCGCTCATGGGCTCGGTCCTTGCCATGGCATACGGCATTGCCACGCTCGACCGCGAGATTGCCGTCGAGGCAATTGCCGGCCTCGCGCTGCAGATGGTCTTTTGTCTAATCACGTCCACGCTGTACTTTAAGCTCTCGCCCCTTGGCACCACCACGGCCGCCATCATCGACAACTCGACACCGACTGTGTGGGACCTTGCCGTCGCGCTCGCGGGCGGCTTTGCGGGCGGACTGGGCAACTCGCGCGACCAGGAACCCGCCACGCTCATCGCCGGCGTGGCCGTGGCGACCGCGCTCATGCCGCCCCTGTGCGCGGCGGGCTATGGCATCGCCATCGCGAGCGGGTCGCTGTTTCTCTCGGCCCTCTACGAGTTTGGCATCAACGTGGTCTTTATCGCACTGGCTGCCGAAGCCGTGCTGCTTCTTTTGCGCGTGCCGCTCAAGCGCGACCTCAACGGCGACGGCATTGTGACCGCCGAGGAAAACGCCGAGGTCGATGAGCTGTCACACAAGGTGCGCCGCCGCATCATTGTGGGCACGATAGTCTTTGCCATCCCCTGCATCGTTATGACGGCGGGGTCTATTGGCTCGGCGCAGGCCGGCGTGCAGGACGGCTACGGCGTCACCGAAACCACGCGCGAGCTTGCGGCGGTGCTGCCGGGCTTTAAGGATTACACCGTCGCCGTCGAGACCTCGGCCACCGAAGACGACGAGGAGGGCATTGTCGAGCGCGAGATTGTCGCCCATGTGACGACAAGCGAGGCGCTCGGGGCACACGACCGCCGCGTCGCCCGCAAGCTCATCGACCTCAATGTGCCCGAGCTCGATCGCGTGGAGTTTGATGTGCAGTAATACGCGACGTGGGATGGATGCGCGCAGCCGCGAGTCACGACTTGGCGCAGACGTGACGCGGGCCACGAGCAAATAGCGGGGCGCGGTCCATGGCCGCGCCCCGCTCGCTGATTTATTGCCGTGAATCAGCTGTCCGTATCGACATCGCCAGACTCCACTATAAACGCCGGATCGGCGCTCGCCAGATTAAAACGGGTCACCTTGGTATCTCTAAACAGGTAGAGCCAACCCTGATCGCGTCGGCGCGAAATATACGCCACGTGTACCGTACCGAATTTTTCGCCGTTTTCATTCTTTAATATCAGGATGTTGGGGTCATCCGTACGCTTAAACTGCCCATCAACGCAGTCGCCGCCTTTGCCGACCAGTTGCCACCGATGGTTATCCTCTTCAAGAAAGGCCAGGGTTTCCAGACTTGTTTTGTCATCACGATAGTAACCATCAATGGCAAAGCCTTCGGAAACGCATTCCTGCATATAGGATGTTTCTCGACTTATGGCGAGTTGCCCTGTAGCGCCCAGGAGCACAGCTAGGCAAACCACTGCAAGGGTTATCGAGATAGTACGGCGGCCCATATTAACCAGCCCGATACTTGTTTAACGGAGCACGAAACATACTTGGTACCTCCGATATCATGGCGAATGTCACCTACGGCCTGTCGGCAATCATATGTTTCCAACATCAAACCATATGGCAACCACTCGCGAGAGGAGTATCGGCGAACGGTGCATTTTTGCGTTCTATTGGGCAAACGTCAACGCGCGCTACAGCTCTTGCTCAACCTATTCAGATCTTGTCGCATACTACCGTAGATCCTCAACGCTTCCGTCCCCGAGAGATCATTTTTAGTACGTAAAGAAGCCCTCGCCCGAGCTTTCGCCCAGCTTGCCTTCGTCGAGCATCTTCTTGAGGACGGACGCCATAGCCTTAAAGCTGTAGGGCATCATCATCTTCTTGAGCAGCGGGCTCACCAGGCCCGGAACCTTCTGATACTGCATGACGATGTTGTAGGCCGTCTGGATACCTACCGTGTCGAATACACGGAACGGGCCCTTGGGAGCGCCGGTGCCGCGCGTCCACGCGAGGTCGATGCTCTTGGGGTCACTCACACCCGAGACATACAGGTCAAGGCCCGAAAGCAGCCACGGCACCAACATGGAATTGAGCAGGTAGCCGTTCTTTTCCTTGTTGACGGGCAGGGCAATCATGCGGATGTCGTTGGCAAAGTCGACGAGCTCGTCGAAGTAGCGCTTGTCGGTTTGGTCCTGTGCCATGACCTCCGTCATGTTGTTCTTCCAGATAGAGTTGGCAAAGTGCAGCGACAGGTACTTCTCGGGACGGCAGGTGTACTTGGCAAAGGTGCTCGGCAGCAGCGTGGAGGAGTTGGTCACGACGACGGTCTTTTGCGGGAGTACCGGGGCGAGTTTCTTGTAGAAGTCAATCTTTGCCTGGGCGTCCTCGGCCATAGATTCGATGACCAGGTCAGCGTCGGCCACGGCCTTGGCAAGATCGAGCTCCAGCTTGAGTGTGGAGCAGGCACGCTCGACGGCGGCGAGCGCCGCTTCCTTGTCGAAGGGCTGGGTGCCATCGGCGATACCGGCGCACCACTCGCCCGTACCGTCCGCCATGCCCTCGATTGCCGCGATGTACTCCTTGCGCACGTGATCGATCTTGGGCTGGGTGCGGCCGATGCTGCCCTCGCTGCGCAGCCAAATCGTTACATCAAAGCCGCAGTAGGCAGCCTGAAAGGCAATCTGGCTTCCCAACACGCCGCCGCCGGCAACACAAACGGTCTTGTAGCTCATGGGACGGTCCTCTCTTACGTAATTCCATAGATGTGTATTTATTCAACCGTAAGGATGACGCGCGTTGGGGGTGGGTTCTATAAACGGGCGGTATTTCGCGGCAAACGGCTACATATGTTCATTATCTCAGGGTTCCGAGGGCAGTTTTTGGTGCCACCGAGACGTCATTTTCGGAAGTATGCGGCAAATTCCGGGACTCTTGAGCACAACGTGGTTTTTCACCAATAAAACCGCAGGTACAGAGCTTGGACATATCCGATGTGCTCGGCCTATTCAGATTTTGCCGCATACTTCCGAAATCTAAGTTCGCAAAGGGTGATAGTTGGGTCGTTTACGCAACATATGTCCAGTAAAAACGGGTGGCAGCCGGTATGGCTACCACCCGTTTGTCTCATATCTAGCCCAAAGCAGGCCAGTTATTTCTTAATGCCGCGTCCCAGACGCTTGGCGACCGATGCAACGGCCTCCTCGCTGGCCGAGCCGCAGCTCACGCAGCCATCGTGGGCGCGCATCTGGCCGGTGACCTCGTCCATCGCGAGCGGCGCCACCTTCTCAAGCTTAAAGCCCTTACCGGCGCGCATGTTTTCCTTGGCCACGCTGATCATGAGCTTAATACGGTTGAGCTGGTTGACCTCGGATGCACCGGGGTCGTAGTCCACCGCGACAATGTTGCTCTCGGGGTGCTGACGGCGCAGCTCCTTGATCACGGCCTTACCCACCACGTGGTTGGGCAGGCACGCGAAGGGCTGCGTGCAGATGATGTTGGGCGCGCCGTGGTCAATCAGGTCGAGCATCTCGGCCGTGAGCAACCAGCCCTCGCCCATGTTGTTGCACACCGAAAGCACCGTGCGGGCCTTGTCGGCCATTGTGCCGATGCGCTCGGGCGCCTCAAAGCGGCGGGACTTTTCGAGCATCTCCTCCACCGGCGTACGCATCCAGTCCACAAGCTTAATAAGCGCCTGCATGCCAGCGCGCGTGGTGGCAGAGCTTCCCAGCTCGTCCTTCTGCAGCTCGGCGTTGCTCATGGAGTACAGGAAGAAGTCGAGCAGGCCCGGTACCACGGCCTCGCAGCCCTCACGCTCGATAACATCGACCACGTGGTTGTTGGCTGTGGGGTGGAACTTGACCAAGATCTCGCCAACCACGCCCACGCGCGGCTTGGTACCCTCGCCCACGAGCGGCATAGTATCGAATGCGCGGATGGCCTCGCGGCACAGCTTGGTGTAGTTGTGGCGGTTGAACTTAGGCGCCAGCTTGCGGGCGCGCGCCATGTACTCCTCGTAGAGCGCGTTGGCGGCACCGGGCGTAGCCTCGTACGGGCGGCAACGATAGAGCATCTGCATCATCACGTCACCAAAGAGCACCGCGTAGACTGCTTGCTTGAGCAGCGCCGGCGTCAGCTTAAAGCCGGGGTTGTCCTCGCCCAGCGCCACGGCCGAAAGCGAGATCACGGGGATCTCGGGGTGGCCGCTCTCGCGCAGGGCCTTGCGGATGAGCGCGATGTAGTTGGTGGCACGGCAGCCGCCGCCGGTCTGGCTGATGACCACGGCGGTCTTGGACAGGTCGTACCGACCGCTCTCGATGGCCTCCATAATCTGGCCCGTCACCAGAATCGACGGGTAGCAAATGTCATTGTTCACATAGCGCAGGCCAGCCTCGACGGCATCGTGGTCGGTCGAGGGCAGCAGCTCCAAGTTGTAGCCGGCACCGCGGAACACCTCTTTGACCAGGTCAAAGTGGATCGGCGCCATCTGCGGGCACAGGATGGTATAGCCCTCGTCGCGCATCTGCTCGGTAAAGGGCACCTTGGGCCATGCGGTCGAGGCGCTCTCACGCTGTGCCTCGAACGCGTACTTGCGGCTCGCGAACGCGGGGGCATCCGTGGAGGGCGCCACCGGCGCAGCGTCGCCCTGCTCAAAGACCTCGCCCGCAGCCGTGGCCTCGGCCAAGCGCTCGGCCTCCTGGTCCTTGAGTGCCGCCATGAGCGAGCGGATGCGAATGCGCGCGGCGCCCAGGTTGGACACCTCGTCGATCTTAAGCACGGTATAGATCTTGCCGCTGGCCTCCAGGATTTCCTGTACCTGATCGGTGGTCAGGGCATCGAGGCCGCAGCCGAAGGAATTGAGCTGGATCAGGTCCAGGTCGTTGCGCATCGTCACAAAACGGGCCACGGCGTACAGGCGACTGTGGTACATCCACTGGTCGACGACGCGAATCGGACGCTCGGGCTTTACCAGATGCGCGAGCGAATCCTCGGTAAAGACCGCAAAGCCAAAGCTCGAGATAAGCTCGGGCAGGGCGTGGTTGATCTCGGGGTCGTTATGGTAGGGACGACCGGCGAGCACGATGCCGTGACCGCCGTGGTCCTCGACCCACTTAAGAGCCTCCTCGCCCATGGTCTGGATGTCCTCGTGGAAACGCGCATCGGCCTCAAAGGCAGCGTTGACAGCGGCATCGACCTCGGAGCGCGTGATCTTGGGCCCACGCACGCGACCGCGACCGGCTTGCGCATCGGCCACACGGTCGACGGCGAGCACCTGGTACAGACGGCGCTTGAGCTCGGTCTTGTCATGATAGGGCACAAACGGGTACAGGAACTCGATGTTCTGCTCGCGGATCTCGTCGATGTTGAGTGCCAACGCCGTGGGATAGCTCATGACGATGGGGCAGTTGTAGCAGTTACCGGCCGTCGGGTCCTCTTTACGCTCCCAGCGCACGCACGGCATCCAGATAAAGTCGACGTCACGGTCGATAAGGTTCATCACGTGGCCGTGGCTCATCTTGGCCGGATAGCACACGCTCTCGGACGGCATGGACTCGATGCCCGCCTGATAGGTCTTTTTGCTCGACTGGTCGGACAGCTGCACGCTAAAGCCCAGACGAGTAAAGAACGCGTGCCAGAAGGGGTAGTTCTCATACATGTTGAGGGCGCGGGGAATGCCGACGGTGCCGCGCGGGGCCTCGTCGGGGCTCAGCACCTCGCGGTTAAACAGCAGCTCGTTTTTCTTTTTGAAGAGGTTGGGGGCCTCGGTCTTTTGCTTTTTGTGGCCGGCACCCTTCTCGCAGCGATTGCCGGTGATAAAGCGCCTGCCGCCGCCAAAATCGTTGACGGTAAGCTGGCAGTTGTTGGAGCAACGGCCGCAGCGGACGTGCTTTTGCGTCACGGTGAGGTGCGCGATGTCCTCGGCCGAAAGGATGGTCGAGATGCCGTCGGCGCCGGCGCGATCGCGGGCGAGCAGGGCCGCACCGTAGGCGCCCATACAGCCGGCGATGTCGGGGCGCACGGCGTGAACACCGGTGAGCTGCTCAAACGCACGCAGCGTGGCGTCGGACATAAAGGTGCCGCCTTGGACGATCACCTGACTGCCGATCTCCTTGGGGTCGCGCAGCTTAATGACCTTGAACAGGGCATTCTTGATGACGGAATAAGACAGGCCGGCCGCGATGTCGCCCACCGTGGCGCCTTCCTTTTGCGCCTGCTTGACGCGCGAGTTCATAAAGACCGTGCAGCGGCTGCCCAGGTCGACGGGGGCCTTGGCATGAATGGCGGCATCGGCAAACGCGCGCACGTCCATGTTCATAGACACGGCGAAACTCTCGATAAAGCTGCCGCAGCCCGACGAGCAGGCCTCGTTGAGCATGATGTGCTCGATGACGCCGTCCTTGACGCGCAGACACTTCATGTCCTGGCCGCCGATGTCCAGGATGAACTCGACGCCGGGCAGGAAAGCCTTGGCGCCGCGCAGGTGCGCGACGGTCTCGATCTCGCCGGAATCGGCCTTGAGGGCCTCGATGAGCAGCGCCTCGCCGTAGCCCGTGGTGGTCACGTGGCCGATGGTGCAGCCCGCAGGGATGTGGTTGTAGAAATCGGCCATGATGACCTTGGCCGTGCCCAGGATGTCGCCGTTGTTGTTGCCGTACCAGGTGTGCAGCAGCTGGCCGTCCTCGCCCACGAGCGCGGCCTTCATGGTGGTGGAACCGGCGTCGATGCCGATGAACACACGGCCGGTGTAGCCGTCGAGCTTGCCCTTGGGGACGACCTCGGTGTCGTGGCGGGTCTTGAACTCGGCAAAGTCCTCGTCGGTGGCAAAGAGCGGGTCCAGGCGCTCGACCTCGGCACCCTGTGTGTCACCCAGGGCATCGATGGCCTCAATGAGCTGCGGGAACGTGCTGAGCTTGTTGGACTCGTGCGCCATGGCGGCGCCGCTTGCCACAAACAGGTGGGCGTTTTGGGGCACAATGCGGTGCTCCTCGTCCAGGTTGAGCGTGAGGTAGAAGCGGTGGCGCAGCTCGGAGAGGTACTGCAGCGGGCCGCCAAGGAAGGCGACGTTGCCGCGGATGGGGCGACCGCACGCCAGACCCGAGATGGTCTGGGTCACGACGGCCTGGAAGATGGAGGCGGCCACATCCTCGGGACGGGCACCCTCGTTGAGCAGCGGTTGCACGTCGGTCTTGGCAAATACGCCGCAGCGACTGGCGATGGGATAGATGGTGGTCGCGTTGGCCGCGAGCTCGTTGAGGCCGCTCGCGTCGGTGTGCAGCAGGGTTGCCATCTGGTCGATGAACGCGCCCGTACCGCCGGCGCAGGTGCCGTTCATGCGCTGCTCAATGCCGTTGTCGAAGTAGATGATCTTGGCGTCCTCGCCGCCCAGCTCGATGGCGACATCGGTGGCCGGGATGAGGGTCTCGACGGCACGCTTGCTGGCGATGACCTCCTGGACAAACTCCAGGTCGAGCCACTGGGACAGCAGCAGGCCGCCCGAGCCGGTAATGGCGCAGGTCATCTGGGCCGTCGGCAGCACGGTCGCAGCGCCCTCGAACAGGTCGCGGGCGCAGGCACGGACGTCGGTGTGGTGACGCTGGTACTTGGCGTAGACGATCTGGTTGTCGTCGTTGAGCACGGCGAGCTTAACGGTGGTGGAGCCTACGTCGATGCCCAGGTGCAGGTTGCCGCGGGCGGCCTCGGGGTTGAAGATCGCGCCTTCGGGGGCGTGGGCGGCGGCTACGGGCTCAGCGGCGGTGGCGGGCTCGCTAGCGATGGACGTCTCCCCTGCCGCGTTCTTGGCATCGGCAACAGCCTCGACAACTTTCTCGGCTGCCGCGGTCGCGGCCTTCTGCGCGGCGTTCACCACGGCGGGCGCGGCCTCGCGTGCGGCAGCAACCATACGATCCTTGATGCCCTCGACGAGTTTGCTCATCTGTCTCTCCTCTTAGTTGTTGGACTCGACGGTTGCGGCGGTGTCGGCCGCGTCCTCGAGCTGCAAGTTCAATAGCTTCATGCCGTATTCCGGCACGTTGATATCAATGGGTTGGCCATACAGGTCGCCGGGACGCACAAAAGCGAGCACCGTCATAATGCGCGCCATGGCCTCGGGCGATTCGGTGAGCCCACGCTCAAACCAGCGCTGAATCATGCCGACCTCGGCACTCACGACGTAGGTGACGTAGTAGTCAAAGAACGTACCCAGCGCCAGGCCCAAAATACCCGTCTGCGCACGCGGCACCACAGCCTCACGCGCGGTGTCGATAATCCTTTTAATGAAGGCCTGGTCGCCGCCCGGACCCAGCAGCGCACCGATTAAGTCGCGGTTGGCCGCAAGATAACGCAGCAGCTCAACCGAACCGGGCGCCGGCTCGAGCTCATCGATGTTGTGATAGAGATCAGGCAGCTGAGCTGCGGTGATGAGCTCAATGCGCTCACGGATCTCGGCCAGCAAGCCATCCTCGATTTGATTGATAAAGTCGGGAATATCGCGGTAGTGCGAATAGAACGTGCGACGCGTAAGGCCAGCGCGCTCGGTGAGCGACGCGACATTAATGCGCGAAAGGTCGCCGCTTTCGGCAAGCTCGCTAGCAAGTGCCTGGCGAAGGGCACGCTGCGAGCGAAGGGACCGGCGATCACATTTCTCGAGCTGGGACAAGCGTCCTCCTTGTTACTCAGCCTGTGCGCTATTGCACAGTGCGAGTATTATTGCACACCGTGTGCATCAACACGTAAAGGCAATATTTTGGATGTGACGAGGGGGCAGTCCCTTTGTCACATTATTCGATGACGGTGCGGGAGTTTTGCTTGCGCATGGTGGCGAGCATGTGTTTGGGGACGGCATGGACCATGCAGCTGCCGATGGTCACGCTCGCGGCGGCCTTAGCTGCATCGCTAGCGTTTTTGGTCGCGTAGCTGTGGCGGAAGCGTTTGAGCATGGCGATATCGTTGCCGCCGTCGCCGTAGACCGCGACCTCGTCCTCGGCAATACCGTAGTAGCCCGCCAGCCAGGCCACGCTCTCGCCCTTGTTGCATGCCGCGTCCGTGATCTCGAACATCACCGGATCGAACGGCGCGTTGACCACGCGGTCCGAGCGCTCGGCCAGATACGCCTTAAGGTCGCGCTCCAGCTCGGGCGAGGTCACGCGACAGTTGATCTTGCACACATCGTGGCGCAGGATGTCACCGATCGACTGGTCGAAGTACTGTTCCTCGTGGTACCCGCCACGCGCACGCATGCCGCGCATCACGATGCGCTTGATAGGGCTGTCCTTTTTAAAGCCCGCCTGATGCATCTCGAACGATCCGCTCGAGAACATGCCATCGGGCGTGGAGCAATCAAAGCAAATGTCCGGGAACGCCTTGAGCAGCTCCTCAGTGATCTGTGGGTCGATGGTCCAGGTTTTGAGCACCTCGCCATGGCTGTCGCGCACGATGGAGCCATTGGAGCAGCAGGCGTCAAGCGCCAGGCCTGTAAAGCCATGCTCACCGATCGGCAGCGTCGAGCGTCCGGTCGCGGGAACCACATGCAAGCCGGCCTCGGTCAGCTCGCGAATGGCACGGCGGATAGTCCCGTCCGCCTCGTGCAGGGCGTTCAGCAGCGTTCCGTCTAAGTCACTCGCGAACATCTTGATCATGGGCGTGCCTCTCTTTCGTCTGCACGTTATTTTAGACGAAAGAGAGGCACGCCCAAACAATGCCGTCCCGGCGCGGCGTACCACCGCCTTCACAAATTCACGGTGCCCCAGCGCGTTAAGGCAATCGCCACAAGCGACTTTTCAGCCGATAAAACAGCGCCGTCGTCAACGTCAGCACCGCCAGCATACCTGCGAACACAATCGCCGGTGTCCATCGATCATATGCAACCCCGTACGTCAATTGGCCGATAGGTATTGCGCAGGAAAGGACCATGTAAACGACCGAAAGCACTTTTCCGCAGAGCTCAGTCGGCGCTGCCCGCTGAACAAACGCGATGATTTCAACCGACGCAATGCTCGCCCACACCATGACCCATGCCGAACCAACCACAAACACGGTGAGCATGCATGCATCTGCGCCGAACAGTAGCGTGACAATGATCGGTGCGACTCCAAAACAGATCATCGCAACATATCGACATATGCCATTGAAAGAAAAACGATGCGGCCAAATGCCGACCAAGCCACTGCCGGCAAGACCACCCAAGCCCATAGCCACCTCAACTATCCCAACGCAGGACGATTGCATGCCGAGATGCTTTGTAACAATAATGGGAGCGCCAATCGTTAGCCCAACCAACGCAAGGTTCAAAACTGCCGCAAGCAAAATCACAGCGACCAATAATGCATTTTGCAACAGATACCGAATCGACTCCCGAAAATCGTTTCGGCATGTCGTACGAGTCGCGCCGTCTCCCATCGTGTCAGATGAGGCATTTTGCTTGAGTGCGACCCCAAACAAGAGAGCTGAAATCGCAAACGCCACCGACGCGGTTGTGCAAAGAGTATCGATGCCAAAGCACCCATAGGCTGCCGTCCCGACCACAGGGCCCAAGATATTGCTCACCATGGTCACCTGCGAAACCAATGCAGTGGCCCGCTCAACCTTCTCTTCACCCGCCATACGCACCGTCTCAATTTGGAGCATTGGCTTTAGCAGCGATTGAACACCATATTGAACACAAAGTATCGCTACTACGACGACCGCAAGAGGCAACGAGCGCTTCATGGGGATAGACAGCAGCGATGCAGTCATCAGAGCAATGCCAAGGGCCACGAGGACCTCGCGATGTCTTCCCCTATCCGCCAAGATTCCGCCAACCGGAGTTGCGAGTACGCCGGGTATGAATGCCGTCGCCACGACGACGCCATATAACGTTGACGATCCACTGCAATCGAACAAGTAAAGTGGATACGCAAAGCACAGCGCCGACAGCATCGAATACGTGCACAGCTGCGCAACCAGAAGTTCCGCGAGCCTGATTGACCGCACTGTTTTTGATTTCAACGAGACGCCGACGTCTCTCAGCCCAGCCATAAGTTCGCTCCCTATACATACCGGAAGTATGTATTTATTGACTTGAAAAGGGCAGCCTGGGCCGCCCTCTCAGATCTATTACATACCGTTGGTATCTATATTACCACCCGGCACGGTCCCATACGTCCCAAATCCGTGCCGTTGTCTGGAGCACTTCCTCGCCCAAATCGAGTCCCACCGCAGAGGCCATCTGCGCCAAACATTGTGCGCGAGCGAGCATTCGCTCCTTGGGCTCGAGCGGACGGAACAATGGCAGCAGCCAAAGATTCGCCAACAACGATACGGCCTCCGCCGCTTCGCGCGGGCATTCGCACGCAATGGAGCCGTCGGCGATGCCCTCCTCGATCACTGGCAAGAGACAGCCATCGGCCGACTCGTCAAATGAGCCCTGGTACTGCATCGCCAGTAGGCGCGAGCTTTTTACCGGATCTGCTGCAGGACGCATACGTGCCCATAGCTCAATTTGTGGAACAACGGACTCGGGAGCGTACAGTCGCTTGAGCTTTTGGGCTCCGGTCATATTACCGACGCCAAGCATCGAGCGGCGGTGCTCAACAATCGGAGTCATCGCCCGATCAAACGCGGCGTTGAAAATCTCTTCTTTGCTCTTGAAGTGATGATAGACAGCGCCCTTGGTCATGCCGTCGAGACGGTCAACGATATCTTGAATACTCGTCCCCTCATAACCCTGTGCGCAGAATAGCTCCAGTGCCGCGTCGAGAATCTTCGCGACCGTCTCCTCGGGATATTTATTGCGACCCATAATCCGCCCATCCGCAACGCAAGTCTTGTGCCTCATTGCAGCATTTTAACGTTGCGGATGGCAGACGGTCGATTCTACACCGCGGCCGGGCCGTGTTCGCCGGTGCGAATGCGGATGACTTCTTCGACCGGCTCGACCCAAATCTTGCCGTCTCCAACGGCACCGGTGCGGGCGGCATTGCAGATGATGTCGACAATTCCGTCAACGTGCTCATCGGCGCAGATGAGGGTGAACTGCACCTTGGGGATGGTATTGACGAGCAGTTCGTTGCCGCGCACGTATTCCTTCCAGCCATGCTGTGCGCCGCAGCCCTGCACCTGGTTGATAGTCATGCCGCGAACATCAGCAGCAAGCAGCGCATCTTTGAGAACCTCAAGCTTCTCCTGGCGCACGATAGCCGTAATTTTCTTCATAGTGAATTCCTCTCTTTAAGAGTTGGTCTGACAGAACGTTTGAAACTGTTAGTCCAGACCACTAAACGAAGGATACGCGCTCTCGCCGTGCTGACTCGCATCCAGGCCCAGCGCCTCGTCGGCCTCGTCCACGCGCAGGCTGCCGTGGAACAGCGCCTTGACCACCGCGGCGATCACCAAGTCGAGCACCAGCACGATAACGACCGTCACCACAATGCCCAGGATCTGTGAGATGAGCAGCGACATGTCGCCCGTATAGAACAGGCCGCCCTTACCGGTCCACGAGAGTTCCGGCACGCAGAACAGGCCCGTGAGCACACCGCCCAAGATGCCGCCGATACCGTGGCAACCGAACGCATCGAGCGCGTCGTCGTAGCCGAACTTGGTCTTAAGATGGCTGATGGCCAGGTAGCACACGGGAGAGACGATCAGGCCCATGACCAGCGCTGCCCACGGCTCGACAAAGCCCGTACCCGGCGTGACCACCACAAGGCCCGCAACCAGACCGGTGCTGGCACCCACCAGCGTGGGGCGACCGGTGTGCACGCGCTCGACGGCAAGCCACGAGACCATGCCCGCCGCGCTGGCCGTCACGGTGTTGAGGATGGCGAGCGCCGCCACGGCGTCGGCCTTAAACTCGCTGCCGCCGTTAAAGCCAAACCAGCCAAACCAAAGCAGGCCGGCGCCCAGCGCCACAAACGGCACGTTATGCGGACGGTAGCTCATCATGCCAAAGCCGCGACGACGGCCGAGCATTAAGCAGAGAATCAGGCCCGTGAGACCGGACGAAATGTGTACCACGTCGCCGCCGGCAAAGTCGAGCGCGCCGATGATGTCGCCGATAAAGGAACCATCGCCGCCCCAAACCATGTGGGCGAGCGGCGCATAGACCACGAGCAGCCAAATGCCCAGGAAGGCCGTCATGGCACCAAACTTAACGCGGCCTGCCAGACTGCCCGTAACGATAGCGGCGGTGATCATGGCAAACGCCATCTGGAAGGCGATGTTGATGATCTGAGGGTAGACGGCACCATCCGCAGCATTGGCCTCGGCCGCCTGCAGCACCTGGTTGAGCACCGGCAGGCACAGCAGCTGGTCAAAGCCGCCAATAAACGGGTTAGAACCGTCGCCACCGTAGGCCAGCGACCAGCCGGCAACAATCCACAGCACACCAACCAGGCCAATGGCGCCAAAGCACATAAGCATGGTGTTGATGACATTTTTGCGCCTGGACAGGCCACCATAGAAAAACGCCAGACCCGGTGTCATTAAAAACACGAGCATGGTGCAGATGAGCATAAACGTTGTCGATCCCGTATCGTACATTCGCTCCCCCTTGGTCGCATGAACGTTGTCGGCGCTCATGATGCGGCCGAGGGCCAACTGGTGTAGACCAGATACGGCGTTGTTAAACGCTGCGTTGTCGAATGGAAACGGTGCCGCAATCTTGGAAACGGCACGGCAACGGGCGCGAAACGAACGGGAAACGTGCGAACGAGAAGGGCGCGCTTGGCTCCACTCTGGCTAGCGCCGGAACAGCTCGCGGGCTCGGTCGCGGAGGTCGGTAGCTCGGATGACGCCCTCGTAGCGATTGATGCGCAGACGCGGGAAGGCGTTAAAGAAGCGCAGGTCACGACGGCTGAGCGACACACTCGGCA
>CAJMLP010000023.1:0-30585 GCA_905214215.1 uncultured bacterium | reverse complement strand
CGAGGCCGAGCGCAAAATGGATTCTAAAAAACACCTTGCCAAATAGGAGCGTCAGACCAGGAAGCCCCCTTATCCGCAGCTCCGAAGGAACAGGATAAGAGGGCTTCCATGGTCGAGGACGTTCTGAAAGGCAATTCCAGAGCGGGCCCGGACGGTTCACCGACTACAGGTCGATGTGCGATTCCTTGATCGGGAACGGCTCCGCGAAGTGACAGGCGCAGCAGTGACCCGGTGCGACTTCCTTAAACTCAGGCAGCTTCTCGGAGCAGATACCCTGAGCGATCGGGCAGCGCGTATGGAAACGGCAGCCGGTCGGCGGATCCAGCGGCGACGGCGGATCGCCAGCGAGGATGATGCGCTTACGGGTCTTCTGGATATCCGGATCGGGAACCGGCACGGCAGACAGCAGCGACTGCGTGTACGGATGGTGAGGCTCGCTATAGAGCGTCTTCCAGTCCGAAACCTCGACCATCTTACCCAGATACATAACGGCAACGCGATCGGAGATGTGCTGTACGACGGACAGGTCGTGTGCGATAAACAGATACGCGGTACCAAACTTGTCCTGCAGTTCCTTGAGCAGGTTCAGAACCTGGGCCTGAATGGACACATCCAAAGCGGATACCGGCTCGTCACAGATAATCAGCTTGGGCTTCAGCGCAAAAGCGCGGGCAATACCGACACGCTGACGCTGGCCGCCCGAGAACTCATGCGGATAGCGGTTGATGTGCTCGGGGTTCAGTCCAACGACGTCGAGAAGCTCACGGACGCGCTCAATGCGCTCCTCCTTGGTACCCACACCATGAATGGTCATGGGCTCGGAGACAATCTCGCCGATGGTCATACGAGGGTTGAGCGAAGCATAAGGATCCTGGAAGATAAACTGCATCTCGCGACGCATGTCCTTGATCTCATGCTTACTCATCTCGGCAACATCTTTGCCCTGGAAAAATACCTTACCGGCAGTCGGCTTGGTCAGACGCATGATAGTGCGGCCCGTGGTGGACTTACCGCAACCAGACTCGCCAACCAGACCAAAGGTCTCGCCAGGATAAATCTCAAAAGAGATGTCGTTTACAGCAGAGACGACGCGCTTGGAAAAACGCTTGGCGAACATGCCGGACTCTGCGGGGAACTCCTTGGAGAGGTGCTCGACCTTCAACAGCGGAGTGCGCTCGTTATTGTCTGCCATTTACGCCTCGCCTCCCTTCTTGGAATCCTTGCGCGTACGAGACGTCTCGGGAGCGTTCTTGAGGAACTCGGGGTCACCGGAATAATGGCACGCAGAATAGTGGCCGGACTCGGTAACAACACGCTCGGGGCGCTGTTTGCGGCACTTATCGGTTGCATAGGGGCAACGAGGCGAGAACACGCAGCCCTCGGGCAGGTTCATGAGCGAAGGCGGGTTACCGTGAATCGGCGTAAGCGGCTTCTTCTCATCGATGGCCTGCTCCGGGATGGAGCGGATAAGGCCCCAGGTATAGGGGTGGCGGCTCTCGTAGAAGATTTCTTCAGCAGTACCGAACTCGACGGGACGGCCGGCGTACATAACCATGATCTTATCGGCCATATCGGCGACAACACCCAGGTCATGGGTAATCATGATGATGGCGTTGCCGTTCTTCTCCTGCATTTCCTGCATAAGCTCAATAATCTGAGCCTGAATGGTAACGTCCAGGGCAGTCGTGGGCTCATCGGCAATCAGAATATCGGGATCGCAGGCAAGGGCCATGGCAATCATGACGCGCTGACGCATACCGCCAGAGAACTGGTGCGGATACTCATTGACGCGCTTCTCGGGCTCGGGAATACCAACGAGGTCCAAAAGCTCGGTAGCGCGCTTGAGCGCCTCCTGCTTGGAGTAGCCACGGTGCAGACGAAGACCCTCGCCCACCTGCTTGCCGATCTTATAGACCGGGTTCAAGGAGGTCATAGGATCCTGGAAGATCATCGCGATGTCGTTACCGCGAATGTGCTGCATCTCTTCCTCGGTCATCTCGAGGATAGAACGACCGCGATAGCGAACGTCGCCGCCCTCGATCTTTCCCGGAGGCATCGAGATAAGACCCATGATGGTCATGGCGGTCACGGACTTACCGGAGCCGGACTCACCGACGACGCCCAGGGTCTCGCCGCGATCGAGCGTGTAGGAGACACCGTCGACAGCGCGAACAACGCCATCCTCGGTGTGGAAATACATCTTAAGGTCATCGACCTCGAGCAGATGCTGGCCCTCAGGAACCGGCTGGTCCTTCAGGTCCACATAGTTCTTGTTCTTCTTCATCCTTATGCGTCCTTCATCTTGACGTCGAGGGCGTCGCGCAGACCGTCACCCAGCAGGGTGAAGGCGAGCACCGTCGAGAGAATTGCCAGACCGGGCATGATCATCATCCAGGGAGCGGTCAGAAGATACTGCTGACCGTCCTGAATCATGGAGCCCCACGAAGGCGTAGGCGGAATAACGCCCATGCCAAGGAAGGACAGAGCGGACTCGGTCAGAATGGCGCCACCAATGTTCATAGTCGCGTAGACGACGATGGAGGCAACGGAGTTCGGGAAGATGTGACGCACGACGATACGAGCATCAGATGCACCCATCGCGCGCGCTGCGTCAACATAGTCGTTTTCCTTGACCGTCAGGATTGCAGATCGGAAGACGCGCGCAATCGAAGGCCAGCCGAGAATACCGATGGCGATAAAGACGTTCTGAAGACCACGGCCGATAACGGCGATCATGGCGACAACGAACAGCACGTACGGGAACGCCAGGAAGATATCCGCGCAACGCATGATGATCGTATCCCAGATGCCGCCATAGAAACCGGCCAGAGCGCCCATGACCAGACCGATCACCGTGGAGATGGCGGTGGCCATAATGCCGACGGACAGCGAAACGCGTGCACCGTAGATAACGCGGACGAGAATGTCACGGCCAAGGGCGTCGGTGCCAAACGGGTGCTCGGCACACGGAGCCAGCAGCGACGTCTCGGCCATGGTGGTCGAGTCGGAAGCCGTCGGCGAACCGAGCCAGGGCTTCGCCCACAGATCGGCAGTCAGCGCAACCAAAACGACGATGATGATCCAGCAGACACCGATAACGGCGAGCTTGTTCTTACGAAGACGCTTAAAAGCGTCGCCCCACAGCGTGCGGGACTTGGCGGGAGCAGATGCGGCCTTGGTGGCGGTAGCCTGCTCCTGAGACTGAGAATCAGTTTCCTGCATGAGACGTACCTCCCTTAGGCCTTATCCGACGGACCGCCAAGGCGGATGCGCGGGTCGAGGAATGCATAGCTAATGTCGACGAGCAGGTTGATCACCATGACGACGACGACGATGAGCGTAACGCCGCCCATAACGATGGGCCAGTCACGCATGCTAATGGCGCGATAGACCTCAGAGCCGATACCGGGCCAGTTGAAGACCGTCTCGGTCAGGATGGCGCCCGAAAGCATGCCACCAAAGTCGACACCAATATAGGTAACGACGGGGATGAGTGCATTCTTAAGCGCATGCTTGATGATGATCGCGCGATTGGAGAGACCCTTGGCCTTTGCCGTGCGGATGTAATCCTGGTTCATGACGTCGAGCAGCTGCGAGCGCATGATGCGGGCAGCATAGGCGGTCGAAACCGAAGCCAGCGTAATGGTCGGAAGCACATAGTGCATCCAATCCTGATACTGAGAGCTGGCACCGCCGGCACCCGAGATCGGCATGGAGAATGCACCGCCCGTGGCATCCTTAAGGATGACGCCAAAGAACAGCTGCAGCAGCATACCGAGCCAGAAGGCAGGAACGGCAACGAGGATCGACGTGGTCAGCGTTACCAAAATATCCCAGAAGGAGTAACGCTTTACTGCCGAAATGATACCCGCACCGATACCCATGATTGCCTCGAGCACGATGGCGCACGCGGCGAGTTTAACCGTATACGGATACTTCTGAGCAAAGATTTCCGAAACCGGCAGCTTGCGCTGATACGAATTGCCCAGATCGCCATGAAGCAGACCATTCATGTAATTCAAGTATTGGTCCACAAGCGACGTTGGAACGGGATCGCCGTTCTCGTCAAGGATCGCGTTGCCGTCCTCGTCCGCCTGGACCAGGTGATAGCGCACGCGAAGTTGAAGCTCCACCTCGGGGGACAGAGCCTTGTCTCCACCGATCAGCTTGATCGGGTCTCCCGGCACGATGTTCTGGAGGGCGAACAGAATCAACGTAACGCCCAAAAATACCGGGATGAACTGAAGCACACGTTTAACGATGTACTTACCCATACCACTCCCCTATCTAGGGATTAACCTAAATGGGATGCCGATCGCCAGACCGGCATCCCAAAATTACCATCAGCCAGTTTACCCCAGGTTAGGGAGAACTGTATGTTTCCCATGAGGTCTACGTAAATACTTGACCCTCACGGAAGCTGCAAACTCTTAGGCGAGCTCGGCGGTACCCAGCTCGGCGTGCTTCTGCGGATCGACATAGAGGTGCTTGATGCGATCGGAGCCAGCGATGGTGTGCGTGTAGAACATCACCGGGATGACCGGGCAGTCGGCAGCAACCATTGCGTCGGCCTCCTGCATCTTAGCGACGCGCTCTTTGTCGTCAACCGTAGTGCGAGCCTCATCGACCTTGGCGTCGAACTCGGGGTTGTTGTAACCAGAGCGGTTGTCGCCACCGAGGGAGTCGGAGTGGAACAGCGGATACAGGAAGTTGTCCATGATCGGGTAGTCGGCAATCCAGCCCAGACGACCGAACTGATAGTTGAAGTTCTGGTACTGCTCGAGCAGCGCAGACCACTCAGGAGTATCGGAGACGGCGGTAACGCCGACCTTGGCGAGGTCGCCGATGATGGACTCCATGATCTCCTTGTGGCCACCGTCCTGGTTGTAGGAAAGGGTCACGTTAATGCCACGATCGCCGTTAGCGCCAGCGGGAGCAACCTTGTCGAGGTACTCGTTAGCCTTGTCGACGTCGTAGGCGCAGAACTCCCATGCGCCCTCCTTGTAGCCATCGATGCCCGGAGGAACAATGCCGTCGGCGGGGGTACGGGTACCCTTGAAGATGGTCTTGCAGATGGCCTCACGGTTAATGGCCAGGGAGATACCCCTGCGCAGGTCGGCGTTGTTGAACGGCTCGGCCGTGGTGTTGCAGGTCAGGTAGTAGGTGGAAGGCTCGGCGCCGAGCAGCATGCGCTCGCCGTCGCCCATGGTGTAGCCGTCCTTGGACACGCCGCGATCCTTCTTGGCAGCGTCGATCTGAGCAACGGGAACGTCGCAGATGTCAAGGTTACCGGCCTGGAACTCCTTGTAGGCGGTCTCCACGTCCTTGATGACCTGGAAGTGGATGCCATCGATCTTGGCCTTGTCGCCATAGTAATCGTCAAACTTCTTGAGGTTGATCTCCTGACCATCCTCCCACTTGCCGTCCATCATGAACGGGCCGTTACCGATCGGGGCAAGGTAGAAGCTCTTGACATCGGACTCGGCGCACTCGGGAACCGGGGACAGAGCCGGGTGAGAGGCGACGAAGGGGAAGTCGGCGTAAGCGGAAGTCAGCTTGACGACGAGGGTCTTATCATCGGGGCAAGTAACACCGCTGAGCTCGGTAGTGTTACCGGCAAGCAGATCGTCATAGCCCTCGACCATGGAAAGGTGATAGGAGACCTCGGAAGGACCATACTCCTTAGCGATAGCCGACTTAGTGCTGACCAGACGCTCCCAAGCGAGCTTGAAGGACTTGGAGGTAACGTCGTCACCGTTGTGGAACTTGGCCTTCTTGATCTTGAAGGTGAACTCGGTGGCGTCGTCGTTGGCCTCGAAGGACTCGCAAGCCAGCGGAACGATCTCGCCCTTCTCGGCGTCATAAGAGGTCAGAGCATCAAAGAGCTGGTACTCGACCTGAGTGCCCTGGTCCTCCTGGACATTGTAGGGGTCGATGCAGACCGGGTTGTTGATGTAGAAGTTCAGCTTCGAACCGGACTCAGAACCGGAAGCGTCGCCGCCCTTCTTGCCACATGCGGCAAGAAAAGCCATGGAGCTCGCAGCAAGGGTACCGCCGACAAAGGCGCGACGACCCATAACGGGCTGGTGGAACATAGAATCAGCCATGCCATCCTCCTTATGAGATAGGACAAAGAAATGTTCAGTCGGACACATGTCGAGACAATCCGATCCGAACCATCAAAACGCCGCCCGTTGCTATGGCTGGTTATGCACAACGAACCAACGTTTCGCAATACAGTAGCGCATTTTATGCACGATTTGGGGCTAATTCCGGTCAACGGTCGAGAATTTCTTTAGTTGGGCGAAGTATGTGGGGATATTTTGGCTCTGTTACAAATATGTAAACAAAAAGGGTCCCGCACTTGCGGAACCCTTTTCAAGTATTTATACGGCTCGTGCTTAGTAGCCGACGATACCCTGCGGGAAGAAGAACATGCACAGGACGACACATACGGCAAAAACGACGGCCATAATTACCGTCAGGCGATCGAGGTTCTGCTCCATGACGCCCGTGGCAGAGCTGGAGTTATACAGCGAGCTGGCGATCATATCCGAAACGCCGGTGCCCTTACCGGAATGCATCAAGACGAGAATCGTCAGCGCCACGGCAGAGACAGCCCAAACGACAAACAGAAGAATCTGGAACGGACCCATAGATAAGCTCCTTAATAGAACAATTCAAACTCCAGTACTGTACCACAACCCCCAGCACTCCCCCATCAGCCATTTGGTGACGAGGTAGAAATAGCGCAAAAAAGGGGGTTGTCCGGTTGTGGACAACCCCCTTACTAGAAAACGGTATTTGTTTTCTATTAGGCCTCGGTGGCGAGTACGCGACCCGTCATCTCGGCGGAAGGCTCAATACCAGCCATGGTAAGCATGGTCGGAGCGATATCGGAAAGACGGCCGTCCTCGATACCGGTGAGCTGTGCCTTCTCATCAACGATGATGAACGGCACGCGGTTGGTGGTGTGAGCCGTGAACGGATGCTTGGAACCGTCGGAAGCAACGTCAAACATGTGATCGGCGTTGCCGTGATCGGCGGTAATCAGCGCAAAGCCGCCCTTAGCGAGAATCGCCGGGACAACCTTGGACAGGGCATCGTCAACAGCCTCGACGGCCTTAACGGCAGCTTCGAAGACACCGGTGTGACCAACCATGTCGCAGTTTGCGAAGTTCACGATGTAGAAATCAGCGCGATCCTCGTTGATGGCGGCGACAAGCTTCTCGGTAACCTCGGGAGCGCTCATCTCAGGTTGCAGGTCGTAGGTAGCGACCTTGGGAGAAGCGACGAGCACGCGCTCCTCGCCCTCCTTGGGCTCCTCGATGCCGCCGTTGAGGAAGAACGTCACGTGGGCGTACTTCTCGGTCTCGGCGGTGTGCAGCTGCTTCAGGCCATTGGCGGCGATAACGTCGGCCAGAACGTTCTTGGGGAACGTCTTGGGGAAGGCGACCTCGACGTCAAACGTCGGGTCGTACTCGGTCATCGTCACAAAGTGCGAAAGCTTGATCTGCTCGCGCTCAAAGCCGTCGAACTCCTTGTCCGTGAACACGCGAGTCATCTGACGAGCGCGGTCGGGACGGAAGTTGAAGAAGATGGCCGCGTCGCCCTCGTGAATGCCCTCGTTGTGGGCAGCGAAGGGCTCGACGAACTCGTCGCCGCGCGGATCCTTCTCATAGTAGGCCTTGATACCGGCAACGGGGTCGGTATCGGCATCGGACGCGTTGACCATGACGTCGTAGGCGCGCTGGATGCGCTCCCAACGATTATCGCGGTCCATGGCCCAATAACGGCCCGAGACGGTGGCAACGCGAGCGTCGCAACCAGTCTCCTCGGAGATCTTAGCCAGGAAGGCGCAGAACTCACTCATGTAACCGGCACCGGACTGCGGGTCAACGTCGCGGCCATCCATGAAGGCGTGGACGCGAACGGTCTTGACACCATGCTCGGCAGCCATCTTGACCAGAGCCTCGACGTGGTTCATGTGAGAATGAACACCGCCAGGGCTCATAAGGCCCATGAGGTGAAGGGTCTTGCCGTCAGCCTTGACGTCGTCCATAGCCTTGACGAAAACCTCGTTCTTGGCGATGGACCCGTCCTTGATGGCGTTGTTGATGCGCGAAAGCTCCTGGAACACGATGCGGCCGGCACCGATGTTGAGGTGACCCACCTCGGAGTTACCCATCTGGCCATCGGGAAGACCCACGTCCTCGCCCGAAGCGCCGAGCGTGGTGTGGGGATACTGAGCGTACAGGCTATCAAGGAAGGGCGTCTTGGCAGCGGCGACGGCGTTCTCGCCATCGGCCGGAGCAAGGCCGCAACCATCCATGATGATCAGGAGTGCAGGAAGATGACGCTGTGCCATATGTCCTACTCGCCTGCCTTGACGACCATAGAGGCGAAGTCGGCAGCCTTGAGCGAAGCGCCGCCCACAAGGGCGCCGTCAACGTCGGGCTTGGCGACGAGCTCGGCGATGTTGCCGGGCTTAGCGGAACCACCGTACAGGACGCGGATGCCGTTAGCGAGCTCCTCGCCGAACATCTCCTTGAGGGTCTCACGGATAGCGCCGCAGACCTCCTGAGCGTCCTCGGCGGTAGCGGTCTTGCCGGTGCCGATGGCCCAGATGGGCTCGTAGGCGACGACGACCTGCTTGGGGCAGGTGATCTCAAGACCAGCAAGGCCGGCCTTGACCTGGTTCACGACGTGCTCGACATAGGTGCCGGCCTCGCGGACCTCAAGGGACTCGCCGCAGCAGAAGACGGGAACAAGACCGGCGGCAACGAGAGCCTTGGCCTTCTTGTTCTGGTCCTCGTCGGTCTCGTGGAAGTAGTCGCGACGCTCGGAGTGACCGATGATGCAGTAGGTGCAACCAGCGGACTTGAGCATGTCGCAAGAGGACTCACCGGTGAAGGCACCCTTGGCCTCCCAGTACACATTCTGTGCACCGAGGGCGATGGGGGCAGCCTGAATGCGGTCATGAACCGTGGTGATGTCGATAGTCGGAGGGCAGACGAGCACCTCGACGCCAGCCGGAACCTCGGGCAGAGCCTGAGCCAGCTCGTCGGCGAGCTTGGCGGCCTCGGCGACGTCGTTGTTCATCTTCCAGTTACCAGCGATAAGAAGGGTGCGATTAGGCATCGAGAAGCGCCTCCACTCCGGGCAGGGCCTTACCCTCGACGAGCTCCATGGAAGCTCCACCACCGGTGGAGATCCAGCTCATCTTGTCGGCCAGGTTGAACTTGTTGACAGCTGCGACGGAGTCGCCACCGCCGATGATCGAGGTGCAGTCGGCCTCGGCGACAGCCTCGGCGATAGCCTGGGTGCCGTGAGCGAAGTTGTCGAACTCGAAGACGCCCATGGGGCCGTTCCAGAACACGGTCTTGGCACCCTTGACGGCCTCGGCGTAAAGCTCCTCGGTCTTGGGGCCGATGTCCATGCCCTCACGATCGTCGGGGATAGCGTCGGAAGCGACAACCTCGGGGACAGCGTCCTCGCCAAAGTGATCGGCAACGCGGTTGTCGATGGGGAGCAGGATCTTGACGCCCTTCTCCTCGGCCTTCTTGAGCATCTCGCCAGCGCGCTCGACCCAGTCCTCTTCCTTGAGGGACTGACCAACGGACAGGCCCTGAGCCAGGAAGAAAGTGTAGGCCATGCCGCCACCGATGATCAGGGTGTCAGCGGAGTCGATGAGGTGATCGAGAACGCCGATCTTGGAGGAAACCTTGGAACCGCCGACGATGGCGACGAAGGGGCGCTCGGGCTCGGCGAAGATGCCGGTCAGCGTGTCGACCTCCTTCTCGAGCAGGAAGCCAGCGACGGCAGGCAGGTAAGCGGCGGGGCCCACGACGGAACCCTGGGCGCGGTGAGCGGTGCCGAAGGCATCGAGAACGAAGACGTCACCATAGGAAGCGAGCTTCTTGGCGATCTCGGGATCGTTCTTCTTCTCACGCTTATCGAAGCGGACGTTCTCGAGAACGAGAACCTTGCCCGGCTCGACGGCAGCGACAGCCTCGGCAGCCTTCTCGCCGTAGGTGTCGGCGACAAAGGCAACGTCGAGACCAGAGAGCTCGGCGAGCTTCTTGGCGACGGGCTCGAGGGACAGCTCGGGCTGGAAGCCGGTGCCATCGGGACGGCCGAGGTGGCTCATGAGGATGACGCGAGCGTTGTGCTCAACGAGATAGTTGATGGTGGGCAGGGCAGCCTTGATACGGGTGGTGTCGCCAACGACGCCATCCTTGATAGGCACGTTGAAGTCAACGCGGACGAGAACGCGCTTGCCGTCGACATCGATGTCGCGGACGGTCTTCTTGGTAAAGGCCATGTTTGCTTCTACCTTTCGTACGTGTCTGCCTCCCATTACGGCAGACGATTTCCTATAAAAAGGGCGCGACCCTAGGGTGTAAGCCCTATAAGGCCGCGCCCTTCTTTAGACGCTCAACGAGCTATTCGCTAAAAGCTAAATTAAGCAACGAACTTCTCGAAGTACTTGATGGTGCGGACCATCTGAGAGGTGTAAGAGTTCTCGTTGTCGTACCAAGAGGTGACCTGAACGAGGGTCTGGCCGTTGCCGAGGTCAGAGCACATGGTCTGAGTGGCGTCGAAGATGGAGCCATGGGTCTCGCCGATGATGTCGGTGGAGACGATGTCGTCCTCGTTGTAACCGAAGGTCTCGGAGATGGTGGCAGCGTAGGCCTTCATAGCGGCGTTGACCTCGTCGACGGTGACCTTCTTGTCAACGACAGCGTAGAGGTTGGTGATGGAACCGGTCGGCGTCGGGACGCGCTGGGCGGCACCGATGAGCTTGCCGTTGAGCTCGGGGAGAACCAGGCCGATAGCCTTGGCAGCACCGGTGGTGTTGGGGACGATGTTAACGGCGCAGGCGCGGCTACGACGCTTGTTGCCCTTGCGCTGCGGGCCGTCGAGCGGCATCTGGTCGCCGGTCCAGGCGTGAATGGTGGTCATAATGCCGGACACGATGGGAGCGAAGTCGTTCAGACCCTTGGCCATCGGGGCGAGGCAGTTGGTGGTGCAGGAAGCGGCGGAGATGATGTTGTCCTCAGCGGTCAGCGTCTCGTGGTTGACGTTGTACACGATGGTGGGCAGATCGCTGCCAGCCGGAGCGGAGATGACGACCTTCTTGGCGCCAGCGTTGATGTGGGCCTGAGCCTTAGCCTTGCTGGTGTAGAAGCCGGTGCACTCGAGAACGACGTCGACGTCGAGGTCGCCCCAAGGCAGGTTGTTGGCGTCGGCCTCCTTGTAGATCTTGATCTCCTTGCCGTCAACGGTGATGGAATCCTCGCCAGCAACGACCTCGTGATCGCGAGCGTAGTTGCCCTGCGTGGAGTCGTACTTCAGCAGGTAAGCGAGCATATCGGGAGAGGTGAGGTCGTTGATAGCGACGATCTCGGAGCCCTCATGACCGAACATCTGACGGAAAGCCAGACGACCGATGCGACCGAAGCCGTTAATAGCAACCTTTACTGCCATTGTGTCTCCTTTCGTAAGGCCCCCGCGAGCTACAGCGCCCGCCGTTGAGGCCCACAAACTAACCACTCGCCTAATATACCTTTTTTTTGACTTGAATTTCACGAGAATGCTCGAAATTGAAAATCAAATTTACGTTAAAACGTTTTAAAGAATAAAATAGCAGCTAAATCCGTATATAAGTCGATACTTCAAACTGCCTGTTTGCTTCAATGAGCTTTTCAAGCCTCAAAACTCGATGGTAGAGGGCCGACTTCGACAAGGGAGGGTCAGCCATCTCCCCCAGATCGCGCAGTGACAGATCGGGATAGCGCTCGCGCAGGTCGCAAAAGACTGCTAAGGCGTCCGGAAGCGTGTCGCGTAAACCCCGCTGTTCGAGCTCATCGATCAACGCAAGCTGATGCTGGGCGGCACCCGCACTTCTGGTCTGATTGGCCAGCTCGGCATTCACGCGACGGTTTACGTCGTTCTTAACCAATTTGACCGCGCGCGCTTCCTCGATCTCGGCAACGCTGCGCTTGGCGCCGACCAGCTTTAGAAGCTGCTCGATCTCCTCGGCGCTCTTAATGTAGACGGCAAAGGACCCGCGCCGCGCGTTAACGCGCGCATGGACCCCAATCTGCTCCAATAGATCGCAAAGTCCCCGGGCATACTGCTCGCCCTGCACCGCGATCTCCAAATGAAAGTCGCCGCGGGGATCGGCCACGAAACCGCCGGCGATGAGCGCGCCGCGGATGTAGGCAAGCCTGCAGCAGGGACGGGCAACGATGTGCCGGGGAACACCAGCGACGAGCCCTCCCCTGCGGTCGAGGATGCCCAGCAGCACCAGAGCCTTGTCCAGGTCGGGTTGATCGGGCAGGGTAATGAGATAGTTACGGACCTTATGCAAGACCGATTTACGAACGGTGAATTCCGTTTTGAGCTTAAGGATGCGATGCGTCAGTGTGATCATCGTGCGCGCGACGGCACCCGTCTCGGTCGCGACCGTCAAACGATACCGCCCGGAGCCGGCCAGCGAAAGTGTACCGCTCACACGCGTCAGGGCGGCAAGCGTCGACAAATCGCAGTATTCACATTCGGGTTCGCAGCGCGCGAGCTCGTCACGCACCTCGGCGGTAAACGACATGCAGGCCTATGCTTTCGTGTTGGCGCGCGACAGGTCGCGATGAGAAATGCTCACGTGATACTGGGCGCCTTCCAAATAACGTGCTGTGGCCTCGGCGATGGCAACGCTGCGGTGTTGACCGCCCGTGCAACCGATGGCAATAGAAAGCTGTGGCTTGCCCTCCGCGATATAGCCGGGCATGACCGTATCGAGCAGCTGCGTCCAGGCCTTCCAGAACTCCTGGGTCTTGGGATGGTCCAGAACAAAGTCAGAGACTTTCTTATCGAGACCGGTCATCGTGCGCATCTCGGGATCGTAGAACGGATTGGGCAGGAAGCGAACGTCGATCATAATGTCCGCCTCGACGGGCATACCGTGCTTAAAGCCAAACGAGAACACGTGAACGTCCATGAGCTGCTGGTCGGACAACTCGGAGAACGCCATGCGCAATTTGTTGCGCAGAGCAGAGGTGCGCAAGCGGCTCGTATCGATAATCATGTCAGCTCGGTCGCGAACGCCCTGCAGCTGCAGGCGCTCGCGCTGAATCGCATCGGCCGTAGTCTCCCCCGGCTTGGCAATGGGATGGCGGCGGCGGTTTTCACTATAACGACGGATCAGCACCTCGTCAGAGGCCTCGAGAAACACGATGTCACAGCTCATCTCGCGCTCCTCGAGTGCGGCAACGGCATCGAGCAGCTCATCGAACAAGCCCTGGCTGCGCAGGTCGCAGGTGACGGCAAGATGCCTGCCCACGCCCGTATTGATGCCGACGAGTTCGGCAAGCTGGGCGATCAGACGCGGAGGCAGGTTATCAATGCAAAAATAGCCCATGTCCTCGAACACATGCATGGCCTGCGTTCGGCCCGATCCAGACATTCCGGTGATGATGACGATATCGGGGATGCGCTCCGAGCGCTCCGCCGCATCCATGGCATCTCCCTTTTGCATGTGTGCCTCCTAAAACAAGCGCGGGACCCGGCCAGCGGATCCCGCGCGATCAATTGCCTTTATTGAGTATACCGCCCCAAGCGGACACGAGGTCCGTCTTACGCCTCAAGCGCGGCTTTGAACCAACTCGTAATACTCGTGGGGTGCGTAATGGCGGTGCCCACGACAACTGCCCAGGCGCCCGCATCAATTGCGGCGCGGGCCTCCTCGGGCGTGTGCACGCGGCCCTCGCAGATGATGGGAAGACCGGGGAATTCCTCGGTCGCCTGACGCAGGAGCGGCAGGTCGGGACCGTCGGCCATGGTGCAATCGATAGCGGCAACACCATGAGAAAGCGTAGTGGACACCAGGTCGAAGCCCATATCGACAGCACGACGAATATCCTCGATGGTGGCACAGTCGGCCATCAGGAGCACGCCCTCCTCGTGCAGCGGACGGAAGGTGTCCTCGATGGTCTTGCCATCGGGACGTGGGCGATCAGTGGCATCAATTGCCACGATGTCGGCACCGGCGGCAACGCAGGCGCGAGCATGACGCAGCGTCGGCGTGATGTAGACGCCCTCGTGTCCATCCTTCCACAAGCCGATGACGGGGACCTCGCAGCGGCCCTTAATGGCGGCGATGTCGGCAAGACCCTGGCAGCGAATAGCGGCAGCACCGCCAAGCTCGCAGGCGCGAGACATCTGAGCCATGGTTTCGGGCGTACGAAGCGGCTCGCCCATATACGCCTGAACGCTCACGACGAGCTTGCCCTTTAGGGACTGGATCAAAGGATCAACGGTCATGTTCGACTCAACCTTTCTCAAAACAGCCTTCTGAGACACCGCACCTTGACGTTCAAACCGTCGCTCGCGTACCGAAGTACGCTTCGCTCCTCTTTCACGTCAATCTGCGGCACCTCAGAAGGCGCACTTGGTAGTTATGTTTACTTCAACGACGCAAGAAGGTGTTCGGCGGCGCCGATGAGCGGCGCGTCGCCCTCCAGAGAACCGATGAGGATCGGCGTGTCCTGAAGCGGGTCGAGCGCCTGGCTGGCATAGCCCTCGTGCACCGAGTCCTTCCACGTTTGCGAACGCCAATCGGGACCCTGGTGAATCACACCTCCCGAAAGCACGATGACCTCGGGATCCAAGATGTTGGCAAGCGAGCCCAAGCTGGCGCCCAGCGCAAAGCCGGCGTCATGGATGACCTCGGTCGCCTTTGCGTCGCCCGCACGGCACAGGTCGTTCACATCGCGACCGACCGAAGGACGGCTGGGGTCAACTCGACCGAAGCGCTCGTCGTACACACGGCCAATCGAGGTGCCCGAGGCTACCGACTCAAGATGGCCAGAACGACCACAGGCGCAGGGAATTCCGGCAGCAGCCGAGCACTCGATATGGCCCATATGGCCGGCAGCACCATGGAAGCCCTGCATCACGCGGCCGTTCTCGACATATGCGCCGCCGATGCCCGTGCCGATGCCCAGACACAAGACGGAGAACTTGCCCTTACCGACGCCCCAGTGGGCCTCGCCCAGAGCATGAGCCTGCACGTCGCCCACAACGGCAACGGGAAGACCAAGGTCCTCGCGCAGACGCGGCCCCAACTGAACACCGGACCAGCCGGGCATAATCTCGTTGGCATACGCGATGGCGCCCGTCTTGGGATCGACGACGCCGGCGGCACCGATACCGACACCGAGGACCTCGACATCGGGATTCGCCTCAAGAGCGGCCTTGATGGACGCCTCGATACGCTGGAAGACAGCCTCGCCGCCCTCCTGGGCCTCGGTAGGAACCTCGGCCTCAAATACGGGATGGGGCACGCTGCCGTCAGCCGGATACTCCATAATGGCAGTCGCAATCTTGGTGCCGCCGATATCGACGGAGCAAACGTACTTGTTCTCCATGTCGCTCTCCTTAGGAGATAAAAACAACTACAGGAAATGCGCCGTCAGGCTAGCCGTCACAGCGCAGTAAAGGTTATCCAGGTGCCCGAGATCGCCGAGAAACCGTGTGGCCATTGACCTAATGGGTCATGGCCACACGGTTGAGGTGCGAGGTCGGGTGCCTGGGAAAGCTTTACAGGAGACCGTTGTCCTGGAGGACCTTCTTAATCGCCTCGACGTTCTCGCCGGTCATGGCCTTCACCGGGCGCGGCATGGTCGGGCTGTCGAAGATGCCCATGAGATTCATAGCGGTCTTGAAGGCACCAACGCCGCCGGCATAGCCCTGAACGCCCGAGGTGACATCCCAGATGTGGGAGATCTCGTTGAGGCGATCCTGCTCGGCCTTGACGGTAGCCCAGTCGCCGGCCTGAGCGGCCTTCCACTGACGCACGTAGCCCTCGGGCTCAACGTTGGCGAGACCCGGGACGGAACCGTCGGCGCCACCGAGGTAGGCGCCGTCGACAACAACCTCGTGACCGGTGAGGATGCTCATCGGGTGGCCGTTCTTCTCGTTCTCCTGAACGAGATAGCGGAACGAGATGTCATCGCCCGAGGAATCCTTGACGCCGGCCAGGACGCCCTCGGCGCCGAGCTTGGCAAGGAGCTTCCAGGGGAGCTTGGTGTGGACGCACACGGGGATGTCGTAGGCAAAGATGGGCAGGTCGAGTTCCTCGTGCAGGATGCGGAAGTGCTCCTCGACCTCGGTCATGCCCTGCAGGGCATAGAACGGGCAGGTGGCGACAAGCGCGTCGGCGCCCAGCTCCTGGGCGACCTTGCCGTGCTCGATCATGCGCTCGGTCTCGGTGTCGATGATGCCGACCAGAACAGGCACGCGGTGATCGACGATGCGCACGGCCTCGGCGATGATCTGACGACGACGCTCGTCGGTGGAGAAGACGACCTCGCCCGAGGAGCCCAGGAAGAACAGGCCATCGACGCCGGCATCGATCATGCGGTTGATGCTGCGCTCAAAGGAAGCAACGTCGAGCTGGTGGTCTTCGGTATCGGGAACAACAACGGGAGGGATAACGCCGGTGAATTTCTGAGTTGCCACAAGAATCTCCTTAGTTGTCTGGCGGGCGACCCTATGCCACCCACTCTTGTTGGCAGTGTCCAGGCCGTCTAGGCCAAAGAACACGGGTAGAACGTTTGGTTAAAGAAGTCGACGACTTCGTTTTCGAACGCATTGATGCGCTCGTGAGCGTATTTGGCATAGATGATATGCCTCCGGTCACACTCAAGACCGTTGAACACGGCAAACTGGCCCTTGGGGTCGCTCACGGTATCCATGAGCGAAGTGCCCATGAGCACCGAGCCGCGCACCCGAGACGACAGCGCCTCGAGGCCACCGGGCAGCGGGTTGGCAACCGCCGTGCAGGCGAGGCCCTGCTCATCCAGAGCAGAAACCGCCAGCGCGACTCCGCCGCCAAGGCCCTCGCCCCATGCAAAGATGCGGTCGGGGTCCATGCCATCAAGATTGCGCGCAACCTTCGCCATCGCGCAACCCCAACGGACGCGCTCGACAAAAGCGGTCGAATCAATCCCCCGCTGCAGGTCGTCCGCACCAGCAACATCGTCATCCAGCGCGAGGACGGCATACCCCATGGCGGTAAATCTCGTCATGTGATGCCAGCCTCGCACAGGCCGATCAATGTCGTGGAACATCAGGCACAGCGGCACGCGCTCAGATACTCGGGCACGACCGACAGGCTCAATCAAACGAGCGTGGACCGCATCGTCACCGAGTTCAAAGGAAACCTCCGAGTAACGGGCGCAGGGGTTAACAAAGTCAATCGCCGTAATGGCCAGGCCTTGAATCTCAAGATTCGAAGCGCATGTCTCTAAATCAGAAACATCTGCTTGGACATCACCGTGCCAGTCCCGATATTCTGCGAGCCTTGACGAAACCGTTCCAGGAATTCCCACGAGCCCGGGGACTATCAGCTCGTCAACATTGCTCTCGCACTTAGACATGAGCCTCCCCTCCCTCGCAGAAAAACGGAATGATCAGATCATCAAAGTCCTGAATCTCCTCGTGGCCAAAGCCCTCAAAGAACTTATGACGCTTATCGCAGGTCAAGTTGTTGTAGACCGCAAACTGCGTCGCCGGCGGACAGACGATATCGGCCGTGCCCGTGCCAAACAGAACAGGGCATTTGACCATGGGGGCAAAGTTCTTGGAATCGAAGTACGCCAGCTTGGCATAGGCTTCCTCGATACGAGTCGAGTCCTCGTCAAACCAACGCGACCAATAGCGCAGACCCTCGTAGGCAATATCGTCGGCATCCAGATCCCAAACCAGGCGGAAGTCCGATAAGAAGGGATAGAGGATAGCCGCGCGGTCAACCAAATCGCTATTGAGCGCGCAGGTTGCAATACCCAAACCGCCGCCCTGCGATGCGCCGTTCACAAATACGCGGGTAAGATCGATGCCCTCGAGCTCGCGAACGATACGGCACAAAATGCGGATATCCTGGTGTAGGCGGACATAGTAGAGGTTGGCCGGGTCGCCGTCGATACCGGCGACGATATGGCCCGCGACCGTCGTGCCCTCAAATCCACCAATATCCTCGGAGGGACCACCCTGGCCGGGGCAATCGAGGGCGATGAGCGCCATGCCCATGCCCGCAAACGACGCCTGCTCAAACCAGCTGCGGCTCGCACCCGGATATCCATGGAACTGAAGCACCAACGGCATGGGCTCCTCCGAGACCGGCTTGAGGTACTTGGCATGCAGGCGTGCACCACACATGCCAGTATACCAGAGGTCGAAAAACCGACAGGTCGCGGAATCCGCAACCGAAGCCGCCTCGATAGCGTAGTCGAGCTCGACGGCGTCGGCCTCGGCCATGCGGTCCTTCCAAAAGAGATCGAAATCCGATGGACGGGGCATAGCGCCTCGATATTCACCAAATTGCTGTTGTAGCTCTTGAGCACTTGGCATGGCTCGTGAACCCAACCTTTCGAAATCGCAACGGAGGTGCGCCCGGCAAGGGAACCGGGCGCACGGGAGGGAAAGCGAGGCTACTCGCCGAGCTTGGGATGCAGCAGCGACGGCGCAGCGCCGAGCAGCATCTTGGTGTAGGGGTCCCGAGGGTGCTGGAAGACCTGCTTGGCCTCGCCCTGCTCGACGATCTTGCCGCCATTCATAACGATGATGTCGTCAGAGATATAGCGGACCGTCTGGATGTCATGGCTGATGAACACCATGGCCAGGCCGAGCTCCTTCTTAAGGTCGGTCAGCAGGTTCAGAATCTGCGCGCGGACCGAAACGTCCAGAGCCGAGGTGGGCTCGTCGGCGATGATGGCATCGGGGTTCAGCGACAGGGCACGGGCAATTGCGACGCGCTGGCGCTGGCCGCCCGAAAGCTGGCCGGGAAGAACCTCGGCGGCGGAGCTGGGCAGACCGGTGAGCTCCAAGAGCTCCTTGACGCGCTTCTCCTGCTCGGCCTCGGTACCCAGGTTGTGGACGCGCATGGGGTCGAGCAGCTGCTCGCGAACGACCATGCGGGGGTTGAGCGCCGTGGCCGGGTTCTGGAACACGACCGAGATGACGCGACCCATGTGGCGACGGTCCTCGGCGGTACGTTTGGTAACGTCCTTGCCCTTAAAGTAGACCTTGCCGCTCGTGGGGGCCTGCAGACCGCACATGACGTTGGCGGTGGTGGACTTACCGCAACCGGACTCGCCGACGATGCCGATCGTCTGACCGGGCATGAGCTTAATCGTTACACCCTGGACGGCGTGAACCAGGTTGGGGTGCAGAATCGAGCCGGTACGGGTCCTAAAGGTGACGTGGACGTCATCAAGGAAGATGATCGGCTCGACGCCGTTGACTGCGGTCTCGCTCATCTACATCACCTCCGCGTGAGGGGTCAAACCATTTGCCTTGAGCACCTCGTCGGGGAGCTCGGAATAGAAGTGCTCGGTGCCGGGCACGCGCTTGAAGACCGGACGGGTGTCCAGGCCGATGCGCGGATGGCTCGAGCGGGGCGCGAAGCGATCGCCCTTGGGGAAATCGCGCGGGCTCGGAACGGCGCCGGGCACCTGGTGCAGACGGCCCGAACCGCTCTCGATGGACAGAACGGAGCCCAGAAGACCGCGGGTGTACTCGTGGATCGGGTTAGTGAGCAGCTCCTTGGTGGGTGCCTGCTCGATGACCTGACCGGCGTACATAACCGTGATGTTATGGGCGACCTCGGCGACCAGCGCCAGGTCATGCGAGACGAAGATCATGGCAAAGCCGAGCTTGGCCTGAAGGTCGTTGAGCAGCTTGATGACCTGCTTCTGGACGGTAACGTCCAGAGCGGTCGTGGGCTCGTCGCAGATGACCAGCTTGGGGTCGCGGGTAAGGGCCATAGCGATCAGAACACGCTGACGCTGGCCACCGGAAAGCTCATGCGGGTAGCTCTCGAGCGTACGCTTGGGGTCGAGGCCCACGAGCTCCAGGAGTTCCTCGGCGCTGCGGGTGCCGCCGCGCTTGGTGAGCTGCTTCATCTGGGCAGAGATGAGCATGGAGGGGTTGAGCGAGGACAGGGCGTCCTGATAGACCATAGCGATATCGGTACCGCGCAGGCCGAACCACTCCTTCTTGCTCATCTTGAGCAGGTCGCGGCCCTCCCAGAGGACCTCGCCGGAAAGGTGCTCGTCATCGTCGGTCAGGCCCATGATGGCCAGCGTGGTGATGGACTTACCGCAACCGGACTCGCCCACCAGGCCCATGGTCTGACCAGGACGGACGTCAAAGTTGACATGGTCGACGACGTTGATATCGCCGTGATGCTCAAACTGAATGCAGAAGTCACGGACCGAGAGAATCGGTTCGACAGACTCGTCGGGCACATGGCGATCGTCACGCTTGAGCTCGACATCGCGCAGGGCGCCAAGGCGAGCGGAGAGGGACTGGGCCTGCTCCTTGTAGGCGCGAACGGGGTCGGAGACCAGCAGGTCGGCCTCGCGACGCTTGGAGGAATCGGTCGGATCCAGGGCGGCGGAGGGGGCAGCGGCCATGGCGTCGGTAATGCCCTCGGAGAGGATGTTGAGCGCCAGGCAGGTGATCATGATGGCCAGGCCCGGGAACAGCGCCTGCCACCAACGGCCGGCGAGCACGCCGCCGCGGGCGTCGGCGAGGATGTTGCCCCAGGTAGCGGTGGGCTCCTGGATACCAGCGCCGATGAAGGTCAGCGAGGCCTCGAAGATGATGGCGTCGGCGACCAGGGTAACGGTGAAGACCATGATCGGGGCGATGCAGTTACGCAGAACATGCTTGATCAAAATCCACGGAGCCTTGGCGCCGGAAACGATGACCGCGCGGACATAGTCCTCGCCGTACTCGGACACGATGTTGGCGCGCACGATACGGGCAATCTGCGGAGTGTACATAAAGCCGATGGCGAAGATGATCGACGGCACGGAGTTGCCCAGGATGGAGACGAAGACGGCCGCGAGGGCGATGCCCGGGATGGACATGATGATGTCCAGGATACGCATGATCGTCTCGGAAACGGCCTTGCGCGAAACCGCCGCAAGGGCGCCCACGACCGAGCCGCAGACCAGAGCCATGGCAGTGGCGCCAAAGCCGATAATCAGCGAGTAACGACCACCGTAGAGCATGCGCGACAGAATGTCGCGACCCTTATCGTCGGTACCGAAGATAAATCCGTTGCCGGGAGCCTGGCGAGCCGTAAAAATCTCGACCGGGCTATAGGGGGCAAGAAGGGGCGCCAGAATCGCAGTCAGGGCGACCAGCACCAACACGACGGCGGCAATCTTAGAAGACAGCGTCATCTTCTTCCAGCCACCGAGCTTGAGCCCCTTGGAGGCAGCCTTCTCGAGCTGCTCGGTTTGCTTCTCTCGAATCTTTACCATAATCTACACCGTCCTGATGCGCGGATTGATGAGCAGGTAGAGCATGTCAACCACGATGTTGATGATGATGAAGGCGAGAGCAACGACGATAACGACGCCCTGAACCAGGTTCGCCTCGTTGCCCTGAACGCCCTGCAGAATCGCGGTGCCCATGCCGGGGAGGTTGAAGATAACCTCGATGACGACGGCGCCGCCCATGAGGTAACCGATCTTAAGACCGAGGGTGGTGACCGGGGTGATCAGCGCATTGCGAAGAACGTTGATGCCGACGACGACCTTCTCGGGAACGCCGGCGCCGCGAGCCATACGGACATAATCCTTATCGAGCTCCTCGACCATGGCGGTACGCACGATACGAGTCATCTGGCCCGTCAGCGGAAATGCCAAGGCGATAGCGGGCATGATCATACGTCCCAGATAGCCAGCCGGATTCGTGGTGAAGTGAGGCAGAGCACCCGATGCCGGAAGCACCTTAAGGTAGGAAGAGAACAGCAGGATCAACAGAACGGCAAGCCAGAACGACGGGGTTGCCAAGCCGGCGATGGAAAAGACGCGGATCACTTGGTCCGGCCATTTGTCGCGATACAGTGCCGCGATGACGCCGAGTAAAAACGAAACGACCGCACCGATGGCAAGGCCGATGAAGGTCAGCTGCATCGTGACGGGCAGGGCCGTGGAGATGCGCTTGGCAACGGAGTTGCGAGCAGCACCATAGGTGCCCATGTCGCCATGGATCAAATCGCCCATATAGCGCACGTAGCGCACAGGCCAGGGGTCGTCCAGACCATACTTCTCATGGTACTCGGCAACCGCCTCGGGCGAGGCACCGTCACCCAACGCCGTGTAGGCGGGGTCGGTCTTGGAGAACGACATAAGGAAGAACACCAGGACGGTGACGCCCAATGCCATGATCGGCAGCGCCACAAGACGCCTTCCAATCAAACGTAGCAAGTTGTTCACGTTCTCTCCCCTTTCTTTTGTCGGTAGGACCAACTGGTATATGAGTACGGATACTCATTACAAGACCCGAGCGACATCGAGGTCGCCCGGGTCTTTGTTTCAACTATGAGGATACGGTCCCAACGACCGACATCCTGCATACAGACTCAAGCGAGTCTTACGCCTTGACGGTCGCAACGCCCCTGAAGGACATGCTCGTCGTGCCGATGCCCTTGAAGCCATCGAGGGCCTCGCCGTTGGGCGCAGTGGACGGATCGTCCCAGGAAGCGGAGACGGTCTTGACGTGGACAACGGGGTACAGAACGGCGTTGTCGGCAATGATGTCGAAGCACTCGTTCCACTTCTTCTGCTGCTCGTCGCCCTCGGCGGCAAGAGCCTCGTCCATGAGACTGTGGAGCTTCTGCCACTCAGCGGACTCCTTCCACGGGCAACGGGTCTGCATCCAGACGTTGTCGCCGTACCACCAGTTGAGCAGCAGGTCGGGGTCGGCGCCGAAGCAGGAAGGATCGCCAGGGGCAAGGAGGATATCGTAGGCCTCGCCGCCGTCGATGGCAGCGTAGGTGGCCGGCGAGGTATCGGTCTGGATGGTCACATCGAAGCCGAGAGCGTCGAGGTCGTTCTTGACCTGGGCGGCCATGCCCTTAATCTGCTCGTTGTCGGTGGTGCGCAGGGTGATGGCACCCGGGGTGATGCCAGACTCCTCGATGAGCTTCTTAGCCTTCTTGGCGTCGGTCTTGTACACCGTGGAAGCCTCATGATAGTTGGTGAAGCTCTTGGGCAGGTAGCAGCTGGCAGCGGTGGCAAGGCCGGCGAAGGTGTTGCTGACCATCTTCTCGGTGTCGAGCGCATACATGACAGCCTGACGGACCTTGACGTTGTTCCAAGGCTCCTTGGCGACGTTGAACATGATGAAGCGGGTGCCGAAACCCTGAACGTTATCGATCTTGCAGCCGGCGCTCTCGAGCTGGTCGACGGCGTCAGCGGTAACGAGCTCCATAACGAGCGTGGAGCCCTCCTGCTGAGCGGTAACGCGAGCGGTGGGGTCGGTCAGGATGCTGTACTGGATCTTCTTATCCTCGGCAGCGTACTCACCGTTGTACTCGGGGTTGGGAACCAGGGTGATCTCGGTATCGGAGATAGAGTCGTACATCCAGGGGCCGGAGCCGATCGGCTGCTTGGCGCGATCCTCCTCGGTCTGGGTGGCAGGGGTAACGCGGACGATGGCCAGACGATCCTTGAGCAGGGAGAAGTTGGGGACCTTGGTCTTGACCGTCACGGTGCTGGCGTCCTTGGCCTCGATGGACTCGAAGGGCTGGAAGAACGGAGCATAGGTAGCGGAAGCGGCGCAAGCGGTGTAGGAGGCGACGACATCGTCAGCGGTGACCTCGGTGCCATCGGAGAACTTGGCGCCCTTGCGGATGGTGACCTCGAAAGTGGTGTCGTCCACAGACTTGGGATCGTCGGTGGCGAGCTCGTTGAAGGTGCTGTAGTCGTGGTAATCGATGCCATAGAGGCCCTCGACGACGTGCCAGTTAGCACCCAGGCCCACAGCGGAGCCGGTGCTGGCGGGATCGAAGCTGGACGGAGCGTAAGCGGAACCAGCGGTGATCACGCCGCCGCCACGGTTGGCGGAATCGGTGGAGCCGGAAGCGGAACCCTCGTCGCTAGAGCTGCCACCGCAGCCAGTGAGACCAAGCCCTGCGACAGCAGCGACGCTGCCGGTGAGGCCGAGGAACGAACGCCTGGACATACCCTTGTTGATGATGGCCATGTCTTCTCCTATCAATAGAGAATCTTACTCGGGAGCACCTAGACTTGCCCCCGCGCAACTTGCGGACGATATATACCTTACCTACCGACGAACCCAACTGAGGTGCCGCGCTCGGCGACCGATACATACATACGCTTGAACGGTATTTACTACCGTTCACCGAATTCATTGACAAATGGTTAGCCAGACAGTATGTATCGACGAGGTGAGATATCAGTCTTCGTCAACCCGCAGGATAGCAGGGTTTTCACTTGGGTTAGTCAAACGTTTTAGCGTTAATAAAACCCGAAACCAGCAGGCAATCATGGCGAAATAAATGGTTGAAAATCGCGCAACCATGTATATCAGTTGTTTAGGCTCGTGTTTAGCTATCGGAATGGCCAGCCGCCGCCTCGGCGCGCTCGGCATTCCATGCAACGAGCGCCTCGTGAACCGCTTTGGCGACATCGGCAGGAATGCCTCGAACTTCGGCGATCTCTTGCTCGCTCGCCGCACGCAACCGCTTCATCGAACCAAAATGGCGCATAAGGGCACGTTTTCTGGTGGGCCCCACGCCAGGAACGTCATCGAGTACCGAAACCGTCATGGCCTTGTCGCGCAATTCGCGATGGAACGTGATAGCAAATCGGTGGGACTCATCGCGCACCTGTTTAATTAGATAGAGCGAAGCAGACCCGGTCGGCAGCACGACGGGAGTCTCGTCCCAAGGCACGAAAACTTCCTCATCGGCCTTCGCCAAGCCACAAACCGGTATATCGAGCCCAAGAGCCTCAAGTTGCTTGATCGCAGCGGTCAATTGCGGTTTACCGCCATCGACAACGAGCAAATCGGGGCGCGAGCCAAAGCGCTCGTCGGCCATGCGCTCGGGAGCATAGCGTCGTCCCAAAACCTCGGACATCGACACGAAGTCGTTTGCCTCGTCCAATTCGGCCTGAATTTTAAAACGACGGTACTGGCTCTTGTCGGCGCGCCCGTTGGTAAACACCACCATCGAGGCGACCGTAAAGGTGCCATGCAGTGTAGAGATATCGAAGCACTCGATACGCAGCGGCGGCGATGGCAGCGCCAACGCACTTTCGAGCTCCAGGAGCGCTTGATTGGTGCGGTCGTCAGCGTACCCCGTTCGCATCATGTAGCGCATGAGGGCATGGCGCGCATTTTTGGATGCCATATCGAGCAGACGGCGCTTTTCGCCACGCTGCGGCCTATGGAGATGGCAGGAACGCTCACGCTTGCCCGCAAGCCACTCCCCCAGCGCCTCCGCATCCTCAAGCTCGACGGAAAGGTTGACCTCAGCTGGAATATCAGCCGTCTCGTCGTAATAGCGCTTAAGAAAGCCCGACTGGAGCTCTTCCTCGTCAACATCAAGACCCTTGTCGAGAACGAACTCGCAGGTGCGAACTGTTCGGCCCTCGCGAACGACGAAGACGCAAGCGGCGGAGATGGTCTCCTCGCGATAGAAACCGATGACATCGATATCGACACTGGAGGGAAAAACGACTTGCTGACGATCGTCCAGACCCCTGATGACCTCCAAACGACGTTTGACGCGTGCCGCGCGCTCAAAGTCGAGCGCCTCAGCGGCATCCGTCATCTCGGAGGTCAGCTCATCGACGACATCCTTGCGATGGCCCGACAAAAAGCGCTCGACACGCTTGACGTTCTTGGCATAGTCTGCCGGGGAAATCGCGCCGACACACGCACCTGGGCCGCGCCCGACATGGTAGTCAAAGCAGGGGCGCCCGTTTTGCGCGCAAATCATATTGACGATGTCTTCCTCGCCCTTGTGGGACTCGACGATACGGCGACAACGACGCCACTCCGCACAGGATGCGGAGCAGATGGGGATAACCTTGCGCAGCGTATCTATCGTCTCACGTGCCGCGCGGCTATCGGTATAAGGTCCAAAATAGCGCGTTCCCGGCTTATGACGCTCACGCGTGTATTTGATAGCGGGATACAGGTCGCCCTTTGTAATGGCGATAAAGGGGTAGCCCTTGTCATCCTTGAGGTCGACGTTAAAGTACGGATGGTACTGACCAATCAAATTGCGCTCGAGCACCAACGCCTCGTGCTCGGTCTCCACCACGATATAGTCAAAGCTCGCCACCAGCTGCATCATCAGCGGGATCTTCTGGCGCTCGTCCTGCAGCGTCACGTACTGACGCATACGGGCGCGCAGGTTTTTCGCCTTGCCCACGTAGATGACATCGCCCTTGGCGTCTTTCCAAAGGTAGCAGCCGGGCTGCGTGGGAACGCGCGAAACCTGCTCGGCAAGCGTTGGAATGTTGTCGTGACCGGCCACGCGCACCTACTTGCGACGAATCAGCGCCGAGACCTCGGGCATCTTAAGGACGACGGCAAGGCCAAAGGTAACAGCAAGCGAGACGACACCCGCAACGCAAACGTAGCCAAGAGTAATCAGAATCGAGCCGCCAAGTGCCCCGACAAAGTGCTCAAGCGCCCACATGACGCCGGCGCCTGCGGCAGCACCCAGGCCACCGAGCAAAAGGCCAAAGAACCCGCCATGCAGGATAGATTTGACCTGAAGACCACGCAGGCGACGACGCAGCCACCACAGCGAGCAACCGACCAAGATCACGTAGTCGACGACATGCGAAAGCGCGATTGCGGGCATACCGAAGCCCAGCACAACGCCAAACAGCAGAACCGAGCCGGCCTGGCCGATGGCGGAATACAGGCAATAGCGGCTATAGGGCTTCATGTCGAGCAAGGCAGAAAAGCTCTTCTGCATCAATACGACCACGCCGTAGAGCGGCAGCGAGAACGCCAGGTAAACAAGGAACTCGGACACCAGCGCCACGCCGGACTCATCAAACTTGCCAGCGCAGTAGATCATGTTGAGCGGACGCGCGAAGACAATCAGGTACAGCGCGAATGGAATCAGGAAGAAAAGCATCTGGGCGACGCCACGCGAAATGCCCGTGCGGACGCTGTCGTAATCCTTCTCCTGTGCGTCGTGAGAGAGCTCGGTATAGAGCGCCGTCGAAAGCGAGGCGGCAATCAGCGCGTAGGGCAGCGTGTACCACAGGCGCGCATAGGCGATGACGGAAGGACCAGTCTCGGGCTGGACCACCAGCGCAGCAGCGTTGGTGATAGAAGTCGAGACAAACATGCACACCGTGGCGAGCAGCGTCGGGATACCGAGCGCAATCGTCTGGCGCAGTGCGGGGTCCTTAAAGTCGATATGGATATGGGGATGCACGCCGTGCTTGCCAAGCGCGGGGATCTGACATGCCATCTGAACAAAGACACCGAGGGTCGTACCGGCCGCAATCAAGATGATGCCGGCACGTTCGCCAAACTGTGCGGACACGGGCGCAAAGCCCATAAAGCTCGCAATGACGATCACATTGTTGAGGACCGGGGCAAACGTCGACCAGAAGTAGTCGCGGTGTGCGTTGAGGACGCCCGAAAACACCGAGCCCAAACCATAAAACAGAATCTGGATGGCAAAGAAACGGAACATGAACGCAGCGGTATCCATGCTGCCGCCGTCACCCGAAAGGAACGATTGCGTCCAGATAAAGCCCGGGGCGAACACGGTCCCCAGCAACGAAATGCCACCCAGTACCAAAAGCAGAATGCCGAGCAGGTTGCCCACGTACTCGTTCGAGGCCTCGCGACCCTGCTCACGCCTCACGCCCATGTACACGGGCAAAAACGCCGTCACGAGCATGCCGCCCATCACGAGTTCGTAGAGCATATTGGGCAGGTTGTTGGCGACCTGATAGGAAGACGAGAGTAGCGACATGCCGATAGCGGCCGCCATTGCCCACGTGCGGATAAAACCGGTGACGCGAGACACGATGGTCAGGATGGTCATAAGCCCGGCGGAACGACCAACCGTGGAGTAGTCCGACGAGCCCATGTCGTCAGTGTCATCTCGCGACGAAGAGGCTTCGGATGAGGGTGCCTGAGACGCAGATTCTTTTGCAAAATGAGCTCCGCGCTTCAATTCTTCCTGCGGCATCGCTCAGTCCTCTCTCGTAATCGCGGCAACCGTCGCCCCGCAAAATGCAATTAAATCATCGGGTGCCAGCTCGAGCTGATAACCACGCTTGCCTCCAGAAATAAAAATGGTATCCCAAAGGACACATGTCTCATCAATGAGCGTCCGGTAGCGTTTTTTCATACCGACCGGGCTGCAGCCGCCGCGAACGTAGCCAGTCGCCGCAAGCAAATCCTTCACATGCATCATGGCCAAGGACTTCTCCCCCGCGGCACGCGCGGCGGACTTTAAATCGAGCTCGTCGGCAACAGGGATGCAGCACACGACATAGTCGTTGGACGGCGTCACGCAGACCAAGGTCTTAAATCCTTGACCGGGCTCCTCGCCAAGCTGCTCCGAAATCGCGACCCCCAGGCCCACCGACTCATCACCATCGTCTTCGTACGTATGTAGAACATAGGAAATGCCGGCGCTTTCCAGCTCGCGCATCGCATTGGTTTTTGGCGTCTTTACAGCCTTTGCCATGGCATATCCTTTCCCTCGCATTCGGACGCAAATTTTAAGTATATGTCCAATTCGGCTGCATACGTCACTTCGACACAGCAAGCACCATCGAATCACAAGGAGTCGATGGCACCCATAAACTGAATCGCCTATTTATTGAGCATCAAGTTGAGCCTGACGCTCACGGTCACGCCTGAGCAACGGCGCCAAAAACTTGCCCGTATAGCTCTGCGGACAGTCCGCAACCTGCTCCGGTGTGCCCGAAACCACGACGGTTCCGCCGCCGTTACCGCCCTCGGGACCCATATCGATCAGGCGGTCGGCAACCTTGATGACATCAAGGTTATGTTCAATCACCAGCACCGTGTTGCCCGCATCGACCAAGCGCTGCAGCACATCGAGCAGCTGGCGGACGTCCTCAAAATGAAGACCGGTCGTCGGCTCGTCCAAAATATAGAACGTCTTGCCCGTCTGGCGTCGATGAAGCTCCTTGGCGAGCTTCACACGCTGCGCCTCGCCGCCCGAGAGCGTCGTGGCGGGCTGGCCCAGGCTCACGTAGCCCAAGCCTACATCGTACAGCGTCTGGAGCTTGCGCTTGATCTGCGGGATATTCCCAAAGAAGGCCAGCGCCTCGGCCACGCTCATGTCAAGTACGTCCGAGATGGTCTTGCCACGGTAGGTGACCTCGAGTGTCTCGCGGTTGTAGCGTTTACCGCCGCAAACTTCGCAGGGAACGTAGATATCGGGAAGGAAGTGCATCTCGATCTTGATCTGTCCGTCGCCCTTGCACGCCTCACAGCGCCCGCCACTCACATTAAAGGAGAAACGACCCGGCGAGTAGCCGCGCGCCTTCGACTCCGGCGTACTCGCAAACAGCGCGCGAAGATCATCCCACAGGCCGATATAGGTAGCAGGGTTGGAACGCGGCGTGCGGCCAATCGGCGACTGGTCGATATCGATAACCTTATCGATACACTCGATGCCCTCGATTTTCTTATACGGACCCACAGGGCGCGTCGAACGGTGAATGGCATTCGTAAGGGCAGGCGCAATGGTATCGGTAACCAGGGAGCTCTTGCCCGATCCCGACACGCCGGTAACAACCGTAAGCGTACCAAACTCGATCTTGGCGGTAACGTTTTTGAGGTTGTTGGCTCGAGCGCCCGTAATTATAAGGCAGCCGCGACCGGGCTTGCGCCGTTCATCAGGCACCCGGATCATTCGTTTGCCGGTCAGATAAGCGCCCGTCATCGACTCAGGACAAGCCATGATATCGGCAGGCGTTCCCGCCGCGACTACGTGTCCGCCGTTGACGCCGGCGCCGGGCCCCATGTCGATCACGTAGTCGGCGGCACGGATTGTATCCTCGTCGTGTTCGACGAGGATAACGGTATTGCCGATATCGCGCAGGCGCTCGAGCGTCTTAATCAGGCGCTCGTTGTCACGCTGATGAAGACCGATCGAGGGCTCATCCAGAATATAGAGCACGCCCATGAGACCCGCGCCGATCTGCGTTGCCAGGCGAATGCGCTGGGCCTCGCCTCCGGAAAGCGTCGCCGAGGCACGATCGAGGGTCAGATAGTCGAGTCCGACATCGACCAGAAAACGCAAGCGCTCCAGGATTTCCTTGACGATGCGCCCGCCGATAAACTGTTGGCGCTCGGTGAGTTCCAAGCCCTCAAAAAACTCGAGCGACTCGCGGCACGATAGGCAACAGACCTCGTAAATGGACTTACCGCCTACGGTAACAGCGAGCATCTCGGGGCGCAAACGAGCGCCGTGGCAGCTCGAGCACGGCTCCTCGCGGATGTACTTCTCCAAGCGCGCCTTGGTGTTCTCATTCGTCGTCTCGGTATAGCGCTCGTACAGGATATTGCGCACGCCCGAGAACTTGGTGTCCCACTGGCTGCGGCGCCCATCGAGCTTTTGATAGTCGACCGAAATCTTCTGGTCGCCCATGCCGTCTAAAAACGCGCGACGCACCCGCGGAGGCAGATCCTCCCACGGCGTATCGACGCTCACCTTAAAGTGTTTGCAGA